>DITF01000272.1 GCA_002422125.1 bacterium UBP17_UBA6191
ACATGGATGGGCAGAAGAGACTGGTTTGTAAAGTGGGGGTATTTGCCAGGTTGTAAAACCGAAGATCAGGAGCTTTTATATCGGGCATATAAAAGTAGCCGCTATGCATGTATACATAAAGTTTGCTTGGCGTATTATCAGGGGGATTTGACTTTAAAAAAGAGGCTTACACGACGATGGGAGTTTTTGCAGTCGATTCTGAAAAAAAAACCGGGATTCAAGTCAAGCTGTGTCAAGACATTTTCTTGGGCCTATAAGTCCCTTGTAGACCTATTTTTCTTCGGCTCAGGCAATGCCGAGCTTCTATTGAAGCTGTGGGGGAAACCAGTATCAGAAGGGGATGTGGTTGCTTGGAGCCAGTTGAAACAGGATTTGAAAATCGGATGAAAATTCTGAGAATCATTGCTCGTCTTAATGTGGGTGGCCCGGCCCGTCATGTAACCTGGCTGGCTGGAGGGTTGCTGGAATATGGATACAGTACCGTACTAGTGTATGGTAAAGTTGAAGCCAATGAGGAAAGTATGGAAGGCCTTGTATTGCAGCAGTCTATCCCATCGTATTGCCTTTCTTCTTTATCCCGCTCGATTCACCCAGTAAAAGACCTGCTGGTGGTATGGGATTTGTTTGGCATGATGCGTAAAGTTCAGCCGGACATAATACATACACATACTTCTAAAGCAGGCTTTTGTGGCAGGCTAGCTGGCGCAATGTACAGGCTTGTCACAAAAAAGAAAATACAGATTGTACATACCTATCATGGACATACATTTCATGGATATTTCAGCCGATTCACACATTTTGTTTTCTTGATAATCGAACGATTTTTAGCTGATTTTTGCACCGATAAGATAGTGACTCTTTCTGATAGGCAGAAAAATGAAATCATGGAAACCTACAAGGTCGGAAAACCAGAGCAGCACTATATTGTTCCCTTGGGATTAAATTTTAATTTTACCAAGGAGCTTGATAGACTGGCGTTGCGTAACAAGTTTCAAGTGTCTAAGGGTGAATTTGTTTTTGCAATTGTAGGTAGAGTTGCTCCCATCAAAAATCATCGACTTTTTATTGAGGCGGCCATGATTTTTATGCGCACTAATCCTGGTAAGCCAGTGAGGTTTGCGATTATTGGGGGAGGGGAATCTAAAATTTTGGATGATTTGATGGGACTTGAGGCAAGAATAGAGCTAGGCGAAAATCTTCTGTTTTGTGGCAATCAGGAAGAACCGGCCCAAATTTATGGGTTTATGGATTGTCTGGTGTTGACCTCAGTAAACGAAGGAACCCCACTTTCAATTTTGGAGGCTTTTGCGGCCAGTGTTCCAGTTGTGTCTACTGCTGTCGGGGGAGTTCCAGATACCTTGGGTGAGGGAGTTCGTGGATTACTTGTGGAACAGAATCCATCGTCTGTAGCTCAGGGAATGCAAGAAGTTTTTGAAAAAGACAATTCCAGTCGGACTCAATTGGCACGGGAATATGTGATTCAAAATTTCAGTCTTGAAAACCTGTACAGTAGAATTGATGGGATTTATCGGTCAGAATTGTGAAGAGTAGACCAAAGTCGTTCTTGTACAAAGATACTATTGATCCAGGTGTCAGCAACCTGCAGATAACCCTTGGTTTTTAATATATCTGCCAGACGCGTATCTTTTTTACCACTGATAGGGTCATAGGCTACAGTTTCAAGGCAGATCAGTTTGGGCCCAGACTGTGAAAAATCTACAGCCTCAACAATTTCCAAATCCAAGCCTTCCACATCAAGACTTAAGATATCAGGCCAGCATTTGATCTTCATCTCCACCAGTAGTTCATTGATGCCAACTACCTGAATGTGGCTCTTTGCTACAATCGTTAACCCCATTTTTTCCATGCGTATGGCTTCTGTCTCGCTCATGGTATTGAGAGTGGGTTCAGACATTTGAAAAAACTCCAGCCTTCCTGATTCTTTGGCGATTCCAAACTCATAGACCGTATCTCTAGGTCGTTCTTGACGCAATTTAGCGGCCAGAGACTTGTCAGGCTCAATCAGATACCCCTGTGAGCCTTTGGAGTAAAACAGGGCGGTATTACTGAGATACCAAGGTTGGTGGGCTCCGATATCCAGATAGGTAGGACTAGGGATTTTAAGAATGACACAGGCCAGATAATCCATTACTCGGTCTTCACCACACTGTGACCAAGAACTTTCCCCCGCTCTGTACTTCCGGTAATATAGAGATTTACCAGATTGCCACAGGCGTTGAAACAGATTTTGGATTTGCATTATGTTTCCTTAAAGGCGTTTTTTCACGATGTCTAACGAGTGTGAGTTCAACCGAAACAACCGATACAGAATGGAGTGTCTTTTCAGAAACAGGTACCGATGTGTCGTTCTTGCCTCATGACTGGTGACATATTTTTCCGGCCAGACGAAGGCATTGGTTTTTTTTGTAAGTTTGTAGAGCATCCAAACAGTGAGTAAAAATATTGGATAAAACAGAGTCCACTGGTAAGAGGCAACGACTATACATATCAGCAGTTGGTAAGCATATAAAATCAAGACAGAGAGCCAGTCACTCTGAAACAAGAAGGACAGGCGGTGGGTTATATGCCCCTTATCACCTTGTGATATGGGAAAACCGTTGTAGAAGCGATTAAAGGAGACATAGGTTGTATCGATAATGGGTACAATGATCAAAAGCACTGGGATTATGAGGGCACTGGGAATCTGAAGGAAAGTGTGCTGAATCTCAGGCGAGATGGAACGGGAAAATTGGATCAGCATCAAAGAAATCAGATTGCCTAAGAATAGGCTACCACTATCACCCATAAAAATTTTGGCAGGGTGAAAATTAAACACCAAAAAACCCAAAATGGAGCCAGCCAAAATCAGGGCGATGTCGGTAAGCCAGGGAGTTGGATTCCAGGGCAGCAGGCATAGGCTTAGCACGCATAAAAAAGCGATACCGGGCGAAGCCCCATCCATATTATCCAAAAGATTTAAGGCGTTGGTAATGCCGACAATCCACAGAAGGGTAAGGGCCCAGTTCAGGGGTTCGTAAGCTAAAAACGCAAAATCAATGTCAGTGGCAATGGCAATAATGGCCACTGATATCTGGGATAAAAGCTTTGGAGCGGGCATAAGCTGGAAAATGTCGTCGTATAGCCCAACAAGCATCATCATCAAAGGCATACAGACCAAAAGAATTTCCAACTCTGTGGAAGATGTCAGCTTCCAGAACAAAAAACACAGTATAAAAGACAATCCTATGCCAATTCCCCCGTGTAGCGATACGGTGCGGGCATTCCAGCGATCACCCTTTGGTCTTGATACCCATCCATGTTTCTGAGTAACCTTAATCAATCCCCAGCTAATCAGAAGACTGAAAATAAAGGCAGACAGAAAAATCATCGAGCCTCTTCTTTAATGAAGCGGATCACATCCTCAAGTATTTCATCTAAGGCCAGCTCAGGGGCAAATCCAATCAGGGAGCGAAGTTTTTCAGTGCTAGGCACTCTTCGGCCCATATCCTCAAAGTCAGGACTGTATACCTGTTCATAAGGGATAAAACTTAACTTGGAGCTGGAACCGGTTTTTTTGATAATTCTTTCGGCCAATGCCTGAATACTGATTTCTTCAGTGCCACCGATATTTACCACCTGACCATAAGCCGCAGGAGTGTCAATTAGCTTCATAAGACAGTCTGAAACCTCATGCACATGGGTGAAGGTTCTGGTTTGGGACCCGTCACCAAAAACGGTAATGTTTTGATCCCTAAGGGCTTGTTGCACAAAATTGGGAATTACCATTCCATACTGCCCAGTTTGTCTGGGACCTACTGTATTAAAGAGTCTAACAATTGCTACTGGCAGTTTTGTGGTTCTGAAGTAAGCAATTCCCATAAATTCATCCATTAACTTGGAGGTTGCATAACTCCAGCGCGATTTGCCTGATGAGCCAAAAGTAATGTCGTCTTCTTCACAGAGTGGGGCTTTGACTTGTTTTCCATAGGCCTCAGATGTAGAGGCTAAAAGCACTTTTTTACGAAATTTGTTACACAGGCTCAGCACAATTTCTGTGCCCCGGATGTTTGTGGTGATGGAAGACAGGGGGTTGTCCAAAATGTATTTGACCCCAACGGCTGCAGCCAGATGAAAGACCGTATCGCAAATTCCGACCAATTCCAGCATTTTGGTTTCGTTAAAAATGGTGTCAATCGTCACATAAAATCTGTCTTTGAAGGCAGGATTATTCTGGATATGTTCGATATTTTTTAGGGAGCCAGTCGAGAGGTTGTCAATAACATAGACCTCATGGCCAGCGGCCAGATATTTTTCAGCCAGATGGCTGCCAACAAAACCGGCACCGCCGGTAATCAGAATTTTTCGATGCATGGATATCCTTTGTTCTGGAAAAAATCGGCAAATGTTAGTGTTTTTTGCACAGAGGATCAACGAATTTTCATGTCGGGGAAGAAGTGAGGCAGTTTCTCGCTCGGGCAGAACCAGAGATTCCGATTGGAAATATCCCGATCAGGATTTGGGGTTTCCCGAATTTTATCCTGACAAATTGCTTCCCCAGTGTCTAAAAAAAACACATCGTATCCCATGGGCTTTAGAATCTCGGTGATTTGTTGATCGGTCTTTTGGGGAAGAGAACATTCTATCATCAGGATGGGTCTATGTTGTTTTATGAGATTAACACCGCCAGTAATGACCGAGGTTTCATGACCCTCCACATCCATTTTTATCAACTGTAGATTTTTGGGCGGGGAATCAGAAAAACAGTCATCAAGAGTAGTGATGGGTACAGCGATAATTTGGTCTTTACCAGTGGTATTGATCAAAGAGGCCCCACCGTCACCTGCAAAATTGCGATACAAACTAAGCTCTCCAGCTTTGGAGGACAAGCCTACAGGTTTTATGCTGAGCTGCTCAAGATTAAATATGGATTTAAGCCTATTGAGGTGAGTAAGCATTTCTGGTTGTGGTTCAAACGCATACACTAGCCCTGAATTCCCAACAGTTTTGCTAATCCAGTAAGAGAAAATTCCTTTATTTGCTCCTATGTCTAGCGCAACCCCACCTTGAATTGGTAATTTGCATAGTTGTTCCAGATCAAACCGCTCGGTGCGGTAGCGATACCTGAGAAACCGATGTCGCATATGGAGGGAAAATATTAAGTCTTTGAAGAGTCCCATGCATTCTCTGGCTTTGGATGCACCCCGGCTGTCAAGTCTGGTGAAATTACTGATTTTTACTTACGCTCTAAGTATTCCATTGTCTACTGGAGTAACCAATACCGCAGCAATCCTAGGTGGCCTTACTATACTCGTACTCTGGCTCAGGAACAAGTTTTTATGGACAGAGCCAGTTTCATTTCCCATTCGCCTGTTTGGAATATGGATATTAATGCTGTTGTTAGGTAGTTTTTGGAGCCAAAATATGATTCTGGGCCTGGCTGAAGTGCTGGGGCATCTGCGCCTCCTTTTTGTTTTGTATGCGCTGCACTGGTTTTATGAGCCGGGAATGGGAGAGAGGGTCGTTCGTTATTTCTGCTCTTCCATGTTTTTGTCTTGTTTGATTTTACTTTTTACTATCGTGGGCATAATTGTTGCCAACGGGACATTTCCTGGGCATGTGCCAATGGCCGCTGAGATTCAGGAGTGGTTTCGCCACTGGCATGGATTTTCGGGTTTTGAATTATCCATTTTTGGAGTGGGTGGGAGCCCATTTTTGAATCGGGTTCACTGGAGCCCATTGCTGGCGTTTGCCTTAACGGCACTCATTTATCGGATGCGGGTGATGGGGCAGAAATCTTTCGCAAACTGGGTCCAGCTTTTGATTGGATTGTTTTTATTGATACTAATGCAGGGCCGGGCCGGCTGGTTGGTTTTTTTTGTAGGGTGTATGGCCGTTTTGTTTGTGGGAAGTTCCGGGCAGGAGCGGCTTAAAAAGGCCATGGGTATATTGGGTGTAGCCATCTTGTGTGCTTTTTTGGTCCCACCCGTTAGAGAAAGGATTCAGCAAATTGATTTGGGATACTTGGAGTTTAGGGAGGGAAGGTTTGGGTACGGAATTGGGGATCGGCTGACTCATATTGCAACAGGGCTTGAGGCATGGAAACAATCGCCCGTGTTTGGCCATGGGACTGGTTCTTACATGGCTGTCAATTCGGTGCATTCCAAACGGATGTACCCCCAACATGAGCCTACGATAAACCCTCACAACCAGTATATTCTTCAGCTTGTGGAACAGGGGCTTTTGGGATTTTGTGTACTTTTGTACCTTTTTGGTGCTGTAATGCGCAGGGGGTGGACATTATCAAGCCCCGGGCATTTGCTATTGTTTATGGCAGGCGCAGGTTTCACCGTGCTTAGTTTGTCCAGTATGTACCTGATGGATCAGCCCATGCAGCATGTGTTCTGGTTTATGCTGGCACTTGGCGAGGCAATGGTTCAAAATGAGAAACAGAGGAAAGAATATGCAGATACTTGAGGTTGCAGCCCAAAAAATGGGATGGTCTGAGTGGAGACTGGACAGAATTCGTTCCATGGAACGGGTGATGGAAGGAACCATATTTGCAGAATCTGAGGGAGAAGTTTTGCCTGTTACCTGGTTTCGTATGG
>DITF01000105.1 GCA_002422125.1 bacterium UBP17_UBA6191
ACAAGAGATACTCAGTGCCAATGATTTGATCACTTTACAACGACAGGTAAAATCGTTGCCTTTGGACACTTCCGTAGAAAACCGAATCTTAAAGATGCTGGAGTCCTCGCGAAAAAGTACAGCGGAGCCCACGGAAACATCAGATAGCGACAACCCTGCCCTAATCAATCCAGGCCAATTGAGCCTGATGGCCCTGAAATCAAAAAACGGCCCTGAAAAAAAGAACCCTCAGGTGGAAAACTTCTCTCATGTTCCGCAAAACCTATCCACCCGCACGGGAATTGGCCTGATGCATGCAGCCCAAGCCCACGCCTTTTTAATGGGGAGAAGCAAGGCCAGAATAGAAGATATTCTGGCCATAGAGTCCCTAGTTTTTGCCCACCGTCAATTCAGAAGATAATTTTCGCGTTTGTCTTCAGTGTCTATTTCCTGACCATACTTTTGATAAAGATCCCAGTACCACTCAGCCATGGCATCAATATCGGAGGCATAAGGAACCCAAATACCGCCTCTTTTTTTAGCATATCGTTTCAAAAATGGTGTGGGTTCCTGTTTAGCTAGATAATAGTTTTCTGCCAAATCACGGTAAACTTTGAAATACCACTCACTAAGTCTGGTGTAAGATTCTGGACAGATATCAATCTGGAGTTTTTGATCAGAAAAACTCAGAACCTTGGTATCAAACAGCCCTTGCAGATGGATCAAACCCTCTNNAGGCAAAACCTCAGAAGTTTCTCTCCATGCAATCAAGCCAATACTTCGTTTTACCAGATCTGACATTACATGATAACGAAGATTCCAATCCGCTTCAGAAGGCTCAGAATCCATAAAAAATGTCAGAAGGCCCCCAGTCGTAGCCTTCCATTCTTCCACATTTTTGTAGTTGCCCAAATGATTCATTTTAGCTTCTGTATCTTCATCTACCCACAGAATATGCCCATATTCATGGCCTACCGTAGATATGTCATAAATACGAAACCACAATTCCCGATCCTGAAACATGAGCTTTCGTTCCCGGCTCAAAAACTCCTGACCAAAGACTTCGCGGGATAGACGAACAAAGGGTCTTGATCTCATGGTCTGCAAAATGTTGTCCGGGAAGGCAAATATTTTTTTGCCATGCTCTCTGGACACCACTTCATCATTAGGAACAACCTGAGCCGAGGGCAATCCACAAAAATCAGCCCCATAAAACAAACCGACCCTACCAATGTGCAACTGCACGGAATCAAGCTTTGATATGGCAAAATCAACGATAGACTTTCTCTGAACCGACTGATTCTCAAACGATTGAAAAAAAGTCTGGCTCATCAGTCTGACTTTATCCCGCCTTCTGCCTTTTGAGGCATGTTCTGGATTGGCAATCCGAATATCCCATTCCAAAGCTACTGCCTTGCGAAAATGGTCCTCATAATATTCGAGCGGATGAGAGGGTTGAATTGGAGAGGTAATTTGCATCCAGGCTCTGTCAACATCGGCCCAACGATCAATCAGGCTGTTTACATCTGTCTCCATAAGTGCGGTTTTTAAGGATTGTAAATATTCAATCCAAGCCGTTTTTTCGTGAAAAGTTCTATCCTCATGGGATAAAAGCTCCTGGCTCAAACTTTCAATTTCTCCTACCACTGCCTCAACATGTTCTTTAAATACTACGCGATAAGACTGTGATTTCCATGCACCCTCTGTAGTTTTTTGCAACACAGAGTAGGCCCGATCCCCTGGCTGTCCCCCATGTCCTAAATCAATCAGACCAGAATCATTTAACCAGACATTTGTTTTGTCTTCATCGCCTTCAAATTGTTTAGGAAGTTCCCTATTGACTTCCCGCAAAATGACCCGAGTCCAATCGGGTTGCCATTTGGTAAAATGTTTACCAATCCGGTGCCAGCCCCGTAAAGCAGTACGATAGAAGGGAGTCAATAAGTCGCGCCTACAGATATCTTCGATCATAGCAGCCTGCCGTTCCATGTAGTAACGACTGACCCAAGCGTAAGCCTTGTCTTTAGCTAAATCCAGAGTAGACTCTTCAGCAATACCGTTCTTTTTTAAAACCTGTACCAGACTGTCATCCCTCAGACTCACAAGCCTGCTAATAGCCGCCATACGACATTCCGTATTTGCCGGCAACTGAATTTCCCTCAAAAAACTATCAATGTATTCCACCCGTTTGGGATCTGCATTTTTTTGGGGATCCAATACCTCAAAAAAGGCATCAGCTTCTTTATTATAACCGGATATTACGGTCTGGACTTCTTCCAGATCCTGCAAAAAATCTACCACTGTTTTCATTAGGTTCTACTTTTTTATCAGGCCAATTTCAATCAGCCTTTCGGTTAAAAAATCATCTGCCAGAATGGGGGGATACTTCTGTGGATTCCCCTCACTTACACAAGACTTCAAGCAGGCCAGACTGGCATCTGGCCTTGGATGCACAAAATAAGGCATAGAAAATCGTCTCTCTCTGGAGTTACCTGGGTTCACCACTCTATGAGTTGTAGCAGGAATTACTTGGTTAGTAATCCGTGCCAGCATATCCCCAGAGTCAATTACCATAAAACCCTTTTGGGCATGAATTGGCAACCATGTTCCATCGCGGCGCAATAGTTCAAGGCCTGGTGCTGTACTCTCACACAAAATGGTAATCAGGTTAATGTCTTCATGAGCTCCCGCCCTTACGGATTGTGGGTGTGAACCTTCGGGAATTTCTGGGTAATGTATGGTACGAAGAATGGAATTTCCATATTCCAACATGCTATCAAAAGTATTTTCTGACTCTCCTAGATAAAGAGACAGTGCCTGTAAAGTCAGCCATGCCAGACGGTCTAACTGTCGCATTAACTCTAGCGAGGCCTCTTTATAATCAGGTATTTCCTGAATCCAGACATTAGGCTGATACACTTTCTCAAGCGCATGACCCTTAGGAACCTCTCGGCCCACATGCCAGAATTCTTTCAAATCAGGATACTTTGAATCCTTGGCATGTTCCTTGCCAAAAGAAGTGTAACCCCTTTGGCCTCCACCGCCCTCAATTTCATATCTTTTTTTAAGCTCCACAGGCAATTCAAAAAACTCTTGCATCAGGGCATAGTTTTTATCGATCAAAGCCTGATCTACACCATGATTTCCAATCGCAAAAAAACCAAATTCCTTAAGACTGTCCCCTAACTCCCTGACAAACTTATCTCTGCTATTTTTATCAGGGCTGAGATAATTTCCTAAATCCAAAGTCGCAATGGTTTCCAAAGACATTTCCATTCCTCCAGGCATTCCTTGTACAGTCACAAAGCAGGCTGATTATAACGAATTTGTTTTGGCCTTACAAACTATGATAGTCCACATTCATTGGCGGCCTCAGAAAGATTCTTGCTTAATGCCGAAGCATTGCGCATGCAACTCCATACCCTACTTCAGTTTCGGCCCCATCTAAGCAATGACGAATCCTCACAGTCCACCATACTCTCCAATTTTCCACTACAAGCCAGAAGCCAGTTTCCTAAAGAAGCTTCCGTGTCACTGATTTTGGTATTTTTAAGTGTGATATTGCTAGTCCTTGGAATCGAGGCCAGCCTGCAC
>DITF01000212.1 GCA_002422125.1 bacterium UBP17_UBA6191
TTGTATCCCATCATTTCAGCCCGGGAAGAATCGAGAAACACCCCCATTGAGGATAAAATCTGTTTTTGCTTTGCGGATCCTCGTAAGGGCTCACCAAGGATTTTTCGCCCCACCATTCCCGCCATTTTTGCATAGGACTCCAGGATACCAACTCCCTGGTGCTGCAGTTCCGAGGCAAACACAGGTAAATCTGTCATGGATGAGATAAGTACCCTGCCAAGCATGGTCATATTGGCATGAGTCCTTAGATACGCCCCGGCCTTGGCCAAAGTGCCATTAGCTGGAATGTTGGCTCGTCCATCCAGAATCATGAGGGTGTCATCAAAGCGTTTCAGATTGTTTTGCAGCCTTCTGGAAAAATCTGTGCCCAGCGAAAAACGGCGAACTGCTCTCATGATTAAATCAAAGTTGGCTTCAGGATTGGTGCCAAGAACATCCATCAATCCGATTCTTCTACCGCTTCTGTCCAAATCCTTAACAATTGTGTTAAACAGCTTGTCCTGGCCAAACTTCTGGTTGTATTCAAGCCATGCGTCCGAATCCTTAAAATGGAGTTCTCTGTGTGATGATGCTTTGCGGCCAAGATTGACACCTCTTGAAAGCCCAGGATCCTGAGACAGATCAATTAAGGGGATGTGCTGACCATTGGCCAACTGGGTGTATACCTCAACAAGTGCCTTACGAATGACAAAATCCGGATTTTCTGTACCTGGTGGCAGATTGAATGTTCTTTCGATGTCCAGCCTAGGAATCATCCAGTTTACCCAGTCATCGGACGAAACATTGCGTATTCTGAGCATGTCATGAGACTGCCTGGCAATGTAGCCCTTGAGTTCTTTAATCCATGATCCGGAGCGATTTGATTCCAATCTGCTGATGTTTTGCCACTTGCGGTAGATTTTGGCCAGGCGCATTGCATCATCCGGAATTTGCGGAAGAACAACATTTGGATCACGGCTTAACTCATCTAAAGCTTTGGCCACATCTCGATCCAGATTCCCTTTAATAGCTGAATCCAAAAGTCCATCATTTTGCAAATCTGCCCGTAACCCTGCCATAAACCGTCCAGATTTGGCCGCCTGCATGGATTGGGTAGACAATCTGCCGGCAAAATTATCCTGATAGGACCCGGTCAGGATTCCCCAGACACCATCAACCAAGTCATTGCTTTTGAGAACTCGCTCAAGTGCCTGAGCCCGTCTTGTCAAATTGATGACTGATTCCCTCTTGGCCAAGAGTGCTTTTTCCGTGTAGGACTGGGCAACTCTTTGGGCTGCCTGTTTTGCTAAATCAGATTCGGGAAGCCCTCGCATGCGGGTTGAATACTGTTTTATGATGCGGATTTCCTGCATGACCTCATCGAGAATTCCATTTAAATCTGCATCGGTCAGGTTTTCTTTACTGACCAACTTCATTTTAGCCAGAATTTCATTGATGGGTTTATCTATGTTTGCACCGGCTGCTAATGCTGCCTGGTTTCTGAATTGCCCCTCAGTCAGTATTTTTTCAAACTGACTTAGCTCCTGTTCAATGTTTAGCTCTTTGAACACGGCAGGGGTTCGTTTGCGTTCCTGAGCAGCTTCAATGTCTTCTCTGTTCTTTCTGGCCTTGATTTCCTCCCGTGTCATACGGGAGTATCTGGATATGTTCTCTTCTGCAGATATTGGCATGTCATTTCTGGCCAAGCGTTTAATCCCTGAATGAGCCAGATAGCGAAAGTCTCCTTCTTTGAGGTTTAAATCGAGTCCTAGTGTTTTAAATGCCCAGGTCCTCACAGAGGCAATCATTTTATCCACAAATCCAGCCAAACCCCTGCGTTCAATGGACATTTCAAGGTAATAGCCCAAGGTTTCTTCCGGAATTAAATTTGCCGGTGTGTCTTTGGGTACTCTGGCTCTGGCCTGAGCAAAATCGGGATCATCCATGCGCTGCCGAACCTGTTCCAGTACACGAGACCAGTTTTTTTCACCAAGCATGTTTTTAATGCCAATATGGGCTCCAAGCTCGTGCAAAACTAAAGGCTTGGCTGTACCTGGCTGCATATTCTCCAACACCAGATAGGCTGTACCTGATTTGTCTACAACGCCAATGGTTCCTTCTGGATGTGATCCGGGCAAATCTGCTTCAGTCTCAACCAGGCGAATCTGGCCAGACTCCAGCAGTCTTTTCCCATCATGGCCAAATGCGTCGGTAATTTCGCGCCTGGCCATCTCTGAGGTGGTTGCCTCAAATTTAGCGGCGGCTTCACTTTGTTCCAGATTTTTGAGGACTGCATTTAGCTCTTCTTCTCTGGCTGTAATGTCTGATTCAATTTCAATTTGGGTTTCTGCCTTGGGCTCGGCATTTAAGGATTCGAGCTGGAGTCTGTTTTTCTCCAGCTCATCCAATAGATTTTGATTTCTGGCCAGTTTTTGGGCCAGTTCTTCAACGGTAATTTTGCCTGCGTCATATTCGGCAATGGCATCAATGGCCACAGCCTTACCCTCAGCGATTTGCTGGGCTGCAATCTGAAGGGATGCGTCCCTTGCCTGGGGGCTTAGTTTTTCAATTTGGCCTGACGGTTCTTCTCGGCCATCTCCTGGCCGAACAGGTGTAGTGAGTATCCCGTCAGTTTCCCCCTGATTTTGAGGCTCAGCCTTTGCATCTGATCCTGTTCCTGATCGCTCAGACTCTCCCAGACTGCCCCGATTTCCTCCGGATTCATCTCTTCCAGTTGCTGAGTTGTATATTTGCCTAGAAATTTCTCCATTACGATACCTCCTGTCCAATTCAACTTGGATATCGTTCTTAATTTTATTATAATCGATATCTCCCAACTCGTCTAACTCGTGAAATTCCAGCCAAACTTTTGGATCATCTTTGTATTTGATATAGATTTCTTTGAAGGTTTCCAGGCTTTTTTGGTGGGTTTCCATGTGTGCGTCTATTGTAACTATTCTGCCTCCAGCTTTAGCCCTTGGTAAAACACCATTCAGGTAGGCTTCCATCGGATCACGAAAAATATAGGCAAGTCTGGCATTGCGACCGGATTTTTTTATCTGTTCAATAGTGCTTATGGCCTTGGTTGTGTTGGAAAGGGTTGTATCCAGTATGATTTCTGATCGCCTAGACTTGCCGCCTTTAGCGGTATCAATAAACTGTGATTTCCCTGCCCCACTGCCACCAGCGGTAATCAGGACATCAGGAATATCTCCTTCCAATACGGGATCATTCAAAAGCCTCTTGAGGGCACCTCTGCTGATTTCTGAAGATGTTTCATGCACGGCAGATGAATACCTTGTCCGTGATTCAAGCGATTCCCTGTAGTCCGGGGATAATTCCCTGGCCAGGTCTGTATCGATTCGTTTACCAAAGAGTTCCAGATAGCGATTTACAGCCCCATCCATGTCGTTCTGGTACTGTTTAGAGAATCTTTCTGTGACTTCCATTGGGGTTAAATCCATACCGACAAAGCTGGCTGGCAGAGCATTACCATATCGGTTTGCATAGCTAAAGACTGCCTCCCTTATTCCCTGGCCTCCACCCTGAACCATGCCCCCCAGGATGCCGCCAAAGGCTACCGAAACAAAAGAATCAAAGGCCGTGTAATCATCCCCCAGTTCTTGCCTGGCCAAGTAGTTAAATGGCTCAATGATTAAATTACCAAAAGCCCCTTCAGCAGCCCCCATGCCAACACCAAGGCCAACGCGACCGGCAACGGAACGGGAAGCCCCCATTGCTGTTCGTAAAGAGGTGGAAACATAGGGTACCGGGGTGAAGGAAAGTGCCAGATTAACCGGATCCAGTAAGCTTCCGGCCAATGCCCCACCAAAGCCAAAGACCTTGCCAAATAAGCCTGCATTCTCCTGAGTGGCGGCATACCTCTGTAAATTTTGTTGCCTCTCAATCATGGAATCCAGAGATTTTTTGCGGATGCCTTCTTTTGGGATACGAAGAGAGAAGCCTTTTTGACGGGAAATGTTTTCTGCATCCTCAAATTTAAGCAGGGGGGAATCATCAATTGATTTTTCCGTCAAATCATAGATAGTGCTTAGTGGATTGGTCAAAAGTGCCTCAGAAAAACCGCTGGAAAAGGCACTAAAGTTACCCGTTGGCAGTTGTGAAAAATCTATTTCTGACTCGGATACGGTAACAGGATCTTTTAAAAAATATGACATAAATCTCCTATCGAAAACTTCCGAATTTCTCTGCTCCACGGGGAAGTTCCAAATTCAAATTTTTCTGCAATGGAATTTCTGATTGAGGTTGGCTCAGACCACCCCTGAGGTTTTGAAGAATTGAATAAGGCTCAATCTTTCTCAGCTCCTGCCAGGTAAAAAAGATTCTCTTTTCTCCAGAGGTCTTCACTGGTACCAAAGTGTTGTCCCTTGCAGTGTAATAAAGTGCCAGGCCTGTTTCCTCTGGGTCTGGCAGCCAGACTGCTGAATTCTGGATGTGAGCCTTGATTTCCTTCTGTCTTACCTTTTCATTGGGGTAAAAGCGCAAATGATCCTGTGGGATCAGAATATCCAGATTAGGCAGCTCTCTTTTCAAATAGGCTGTTGCCCCTGTAAAGACATCTTCTGGCCTTTCTACCTTAGGAATACGGGTTCTGTTTTTATCCAAAAAGGCGTACCGCTCATTCACAATTTGATCAACGGCTTTTTTTGCAGCATCCGTAGAATTGCTGCCTTGTCTTGTATACACCAGTGCCAACTTATGGGCAGATTCAAAGATTTTCTTAAATGTGTCCTCGCCATTGGCATTGTGCGACATCGATGTCAACATAGGCCGCAAATTTTCCCTGATGCGATGAGGAATGCCGGTTGATTCCGAAACATCCACAGCTGGAAGACCTTTTTCCAAATCAGATATTTTTGTGCCAGCTGCTCTGGCCAGGATGTTTTGGGCATTGGGATCAGAAATGTTTGCAATGACCATAGCTGAATCCGGAAGTTTATTGTCTCTGCTTAACTGTTCAAAAACAGTTGGCCAATATTTTCCCCACTGCTGGGATAGCCCTTGAATAACGGTTTTGGGATTCTCCTGATCGCTTGGTGGCGTTTGAAACCTCTGGGCAATCTGATTGGCCATATCTGCCGTTAAAAGGTTGGGGTTCATTACACCCTGTCGCCTTTGCTCTGAGGATTGAAGCATTGCATATTCGGCTACATTTTCAGGTGTTGGATTCTCAAGCATTTTACTGTAGGCAATCTGAGCCTCTGGCCACTCTCGCAGAACAAAACCCGCCGGGTCTGTTTGTATCTCCTGGCGAATCTGCTGAGATGCCTGAACAATCTCCCTGAAGCGAGCTGAGCGCCCCCGAAAGTCCTCTCCTTCTCTTGGGGATTCTTTGGCAAGAATATCCTGCCTCTCTGACTCAGACAAATTTCTCATAGATTGAATGGTCTCTCCAACTCGCCTAGATTCCTGCAGTGAATCATAACGGGTTTTAGCCTCTTCCTTTGGATACACAAGCTCCAGATCCTGAAGAGATGGCACTCCAGCAGCTCGACCAAGACTCATATACTGGGCATGAGCATTGGCCTCATTTTCCCGAATCATCTGAAGATTAAGCGATGTGCCTCGTTTAATTTCAGCTTCTGCCTGATTGCGGTACTGGTCAATCTGACGGACATCCAGGGCTTTAAAATACTCTGGAGCTTTTTTCAAGTCACGGGCATAATCCAAAATTGACTGAGGATTGGCTTCCAATTGCGCCCTTGTGGCGGCATCTGCCATGGCCAATCTAGTCCTAACCTTTAAATCAGCCTTTACATTAGCCGGTAAATCCATTGCCGTAAGGACTTCTTCCATCTCTTTGATTCCCGGATCATAATAACTGGGGTTGCTATACGCCATTTGGGCACGCTTATGTGCTGATTCAGTAAACTGCCTGGTTCTGAATTCCACTCCCCGGACAGATTCAAACTTAAGCGCATCTTCTGCTGTTGAAATTTTTAATGCGTTTAAACGAGATTTCAGGTATTCCAATGCCTCCGGATCTTTTTCCTGACTCAAAATACCGGATGAAAACTCATCAAAATTACGCAGAGTCAAATCAAGGAAATTTTCCCCAGAGTCCTGAGCTTGAGACTTCAAAACATTCAGGTTTTTACCCCATTCTATCTGGGCATCGGTTAAGACTGATAAGGATCGTGCTTTGGCATTTTCTGACTGCTGTCTTTTGGCCGCCTTCTGTATTTCTATCTCCTGTCTCTGCATGGAGTTAGAAAGTTGTGCTAGTCCACCTGCAAAATTTCCAATTGATTCAGCACTGGCCTGGCTTCTTTGGGCTACAGAATAGTTTGTTGTTTCCTGAGCTGGAGATGACCTAGGGTTTTGGATTGATGAAGTAGATATCTGGCGATTATAGACTGGTATTGTTGGCATGATTTCTCTGATTCATCCTGTAATTCAGGATTTGACTTGTTCCCGTAAGAAGACCTGTTACAGCCCCAAGATTTCCAGCCCTTCTTGCGTCACTGGCATTCTTCTGCAAAATTGATGTATTCATAAATCCAAGTCTTCTTGTTGTAGCTGCATTTTGCTTCGCCATCTCAGCCTGTTCCCTATATTGGGATGACTCAAATAAAAGGCCATAAGCCTGCTTGGACCCCGCATAACGAATTAACAAGTTATCTGTCTCTGCATCAATTGCAGACTGCAACATGACATTGTCAGCGGTCGGACTTGAAAGAATGCCTGATTCAGCTAATGCGGCCCGCTGAGCACTTAAAAGCTGTCTGGCGGATCGCCTCTGTAAAGTAGCTTCCAAATTGGCCCGATTGATAGCATCATCAGCATCTTGTTCAGCAAACAATGCATTTAACAAATCTGATTCCGCCTTGGCCTCAAGATTCCTGGCCTCCGCCTCACTCCGGGCAGATTCAGCCTGAGCCTGGGCCATCTGATTTGCACTGGCAACTTTTCCGCTCTGATACGATGAATACGCACTTCCAACCGTACCCGCAACCAATAAAGGTAAAGCCATTATTCACCAATCCTTACATAAAGTTCCGCATCGGATCCATTCGGGTAGTAACTTTTTAAGGTTGCCTCGTGCTGAAATCCAAGAATTTTTAACCACCGTTCCCCTTGTGAAAAACCGCTCAAACAATAGGATTCAAGCCTTTTGACAAAAGAAAGCTCCAAGGTATTTCTGGCAATTTTTGTAAGCATCAGCATCTGTTTTTCGCTCCCCTTAGCCAGAACTGACCAGACTTCCGAGCGTCCTGGCCAGATATTGACAACACCACCAATCAGCAAAATCCGGCCATGATGCAAAACACTGATGGCACCACCGGCATCAGAAAAACGATGGCCATCCTCCAGACTCAGGCTGCAATCAGGCTGACCAAAATGGGATGGCTCTATTCTTAAAACATCCAAAGGGTGAAAGGGGCGAACCACAATACTCATGACTCCATTACCTCCCATAGGGGATAAATGGCAATTAGGGTAAATGGCAGAGGGTTATCATGAAAAATCATCACAGAGCCATCAGTTTCATAGCCGAACGGCCAGGGAGACACCGTTTTATCCCCTGTAAAAAGGGGAGGTGGGGTATCAAAGTCCTCCGGGCTATCAATCCAAAGAATTTCCTCCAGATTTTCAGGATTTGACCCGGCACTTCCTCCCATGGATTTCAATAACCGAAACCGAATTTTTGAAAATCGTTTCGTTTTACCCTGAGAAACTCCATTCAGTGATCCAGCCTCAAGGCGAGTTGTCTGAAGTATGGATTCAATTTTGTATCCAATCAGAATATCTGATCCAAAAAGAGATAAATTGACCGAGGAATTTTCAACCTGCACAGGTGGGTGAACAGAGCCGTTTACAATGGCAGCTACGGTTTCTCCCTCCAAGTGCTCAAGCCCCTGCACGGCATTTACGACTCTGACAGCGGTACCATCTCCCAAATAATCAGGCAGATTTGTTCCATCAACTAAAATGTTTGCTGCATCCAAAATTTCAAACGAATCTGTGGTGGAATTGGCTACAACAAAATGGCGTTTATCTAAAAATGCTATACCTGTGTACAGAAACACGCTCTGACCATCAGAAAATCCATGCGATAAAGCTGAAATGACAAGAGGATTTGTTTTTGATATGCCCACGATATTAATTGGCTGGTTTTTCAGATGCAGAGCTGAATCTAAGTACCAGTTCTCGCTGATATCTGAAACTGATCTCTGATGCAAAAATTCTATATATCGTCTTTCCTCACCGTCAATTACTCGTCGCACAATCATCCAGGCCTCATCTGCGTAACCACCTGGATTACTGATGGCACAAAGACTCTCTACAAATCCATTCTGCATAGGATGCCTGTGCCAGGCTAAAACATTCTGCTCCTGATCGAATGTGAAACCAATCAAAACCCCATCAGCCCTGAC
Organism: bacterium UBP17_UBA6191; assembly: GCA_002422125.1. Taxonomy (GTDB): domain Bacteria; phylum Muiribacteriota; class UBA6191; order UBA6191; family UBA6191; genus UBA6191. Next base: position 8,379 of record DITF01000212.1, read on the forward strand.
ACACCACAAGATTGAATCTGGCTCCTGGGTAAAAGCCATCTGGATTATTCCTGACTCAGTGATATGCTCTGCCAGAACTGTCATATCCACACCATGAAAGTTCTGTACCCTATCATCGTACTGATACGCCCTAAGCTTACGGCCAGACTTTTGCATTGCCATCAGTGAGTTTCCAATTAGAACAGGTTTTACTCGATTGTTTCCAAAATTACTGCCGGACCGCCGTTGCCGAATATTCGTGGGACCAATAGGCTGTGATGAGCTGATTTCAGTCAAAGAAAATAGGGCTCCCTCAGTACCAACCAACAAATCATCAATCTCTGAAATATACTGAATCTCATTGCCCTGATCCGCATTCAAAATTATGACTATGGATGATTCCGGCAGAACTTCACCAAAATCATATCCAGAAAAGTTTTCAAAGTCGGAAGTCACAGAAAGGGCTATCTTCTGATTACCCGCAAAAACCAGCCTCTCTCTCCAAAAACAAACATTAGATGGCCATCCTGATTCATTGGAAAACAACGATTTTGAAAACCTTTTGGATTGATTCCCTGAACCAACCGCCCCAGCAGGAATGCGATTAATTACAGTACCCGTGACATTTTGTGAGTCTGTGTATGCTGTGATCTTGATAATTCCTGTGCCGTCATCTCTATATGTCCAGGCAACTTTTCCATCTGTTCGTTCACCGATTGTATGTATTGGTCCTGTCTGACCTGTCGGAACAACCTTCTGTATGTTTCCTCCACTGGTGTATGACCCAAATCCAGTCCCATTGATACCGTTCAGTCGCAATATATTGGCTGCCGATGCGGTGACATCGAAAGCTAAATCATTAATTTCTGTAGTCCCACCAACTGAACCAACTAAAACTCTGTTTCCATTGATAAGACCATGATTTACGGCTGTTGTAATTTCAATGGGGTTGGAAATCGAAACATGCGATATGGACTTGGCATCAAAATCTGTGCCACCATTTACAAATGCTTCATAATTTTTGTTGTCGTTTCTTCTTCGATCATTCTTCTTTATGTCTGTACCCGTCTGCCACGGCGGTATATCTAAAATTTCCGCTTCCTGTAGCATAAAAAGGGAGCCCACCATGTCAGCATTAAACAGTGGTGCAGACGATGCCAGATTTACTGTGCCTGTCTGGCTGGATGCATAAACTGCTGTGCTCGTCTTATTGACTCGATCAAACGGGCCTCCTGTAAATTGAAACACTTCCAGGGTAAAAGTTGTGGAAGTCTGGCGAATCAGCTTCCTTGGTGCGTGTTTTGCATGCACCAGATACATGACATCGTTTGATAAAACAAAATCAAGCTGAAGGATACCTGCGTTATCAAATAAATCACTCTCACTCCAGGGAGTTGGGATTTCAAGCTGGTTTTGCTCAATCCAATAAAAGCTTGCCCCAGATGACCCTGGCAAAATATTGATATTATTCTGAATGCAGTACCAAGTTTTTCCAGATTGTAAAACAAAATTCCCCACAACATAGTTTGTGGCCCCGCTCCAACTTGCAGGACTTTCCACCAGAAGCTGTCCATGATTTGTGAAAAACCTCATATAAAGATGTCCAAGCTCAATTACATAGTTTTGAGCCTTGGATGGTCTAAATGGAATTAGAGCTGATCTCTTGTTGCTGAACTTTGCACTACCAACAAATTGTGTACCAGGTCGCTTCGTGGCAGGGCCCTGCACAAGTGGTATAAAATTTTGCATTGTTTTTAAGCCTGATGCATACTTTTCAAAATTTATCTGTCCATCCATCAAAGGGGATAACTCCCCTGCATTAAATGCGCTGATTTGTGGTGCGGTTCTCATGTGTACCTTGATAAAATCCATGTCGAATCTGGAGCGAATTCAGGCGGTTTTTCAGACGCGCTTAAAGCACCAGAATCATTCAATGAAAACAAATACTCTTGCATCAAAGTATCTCTTAGATTAGCCTTCTGGGTTATGCCAAAGCATATTTCTGCTGCAATACGGGTGGCCAGACACTGCACAAACGAGGGATCAAAAAGATTACTGTCCTCAATTCTTCGGATATAGACAATTTTTAATGGTGCTGGAATGTCTGTTAATAGACGGTTGCCTTCGATTGCATAATCAGGCATTGGAGTTGGATTAAATTTTGCCCAGTTCTGGTCTGTAAAATGATCTCCAATGCGGTGCAGTCTTAAATGATCTGATGGTAGCAAAAATAGCCCCTCATAATCAAACAATGGCTTTTCAACTAATTTAGGCAGCAATGCCCGGCCAAGAGCAAAATTCCATGGCCTGGCCCTCAAGACATCATGTAGACAAATGTTCCAGACTGAGCTTACAATTCTTGCCGCTTCCGTGTTCTGGGTTAAACTTGAAATTCTTTGTGCCCCAAGTTTTTGCAAAGCAAAATTTGCAATATCAATCTGATTGGCCATAATTACACCGGTGGCCAATTAGATTGGATTATTTTCCTCTGAAGCTCCTCCAGTGATTTCTTTAGCTCGACCTGGGAATTAAAAACATCCAGATCAACAATCAGTACAAGCTCTTTTGATGGGCTTGAATTCTGCGATACCGCATTTTCTGCAGTTTCAGAGGCGTTAAGACCGTAATAATGAGGGGTTGCCATCAAATACCTCCAAGCAATTGTTTTGTTCTTCCTGACATAGAAAAAACTCGGCCTCGTAAAAAAGGCAGAGAATCTTCCCAATAGTGAATTCCTTCAGATATTCCGTAATCTGGTTTTCTTGGGCTATGGGTTTGGGTAAATCTCGGTGTGGCATCCATCGGGACACCACAGAGATAAACTTCCTGATACCCAAGAGCCAATGCCACCCTGACAGCAAAAAGGCCAGAGCTGCCACCAGGGGGAAAGGACCACACTTGATCGACTTCAGGCCATTTTTCATGGCCATGAGTCTGAACCTTTGAAGTGGTTTTTAGTTTTTTTTCCTGGCCATCAGATTCAATTCGATAGCCACACAAAGGCTTCCAAAACTGAAACCGTTCGGGATGCAGACTGACCCAGTGTTTATACTGAATATCAAAATAACATGGAATGTCATTGATCCCCATGTTATCCATCACTCCCTTTAATCGAACCAGCTCGATGAAATCATCAAAAAAATTCACCGCTGACCCAATGATTGCCAGTCTTTTCATACTATCCAACGACTGTGTAAACAATGCGGCCGCCAAGGGTTGCCTCATCAGGAATGGAACCACCAGTAACCTTTGCTCTTAAGGTAATGCCTCGTAGTGAGGATAGCCTGATTCTTAATCCTGCCTCATCGTTTGGAACAAATGAACCAGCTGAAGCGACATTGGCCTCACTTTGAAGAGCATCTGGATCAGCAGCTACCCGTGTACCATCAATATCAATGTAGGCATCGTATCCCACATCCATAACCCGACCAGAGCCAAATGCAGAATGCACAATTTTACAAAGGTCCGCATGAATTGTAATCATGCCAGGCGGGAGCTTTATGAGTCCAATTGTTGAATTGGCATCTCCAACCCCAGCTTGCTCAAAGTCAAAATCATGAACCCTGAGATCCGCTCTGTAGCCATCCTGCCTGATTGTTTCTGCCTGATCCGAAGTCTGGATAGTAAGTTGCTCAGAAGCTTGATGTGTGACCGCCATTATATCTCCTTTTAGGGCTGGACAAGCCAGCCCCATAAATATCCATATCAATACTTATTTTGTTACATCAGATTCGATTGCCAGAACTCCTGTTGATTTTTCAAGTCGGGTGGCATTTGCACTCATATATGCGTAAATCTGCTGCGCATGGGAAAGATCAGGCCTTTCTGCAGCTTTCATGCTAAAGCTTTTCCAAGCTCCAAGATGCATTCTGGATTTCACATACATTGGGTAAAGGGCAACATTTGTATCTGCATCAAACAGATCCTCTGCGTCCGGATATTCAACAGGATTCAAAAACTCAATATGCTTGAATTTTACTCCCTGATACTCCAGAAGCATTCCCTTCTCAATTTTTCCACCAAGCTTTTCAAAATCTTTGTGAACCGCCTTAATGTCTCGAATTAACTGATCATTGCCAGTGGAATCAAGAACCATAAAGACTTCTTCATAGCCAAGAAAAAGGCTTTGCTGTTTGAGTTTTTTAAGCCCCATTTCTATTTTTCTGGTGTTCAAGCCCGTTGCACTGGAAGCTCCAACTCCAACAGAAACAGTGTTATTTGTGAAATCAAATGGCATTTGCTCAAGACCCTTTTGACCATGCCATAAATTAGCAAAAAATCCCCTCAGAATCAGATTATCCCATCGCCTTCCAGCAGATTTTGAAACTGACTGCACAAATCCTGACTGTGTTCCTGCTCCAGCCTTCAACAAATCTGCCCAATCAGTCAAAATCGCACCATGATAGTCTTCTGGATAAAGCCATGGCTTAAAGATTTCAATTTCAGATACCGGTGTTTTTTCGCTTCTGCCGGTTTTTTTAATTAAATCAAATCTTCCGAACATCTCAACAGGCGTAACAGAGCTACCCGTATACCCATCATGAAATCCAACCGTGTCAAAAAGTATGCTTTGCTGTGTCTGAGCCAACAGCATCACCGAGTTAAAAAACTGCATTTGAAATGAAATTGGAATCTGTTGATCCATAAAACCCCCTTTACATTTGTGTGAACCGTGATATAAAAACCATTTGCAGAAATGGCTTATCCGTTCAGGGGCCAACGGGCAAGTAACCCGCTATAACTTTCTGCTTAAGAACATTTTTGTTCTTTTTATATGAACAATATTAAGATGGATATGCGGACTTGTAAAGTGCTTCCAATCTTCTGTTTGCTTCAGAATCCCCCGAAACCAGCTTTTTAACAAAATCTGTATCTTTTCTAAGGGACTCAATTTGCTCTTTAGCTGCATTTGAACTAATCGTGGATTGGGAACCGTGAGTGCTTCTCATTGTATCCTCACTCATTCTTTTGCCAACTTCGATAAAAAGACGAATAGCCTTGTCAGACCCAATCACGGCCCCGATTCCATCAATGACACTTTCACCATCAGGGGTTTCTGTATCAACACCAAACTGCTTTAAGGCTCTTTTGGCCAAGTCCATATTTGCTTCAAAATTGGTGCCATATTCCTTTCTGAGATCAGACTGGATTCTTGATACCATCTCATCTTTAGCCTTTTTGTTTTCCTCACGAATAACATTTTCCTGCTCAACCATAAAGTTAATTAGACCATTAGCTTGGTCTTTGGTGAAATTCATTTCAAACAATTTTTGGCTGATGGTTTTGGCGAACTCAGGTGCGGCTTTTTTCAAAGGCTCAATTTCATAGCCTTCTGCATTTTCTGGCTTTCCAAGCCGCAAGAATGCGTCTGTGATACTTTTGGGGTCCTGGGGATTCAATCGCAAAATCTGTTCCTTTGGAGCACCCATCATTGTTTCCAGTTCACGATGAGATTTGATTGCCTCAGCTGGTGTGCTGAATTTTTTTGACTCAATCCATGCTCTGGTTTCAGGATCAACTTCACCAAACCATGATGGGCTGCTCGTCTGGCTCTGATTCTGGGTTTGGGTTTGTGTTTGTGCCTGGGCTTGATTTGGTTGGTTTTCTGATGTCTGATTTGTATTAGTCCCCGCTTGGGAGGAAACTTGATTCATGATCTCGCCTAACATAGTCATTCTCCTTTTCTTCTTCCAGTCTGATTTCTTCTCTGATTTTCTGTATCTCTTTGTCTGACATATTCAATACCCGCATAATCTCAAAATAGACTTCTCGGCGACCCTCAGCCACCAGCAGGGCATTTGTTGAAATGTCCCCCGTTTTCGGGTTAATTCCTGAAGCCGGTCTATCCACCAGACAAAAGTCCCGTAAGTGCTTAAAAAATTCCATAGCCTCAGGCTTTAAGCAGTTCTCGCCCAACCCTTTTCTAAACAGAAGTAAAAAAGAACGGTGCCTATCCATGGTTCTTTTTAGAAAAAAATTACGAATAGACTTCATCAGATCCCCAATAAAGGCTCTGGTGCCAGTGAAGCAGCCTGCTGTGCCTTGGTTAGTGTCAGTGCCTGATTACTTAAAGCATCTGTGACAGAAAGAGCTTCCGAAATTTGCTGCTTTTCTGCCTGGGCCTTATTCATCTGGCTAACTTCTTCATCTGTACGAATCACATCTGCCGGTGCTGCAAGAATCTTTGAAAGCTCCTTTAAGGCTTTGTGCGCATTAAATGAACTAATGACACCGGGATCAAACCCGGCCATTGTTGCCGTGGCCTCAGCGAGTCTGAAAATAGCAATTCCGTCCTGGGCTTTCTGAGCTTGATTGATCGGACTGGTATGCACTATCTGGTATTG
>DITF01000210.1 GCA_002422125.1 bacterium UBP17_UBA6191
GATTGAATGGTCTCTCCAACTCGCCTAGATTCCTGCAGTGAATCATAACGGGTTTTAGCCTCTTCCTTTGGATACACAAGCTCCAGATCCTGAAGAGATGGCACTCCAGCAGCTCGACCAAGACTCATATACTGGGCATGAGCATTGGCCTCATTTTCCCGAATCATCTGATGCTTGAGTGAATCGCCTCGCTTAATCTCGGCTTCTGCTTGTTTTCTGTACTGCTCAATCTGACGGACATCCAGGGCTTTAAAATACTCTGGAGCTTTTTTCAAATCACGAGCATAATCCAAAATTGACTGAGGATTGGCTTCCAATTGAGCCCTTGTGGCGGCATCTGCCATGGCCAATCTAGTCCTAACCTTTAAATCAGCCTTTACATTGGCCGGTAAGTCCATTGCCGTAAGGACTTCTTCCATCTCTTTTATTCCCGGATCGTAATAATTGGGGTTGCTATACGCCATTTGGGCACGCTTATGTGCTGATTCAGTAAATTGCCTGGTTCTGAATTCCACTCCCCGGACGGATTCAAACTTAAGCGCATCTTCTGCTGTTGAAATTTTTAATGCGTTTAAACGAGATTTCAGGTATTCCAATGCCTCCGGATCTTTTTCCTGCCCCAGAATACCGGATGAAAACTCATCAAAACTACGCAAAGTCAAATCAAGAAAATTTTCTCCAGATTCCTGAGCTTGTGACTTCAAGACATTCAGATTTTTACAGAACTCGATCTGGGCATCGGTTAAGACTGACAGGGATCGGGCTTTGGCATTTTCTGACTGCTGTCTTTTGGCCGCCTTCTGTATTTCTATCTCCTGTCTCTGAATGGAGTTAGAAAGTTGTGCTAGTCCACCTGCAATATTTCCAATTGATTCGGAACTTGCCTGGCTTCTTTGGGCTACAGAATAGTTTGTTGTTTCCTGAGCTGGCGCTGACCTTGGGTTTTGGATTGTTGGAGTAGAAACCTGGCGATTATATACTGGTATTGTTGGCATGATTTCTCTGATTCATCCTGTAATTCATGATTTGACTTGTTCCCGTAATAAGACTTGTTACCGCCCCAAGATTGCCAGCCTTTCTTGCGTCACTGGCATTTCTCTGCATAATTGCAGTATTCATATATCCAAGTTTTCTTGTTGTGCTTGCATTTTGCTTCGCCATATCTGCCTGGTCCCTGTATTGGGATGCCTCGAACAAAAGACCGTAAGCTTGCCTTGATCCTGCATAACGAATTAACAAGTTATCTGTCTCTGCATCAATTGCAGACTGCAACATGACATTGTCAGCGGTCGGACTTGAAAGAATGCCTGATTCAGCTAATGCAGCTCGCTGGGCACTTAAAAGCTGTCTTGCGGATCGCCTCTGTAAGGTAGCTTCAAAATTGGCCCGATTGATTGCGTCATCCGCATCTTGTTCAGCAAACAATGCATTTAACAAATCTGATTCCGACTTGGCCTCAAGATTCCTGGCTTCTGCCTCGCTACGGGCAGATTCAGCCTGCGCCTGAGCCATCTGATTTGCACTGGCAACTTTTCCGCCCTGATACGATGAATACGCATTTCCAACTGTCCCTGCAACCAATAAAGGTAAAGCCATTATTCACCAATCCTGACATAAAGTTCCGCATCTGACCCGTTGGGGTAATATTTTCTTAATGTAGCCTCGTGCTGAAACCCAAGAATTTTTAACCACCGTTCCCCTTGAGAAAAACCACTCAAACAGTAGGATTCAAGTCTTTTGACAAAAGATAGGTTCAGTGTTTTTCTTGCAACTCTTGTCAGGCTCAACATCTGTTTTTCACTTCCAATGCCAAGAACTGACCAGACTTCAGACCTTCCTGGCCAAATATTAACAATGCCTCCGATCAACAAAATCCTGCCATTATCCAAAACACTAATTGCACCACCCAAATCAAAGAGACGACGACCATCTTCCAAAGTTAGGCAGCAATCTGGCTGTCCAAAATGAGATGGTTTCATTCTTAAAACATCCAAAGGGTGAAAATGCCGGACCACAATGCTCATGACTCCATTACCTCCCAGAGCGGATAAATTGCAATCAGAGTAAATGGCAAAGGTGCATCATGAAAAATCATCACAGACCCATCAGTTTCATAACCAAAAGGCCATGGCGAAACAGTTTTATCTCCTGTAAACAGTTCAGGTGGAGTATCAAAGTCCTCCGGGCTATCAATCCAAAGAATTTCTTCCAGATTTTCTGGATTTGAACCGGCACTTCCCCCCATGGATTTCATTAGCCTAAACCGAATTTTAGAAAATCTTTTCGTTTTTCCTTGGGAAACACCATTGAGCGAACCTGCCTCCAGCCGGGTTGTCTGAAGTATGGATTCAATTTTGTATCCAATCAGAATATCTGATCCAAAAAGAGATAAATTGACCGAGGAATTCTCAACCTGCACAGGTGGGTGAACAGAGCCATTGACAATGGCAGCTACAGTTTCCCCCTCCAAGTGATCAAGCCCTTGCACGGTATTTACGACTCTGACAGCGGTACCATCTCCCAAATAATCAGGCAGATTTGTTCCATCAACTAAAATATTTGCTGCATCCAGAATTTCAAACGAATCTGTGGTGGAATTGGCAACCACAAAATGTCGTTTATCTAAAAATGCTATTCCTGTGTACAGAAACACGCTCTGACCATCAGAAAATCCATGTGATAAAGCTGAAATGACCAGAGGATTTGTTTTTGATATGCCCGCGATATTGATTGGCTGGTTTTTCAGATGCAGAGCTGAGTCTAAGTACCAGTTCTCGCTGAGGTCTGAAACTGATCTCTGATGCAAAAATTCTATATATCGTCTTTCCTCACCGTCAATTACTCGTCGCACAATCATCCATGCCTCATCTGCGTAACCACCTGGATTACTGATGGCACAAATGCTCTCTACAAGGCCATTCTGCATAGGATGCCTGTGCCAGGCTAAAACATTTTGCTCCTGATCGAATGTGAAACCAATCAAAACCCCATCAGCTCTGACACACCACAAGATTGAATCTGGCTCCTGGGTGAATGCCATCTGGATTACTCCTGACTCCGTGATATGCTCTGCAAGAACTGTCATATCTACACCATGAAAGTTCTGTACCCTATCATCATACTGATAAGCCCTAAGCTTACGGCCAGACTTTTGCATTGCCATCAGTGAGTTTCCAATTAGAACGGGTTTTACTCGATTGTTTCCAAAATTACTGCCGGACCGCCGTTGCCGAATATTCGTGGGACCGATGGGCTGTGATGAGCTGATTTCCGTCAAAGAAAATAGGGCTCCCTCAGTACCAACCAACAAATCATCAATCTCTGAAATATACTGAATCTCATTGCCCTGATCCGCATTCAAAATTATGACTATGGCTGATTCAGGCAGAACTTCACCAAAATCATATCCAGCAAAATTTTCAAAGTCAGAAGTCACAGAAAGGGCTATTTTCTGATTCCCCGCAAAAACCAACCTCTCTCTCCAAAAGCAGACATTTGATGGCCAGCCTGATTCATTTGAAAACAACGATTTTGCAAACCGTTTGGATTGATTTCCTGAACCAACCGCCCCAGCAGGAATGCGATTAATTACAGTGCCCGTGACATTTTGTGAGTCTGTGAATGCTGTGATCTTGATAATGCCGGTGCCGTCATCTCGATATGTCCAGGCAACTTTTCCATCTGTTCGTTCACCGATGGTATGTGTTGGTCCTGTCTGACCTGTCGGAACAACCTTCTGTATGTTTCCTCCACTGGTGTATGCCCCAAATCCAGTCCCATTGATACCATTCAGTCTTAATACATTGGCCGCCGATGCGGTGACATCAAATGCTAAATCATTAATTTCTGTGGTCCCGCCAACTGAACCAACTAAAACTCTGTTTCCATTTATAAGACCATGATTTACGGCTGTTGTAATTTCAATGGGGTTGGAAATCGAAACATGCGATATGGACTTGGCATCAAAATCTGTGCCACCATTTACAAATGCCTCATAATTTTTGTTGTCGTTTCTTCTTCGATCATTCTTCTTTATGTCTGTACTCGCCTGCCACGGCGGTATATCTAAAATTTCTGCTTCCTGCAACATAAATAGAGAACCCACCATGTCGGCATTAAACAGTGGTGCAGACGATGCCAGATTTACTGTGCCAGTCTGGCTGGACGCATAAACCGCTGTGCTCGTCTTATTGACTCGATCAAACGGGCCTCCTGTAAACTCAAAAATCTCCAAAGAAAAAGTTGTGGAAGTCTGACGAATCAGCTTCCTTGGTGCGTGTTTTGCATGCACCAGATACATGACATCGTTGGATAAAACAAAATCAAGCTGAAGGATGCCTGCGTTATCAAATAAATCACTCTCACTCCAGGGAGTTGGTATTTCAAGCTGGTTTTGCTCAATCCAATAAGGGCTTGCCCCAGATGACCCTGGCAAAATATTGATATTATTCTGAATGCAGTACCAAGTTTTTCCAGATTGTGAAACAAAATTCCCCACAACATAGTTTGTGGCCCCGCTCCAACTAGCGGGACTTTCCACCAGAAGCTGTCCATGATTTGTGAAGAACCTCATATAAAGGTGCCCAAGCTCAATTACATAGTTTTGAGCTTTTGATGGTCTGAATGGAATTAATGCGGCTCTTTTGCTTTTGAACTTGTTACTACCAACAAATTGTATGCCAGGTCGTTTTGTGGCAGGACCCTGTACAAGTGGTATAAAATTCTGCATTGTTTTTAATCCAGATGCATACTTTTCAAAATTTATCTGTCCATCCATCAAAGGGGAAAGCTCCCCTGCATTAAATGCGCTGATTTGTGGTGCGGTTCTCATGTGTACCTTGATAAAATCCATGTCGAATCTGGAGCGAATTCAGGCGGTTTTTCAGACGCGCTTAAAGCACCAGAATCATTCAATGAAAACAAATACTC
>DITF01000281.1 GCA_002422125.1 bacterium UBP17_UBA6191
CTTAGGCTGCTTTTTACCATATTTCTAATGTCTCTGCCCAGTTTTGTGTATGCGGAAACCCTGATTAAAGTCAAAGCCACGGACGAGCAAAGACGCAAGTATGACTTTATCTATACTCTGACCAAAAAAGAAGCAAACCGCCTAGATGTCCAGTTTGAAGAAATTCTCAATCAATACCGCCTAAGAACCCGCAAAGACATCGCTGTAAAACGGGGGTATGCAGAAGAGGTATATGGGGAAGACAATTTTAAGTACATTGAGTTGGGTGATTTTTATTACATGATTTATGAAGACCGTTTTAACCGGATTTTGTACAAAAATGTAAACAGTACTTCTATTGATGATTTTTAGATGGCACAAAAGGGGAAGTCCATGAGTTTGTTGCGTATATTTATCACGGGAATTCTGGGATTTACCGCACTTTTTGTTGGGGTGGCTCAGGAGCTGGATACCACTAGAGGGCCCTTAAGATTTGTCAAACTAAGAAGTGGTCCATCGCTTATGTACCAGAAGGACTATCGTACCGAGCTTGTACACTTTAATCTGGCCTTCAAAATTCCAGCCACCAATGATAAGGAGCTGATTCCCGGTGCCGTAGATTTGTTGTTGTCCTATTGCTACGATGACAAATCCCTACATTTTTTGAGCCCTAAGGGACTGCCTGTCTATGAAAGCGGCCATAGTATTTCTCCTTCCAAAGCCTCCATTTATGGGGCCTACTTGTCCTCGGATGGCATTAAAATCTTAAATTCATATCTGAATGTGTATCTAAACCCTAGCTGGGATGAAAAGCGATTTGTTGAGGAAAGAGAAAGGTTTGTAAAGCGGCTGGGTTTGATGCATCAGGATAAAACCAGTAGTGGACACCTTAAGGATCAGATTTTATCAGCTTGGCTCCCATCAGGTAGATATGATACACAAAGGGCTAATGTCGCCCAAATCAGCCAACTTACCTTAAAGGATATGCAGGAGTTGCATGCCAGAATTTTTGTGCCCTTAAATCTCTCCATTGCTATTGTTGGTGCTGAAGAGTTAAAGCCTTTGGTTACTGTGCTGGAGGACTTGTTTGGAAAGTTAAGAAATGATCTACCCCGTTTGCCTGAATTGAAGTTTGCTCAACCTGAAAAACCCCATAGAACCTATTTTGATGTCAAATCTTCCCAAGCTTCCCTTAGTTTTCGCGGTCCTAAGTTAAGTTCGGAAGATATGGTTCTGTTTAAGCAATTGGGGCATATTCTACGCAGTGGTTTGGGGGGAATTTTTTATCAGACTTTTGAGAATCATGAAGGCATTGTCGATTTTGATATAGAGATTTTTGATGTTGGTGATGAATGTATGCTTAACATTCGTTTTAAGGACTCCTCAAATAAACCTCAGGAAATGGCCCAGAGTATTTTGGAAGTGCTGAAGCTGTTCTCTAGCCGCCCCTTAAATGCTTCTGAGTTGTCGCGCATGAAAGAACGCAGTCTTAATCATATGCGCCAGTCGTTATCCAACCGCATGGAATTGGTCGAGCTTTTTGCCTGTATAGGCCTTAATCAGTACCGCCTGCTGACGATTGAGGAGTATGTTCAATATCTGAATGGAATTTCCGCCACCAAAATTCAGGAGATGTTCTCGGAATATCTGACCCCTGAAAAAATGCATTTTTCCTCGATGGAACCACAATCCAACCAAACTAAATCGGCGGCAGTTAAAACAACTCAACAATGGAGAGCAGCCAGAATTCATCTTGAGGCCGATGCCAATCAGGATATGTATGGAGTGGGTTTTGTCTTTACTCTGCCCCCGCATAAAAATCCAGCCATTTCTATGTTAGCCAACAAACTTTTGCAGATGACACCGGTCAGACTCATGGATCCAGAGGCTTCTGAGATCCATGGAGCTTTGGATGTTCAGTGGAAGTCTTGGGACATGCGTGGATTTTATGGGGCCGAAGTTTCTCTGCCGCGCAGTAATATGCGGGCCTTGATAAAAATTTTGCCTCATGTGCTTTTTGGTCGAAAGCTGACTCAAGCCGATTTTGATGTGGTGTTGGAGCAATGGCATGAGAAATATAAAACCATTCATCAAGACCCAAAAAACACACAGTACTTTTATAGGGAAGTAGCCCCAGGCTTACCTACTTGGTATCAGGACATCATCGACCCGACCTTAGTATCTTCTGTGCAATTTTCTGATGTGGAAAAATATCTAAACGAAGCATTACAGCCCCAGAATCTGGATATTGGAATTACAGGCGATTTGCAGGACAGATTTTTTGATTCCACATTACAGCCAGCTTTGGAGGGATTTCGTAAATGGGGGCAGGCAAGATCAAGAATTGTGAATACACCAGATCCAAAAAAAATAGTCCCAATGAATAAAACCATTGAAGCCAAGACGGATCAGTTTGTGTATTACCATGCCGATGTGTTTAAAAACACGGAGTTAAGTGTGAATGAGCAAGCCGCTATGATCCTGATGACCTTGAAGTTTTATCAGCTTATCCTTTTTGAGGATAAGTCAGAGGTCAAACCCGAGGGCATTGAGGGCGTGAACATTTCCTTTACCAGTATGCCCTATCCGGTGTTTTGGGCCCAGGTGATTGGAAAGCCAGAAGCCAAGGATATGGTTCAGGATTTTTTGAAAAAATCGCTGCTGAAAGCAGCTACATTTTCAGACTACGGGGCTGAATTTGATGCCTTTCGCAGACTGATTATTTATGGACAGGATACTGAGTCATTAAATAGAGGATTACGGGCTCTAAATATGGGGCTCTATTCTGTGTTTGACATGAATTCGACAATGACCGATGAGCTTGTGCAAGCCATTCGCGATTTAAAACCGCAGGATGTGCAGGAAGTTCTGAAAAAACGAATTCATGGGCAATTACAACTGATGGTTTTGCCCAAAAAATAATGGCTTCTATTGGGGTTTTTGATTCTGGTTTTGGGGGCTTGTCCATATTAAAGGCTCTGCGCCGGGCACTGCCTCAGTATGATTTTGTTTACCTCGGAGATTCCAGACGAAATCCTTACGGTAGTCGATCGGATGAGACAATTCTTGAGTGGACCCAGGAGTGTGTAGACTTTTTGATGCGTCAAATGGGTTGTAGCCTGATTATTGTAGCCTGTCATACTGCATCTAATGTTGCTCTACGGTCTTTGCAAAGGGACTATTTGCCTAAAAGTCCTTGGCCGGAACGAAGAATTTTAGGTGTGACCATTCCTTTAATCGAGGCCGCATGTCAGACAGCTCGCTTCCGAGTCGGTGTTTTGGGCACCAAGACCACCTGCCGTAGTGGCGGGTTTATAGTCGAAATCCATAAACGGAGGCCAGAGCTTCAGGTTTTTCAACAAGCCGCCCCATTATTGGTGGGAATGATTGAGGAAGGCTTACAAAAGAGCCCCGAGTGTAAACGCCTCCTAAGACGCTACTTAAATCCATTAAAACAAAAAGCCATAGACACCTTAATTTTAGGCTGCACACATTTTCCTCTTTTATTCAGGGACTTTTGTGCTAAGGCTGGTACCTCAATTAAGGTGATGGATTCAGGAGTGATTGTTGGTCAGTCACTAATAGACTATTTAAAAAGGCATCCTGAAATGGATGAAAGATTGCAAAAAAATGGGGTTTGTACCTATTTTACTACCGATGATCCCATGAACTTCGCTGATCAGGGCAGGATGTTTTTAGGCCAGTCGTTTGTGGCCAATAAGGTCAGTGTGGAAGGAAATTTTTGCGCGCCTTTTTGAAATACTGTTTTGTTCTGTTTCTCATTCTGACGGCTACTCCCTTTATCTTAAACTATTTGGGTATTGTATCCTTTGAGCGACTGTGGCAATTTTTGGAGTCATTGCCGGAGTTGGAATCCTCGCCTCTGGTATTTTGGGGTATTGTGCTTCTTTTGGCAGCCGATATAATTCTGCCTGTGCCGACCATGACTGTCATGATGCTTTCTGGGTTTGTGATGGGTTTTTGGGCTGGGGCCCTAGCTGGCAGTATTGGGGGGATTTTATCGGTACTTATGGGTTATCTAATCAGTTTACGATACGGGGATGCTCTTTTATTAAAAATTGTCACAAGAACCGAGGCTGATTTGATGAAGCTCTGGTTTGAGCATCGAGGCCTTCCCGCCGTGATGGTGGCTCGCTTTATGCCCTTAATGCCGGAAATTTTGTCTTGTTTATGTGGTAGTGCCAAAATGCCCCTGCCTAGATTTTTACTCTGGTTTGGACTAGGTACCGTGCCCCATGCCGTGTTGTGTGCTTTTGTGGGCAGTATTAGTACGCTTGACAACCCTTGGCCAGCCGTATTTTTGATCGCAACCCCTATTTGTGCCGGGTATATTCTGCGTTCCGTGCGCCGATTTGAAAAGGGCTCACTTCAGCAAGGGGGCCTCTCATAACACGATTTTTCAGAATCTTAAGTCCCTTGTTTGGGGGGATCATTTGTTTTTTACTCTCCGCAACTGCCGTTTATATTGTAATTACGGGGAAAGAACTGGGTGGGGGTCTGCCCTTTTTGCCAAGACACATCAATCAGAACCTAGGCCAGATTGTGATTGGTTCAGGAGCATGTGCCACATTCCTTTTGGGTCTGTTTGCATTTTATGAGCTATACCTACTACTAACACAGGACACAAACTCATCGGAATCCTGATTGTAAATCAAGGATAGATAGTCGCTCCAACTCGTTTATGGGGATGCTTTCATAGTCATTAAAGGTGTCTTTTCCAAACAAAAGACTAGCCTGCAAGGCATCACGGTTTAACCAAAGAGTCAGGTTTTCATGGTCAAACCCTTGCAGTTTTGACTGAACCTCGGCAGAATCCAGATTTTTACAGCCTATGTGAAATCCCCATTCCTCAAAGGTTTGCATATTGATGTGCATGGAGGCTGGCTTAAGCCCAGCGGCTTCCATTGATTTTCGCACCGACAGAAAAACCTTTCTTTGAAATAGAGGGGATGAGGACTGGATGGAATAACAGCCATTGTCTGTAAGTCCTTCCGATAGGAGGGTAAAAAACTCCCTGGTGTAAAGCCTTGCCGTCTCAAGACCACTTGGATCAGGAAAATCAATCACGATTAATGGCATTTTGACGGCTTGAGTACGCATAAACCAGAAAGCATCGGCTCCAATGGCCTTGACTCTGGGATTAAGCAATGAGCCTTGATTTATTTTTAACAGGGGCTCGGATTGGAACAGGCGGATTAACTCCCGATCCAAATCAACCAAAACAATATTTTGAATCCCAGGATGTTTTAATAGTTCACGAGCCGCCAGCCCATCACCACCACCAAGTATCAGGGCCTGATCAGAATCTGGATTTAGCTGCACTAATGGGTGTACCAGAGTTTCATGATAACGATGTTCATCCCTAGTTGAGAATTGCAAAGCCCCATTGATAAACAGTCGTACATCCTGATACCCATGTCGGGTCAGCACTTGGTTCAACTCAACTAACCCTCTGGCTGTATCTGTCTTTGTGATAGTGCCTTTTTTGATTTCGCGGTTATGATAGGTTTGATCAGAGTCATCCTTAACTGTAACCACTAGGTTCTGGTAAGGAGTCGTGTGTTCAAAACGAACCGGGTCGCGAAATAGTCTGGTTTCTGAATCGGCTTTGATTTTTGGTAGAGCCAACCCAAGCCAGAGGCTAAACAGAATTTGCAGGCCGCATAAAAGCAGGCAGTGTTTTGGCCATTTTAAGGAGTTTCTGAAAAAAAGAATGGCGGCTAGAGCCAGTATAAGATTGATACAGCCACCAAAAAATCCACTACGGTGCAGCCCAAGAAGAGGGAGCATTAACATTGGAAAGCCTGCAAAAGCCATGAGTGAGCCAAAATAATCGGCCATCAGCACCCGGGCCGAATTTTGCGGCAGTGATAATCCTAGCTGTTCGTTGAGGCGAAGAATTAGCGGGATCTCCATGCCAATCAGTGTGCCAATTAAAAAGGAGTAGGTAATAACTGCAGGTAGAGTCAATAGCGGGTTGTAACTAGCCGTTAGATAAATGGCTGGCAAGGCCGTCATACACAAGAAGGATAAACTGAGCTCATTCATGGCAAAATAATCAAAACTCAACCTTTGAAACCAGCGGGTTTCGGTCAATAGACTGCCAATCCCCATGGAAAACATCATAATGCCCATAGTATATAAAAGAGTTTTGTTTGTGCCTCCAAGTAGCATGGATGCAAGATTAAACAAAGCCAGCTCGGAGAGGATTCCGCAGAAACCTGACAGAAGCATACAAGCAATCAGAAGATTACTGCCCAAAAAGATCACCAGCCAGTGCGGGAATACAAGGGCATTAAGCCGAAAAACACCAACAGGATCAGAACCAACTTCTGAAATACTGTCAAACCGCGAATGCTTTTTACCGTATCTGGTTGCATCAGGATTGTGCCAATACACAGTATTCCCAGATAAATTAGCCCCGATGGCATTAGACCAAGGGGGCTAAAAATACTTAAGCAAACGATACTGACAAAAATAGAGGTTAAAAGCCTTCTAAAAAAGACAGGCAAGGCCTTACAGAGTCCAGTGACAATCAATACTCCTAGGATCAAAAACAGATTGTAGTCCCCTGTTTGGTGCTGAATTAGGGCAAATTCACTGGCTTTACCCCAGTCATACTGCATCACCCAAGGGGTTTGAAATCCCTCTAAAAGTTTTTGGGCGATTGATGAATCCTTAAAGAGATTCTCTCTATCAAGTATCAGAAATAATATGGGCGGTAATATCAGGGCCCCAGACCACAACCAGCTTTCATCACTGCGATCTCTTAGGTACAAAAAGGCAAGCATCGCGGCAATCAGAGCCAGTTGCCAATGAATCAGGCCCAGAAAAAGCGATGGAAGTAAAACCAAAGGCAACCAGTTACGCCGTTTTGAAAAATGCGCTGATGCCAGCCCCAATACGATCAAAAGAAGCGTTGTCCCGATACTTTCCCTGAGGTCCCCGTTCAAAAAAATCGTTCCAGGCATTAGGAAAAAGCCTAAAAATATCAGGGCCTTTCTAGCAGAGGAATAGGGATTGATTGAGGACAAAACCCAGTCGCTAAGACTAAGAAGGACAAAAATCAAGATAGACTCATACCAAAGACAGGTTCCTGTAAACAGGGCAACTAAACTAAGTAAAGCACAAAAAATCAGGTAATTGGTCTGTAGGCGAATCCAAGGCAACATACGGGGCGCAGGATATCACAAAATTATTCACCATACAGACAAATTGACTTTCTGTCTTGTAGTGCTAGCCATCTTTAAGAGTTACAGGGTATAATCCTTGGCATTTAGAAGGAGATCAGAATGAATAGATTAGTATTATTAGTGATGGCTGTTTTAGTCCAGTCTGTTGTGATGGCTGAAGATATCGTGATTCCAGCCGTTCGCGATGGCTATATCAACCCCAACTGGGAGTTGATTGGCAAAGATGTAATTGTTTATAAGGATAAACCTTGGATTAAATTAGATACCCGTGGCAACTGCCGTTATGAGCATGAACAGCAGTGTACCCCGCTTCCTAACGGGGGGATGAATTGTACCATGGTGCCTAAATGGGTTTGTGATACAGATTCTACCCTGTTTCGCTTGCCCGAGTCTGTAGTGATTCAGGGCAAAGAAGTTCGCTATAAGGCCGATGGGAAGGACATCAAAATTGGTACCATGAAAAGTTTTTTGTGGTTTAAGTGGGTTTCGGCTGAGAATTATGTCGGGATCTGGACAGATCGCAAAGATGCTAGGCTGATTTTAAGGGATCAGGCAAAGGTGGCTCAGGAAATTCGCTTTAATGAACTTCATCAGGTGGAATCAAAATAGTAAATATATCTTTAGTAAGTTTCACAGCCTGTCCACGAACAGGCACTCAGGGCAGAAATATTGACTTGGATCGTAATTTCTGTCCTGTTTTTTTTACGGGCCTATGAAATTTTTAAGCTGGACAGGCGACAGATTAGAGACTTTGTGTAAAGATATAAGCTGTTTGCAGGTATTAGGGGGCAGGTATGCGTTATTTACTGGCCTTGCTGGCGATTCTCACATCCCTGATGTTTTATGGATGTGGTGGAGTCAGCTCAGGCGATGATGATTCCTCTGGTGCGCTTCCCGTAGGCGGGGGTGGTCCAGGAGGGGGAAATCCGATTTCAGGATCCGTCAGCGTACTTTCAGCTACGGTTGCCGATGGTCCGATTCAGGCAGCAAATGTCTGGGTGGCGAGTCTTCGCAGGGGAGCACTGACCACAGAGCCTGTGTCCACAGACGCATCGGGTAAAGTTAGTGTCTCGATACCTAATTCCCTTTTGATGACAATGGCCGATGATGACATTCTTTATTGGTATGCGGTTGCAACAGAGAACTCCAAGGTTAGTGTAAATGGAGTTTCCAAAGACTTGGTTGCCAATCAATTTCGCTTTCGCTCCACGATTGGCAAGGGATTAGAAGCTAAAGCAGGGGCCAACCTTGGGTCCTTTGTACCGGCACCAGAAACGACTAGCGTATCGCATTTTAGCAATGCCGAGTTTGTAATTGTAGAGACCAAATTGGGACGGACTGAGTCCATTCGACCGGATATTACAACCTCAGCCGATCTCGATTTGTTTTCCAACGCTTTGGCTGAGGTAGCTAGAGACATAGCCGATTCCTCATCTCCTGTGGCCAGAAAGTTCAAGTTGATTGCCATGGCGACCAAGGCAATTGTGGAAGATGGGATGACTCAGATTCTGGAAGGTGGGAAATCGGGACTTGATCAAAGTGATCAAATCTTGCTGGAGCTTGGTAAATCAAGCAATCTAAGTCTGGCCCCGCAGTTTGTTCAGGCAATTCCCACCCTCTCGGCTAGAGTTTCTCAGGATTTGACATCAAGTCTTTTTAGTGCAGGGTTTGATCCAGGGGTAACTTCTGTCATCCAAAGTATTTCAAATCAATCTATAACAACCGCGGCGGCAGTTTCGCTTCCGGTGATTCGCTTGCCGACATTAGCTGATGTTGCCTCAGAAGATGGGGTAGATATTTTAGATATGGTTGTTCCCGCTGTTTCTTCCCCCATTTCTTCTGGTGGAGGCTTAAGAGTTCGTTCAGCATTTAATCCAGGTTCACATAAATCGGTATACATCCCTGCAAATTAGCAAGGTGGAGGTTTTTCATGGTACGAATAATTGTACTGAGTTTGGTATGGCTCATGGGCCTGGCAACATCAAGGGTTCAGGCGGATGAATTTTTGTACACTGGTGTTTTAACCGACACCTCTGGCAAGGCTTTAAATCTCACAACTACATTAAACACCGTTAGTCTGTCCCTGTGGAGTGCCCAGTCCAGTGGCACCCAGACTTTAACAACTTTGAGTTTTACTTCTGTTCCAGTGGAGCAGGGGGTGTTTCAGTTGCATGTGAATACAGGAAGCTCATCAACAAACCTGATTAGCTTTCCCTGGATACAACTTGTGATCAACGGGTCTTCCATGACTCCAAGAACTTCATCACCTTGGTTGCCTAGAGCGCATACGGCCATGTGGTCCAGTAAATCAGATACTGCCATGATTGCCAATCATGCCACTACAGCAGATACAGCGACTCAGGCCAGTAATGCTTCACAGCTTAACGGATTGTCCTCAACCAGTTTTGTGGTAAAAGGTAATGATTTTATCACCGAGTTTACCACAAATCTGAATACAGCCAATTTCCAAACTAAGGCTAGAGAAGCAGTTTTAAGCTCCGGCATGAGTATCATGTCCACCTCGGCTTTAATGCTTTCCACAACTAATGCAGCGGTTACAACCAGAATTGTGGTTCAAAATAGTGCAGGAACTTCGACCTTTGTGGTGGATTCCTCTGGAACTGCCATGTTAACCACCGTCATAGCCTCACAGGATGCCACTCTAAAGCAGGCCCATATTCAGGGCATGTTAACCGTGGATACAGAGCTGATTGCTGGTATGACGGGTAGCCGCCCGATGACTTACAAACAGTCTGGACCATTGGGTCTTGGAACTATCACTCCCGTAGCTACCATGGATGTCAGGGGCCATCATGCTTCTCATCCATCCATGCAGGTCTTAACCAATGGTGGTGGGCAGCCAGCCATATTTGTGCATTCCTCAGGCATGGTGGGAGTTATGACCATGGTTCCTGGGGCCAATTTTCAGGTCAATGGACATTCTACTGCTTCCCCTGCTTTTGCAGTGTGGACACAAGGGAAAACCTCTCCAGCATTCTATGTGGATGGGATGGGTAAAACCGGGATTATGACCACAAATACAGTTGCAGATCTGACGGTTAAAGGCTCGGCAGCCTCTGTATGGCCTCTAGCCGTTATGACAAATGGGTCAGCTACCGTAAGTCTGGCGGTTTCCAGTACTGGTATGGTTGGAATTATGACCGCAGTACCAATGTCCACCTTTCATGTAAATGGCACAATTCGCGCCAATAGCTTTGTGGATGCCAATGGTATGCCAATTGGAGCAGCCAGTTCTGGTCTTGGCACCGGTGCTGGGGTTTCGGCTGGGGTCATGAACTATGCCAGTGGAGCCTATGCCTTTGTGGGCGGTGGAGAGGGTAATAAAGCTGATGGAATGCATGCCAGTATCGGTGGCGGTAAGTGGAACACAGATGTGGTGCAGGGTATGTTTAATACCATTTCCGGTGGTCACATGAACTGGACTTCTGGCCATCATTCCTCTGTAGGTGGTGGTGCCATGAATATGGCATGGAGTACAGGAACCATTTCTGGTGGCGAAAAAAATCAAGCCTGGATGTACGGCTCCGTTGCTGGTGGTGGCTGGAATACGGCGGCAGATTGGGGTTTTGTTGGAGCCGGAAATTCCAATGTTGCCTCTGGCATGTATAACTCCATTGTTGGCGGGGGTTGGAATCAGGTATGGGGCGAGTACTCTTCCATTGGTGGTGGTCGCTTAAACACCAACGCTATGCATGGTATGTATAACAGCATTTCCGGTGGTCACATGAACTGGACCTCGGGCTGGCATTCCTTTGTTGGTGGTGGGGCCATGAATATGGCATGGAGCACAGGCACGGTATCTGGTGGAGAAAAGAATCAGGCCTCTATGTACGGCTCTGTTTCGGGTGGAGGCTGGAATACAGCCTCAAACTATGGGGCCGTGGGTGGAGGTTGGAACAACTGGGCCGGGGGGCAACATTCGGCTATTCCTGGTGGTCATAACTTAAAAATTACCGGGGACCGAAGCTTTGGATTTAATGGTAGTTCAACCTCAACATTAATGACAATTTCCAATACTAGTGTGGCGGCCTTTTTGGGAGTGTCCATGGGTATTGGGACCACCAATCCTATGGCGGCTTTGGATGTGAACGGGGGCATTAGGGTTGGTAACGCCATGAATCCAGTTGCTGGTACAATTGCTTGGGTTGCCGACCAGTTTGTAGGTTGGAATGGAGTTGGTTGGGTAAATCTTCAGACTCAGCAGTCCAGCGGGGGCGGATGGACAACTGGCGCCAGTACCATCAGTCTGTCAGAGACTACGCAAATGGTGGCCATTGGTGCCCCAGGTGCCAACGCCAAACTGACAGTACAGGGTTCCATCAGTCGCGATCTTTCTAATGCCATGCTCGGAATGGAAACCATGACCTTTGTGAATCTTGGTATGATGAGTCAGGCTGGTCATGGTGGAACTACTGCCACCCATGTCACAATTTCAGGTGGTGTGAACCATACAGCCTCAGCTACCGGAGCTTCGGTAGGCGGAGGGGCTTGGAATACAGCCACAGCGGAGTATGCAGTAATTGGTGGTGGTCATGCCAATCATGCCATGGGTGGATATGCCTCAGTTTCTGGTGGTGGCTGGAACACTGCGGAAATGTTTGGTATGTACAACACTATTTCTGGCGGTCACATGAACTGGACCTCTGGCTGGTACTCAAGTATTGGTGGCGGTTACAAAAACAAGGCTTGGACTACTGGCACTGTGGCTGGTGGAGAAATGAATGAAGCTTGGATGTACGGATCCGTTGCCGGTGGTGGCTGGAATACTGCGGCTGACTGGGGTTTTGTTGGTGCTGGTCGTTCGAATATTGCTTCTGGGATGTATAACGCAATAGTTGGTGGTGGCTGGAATCAGGTTTGGGGCGAGTATTCCTCCATTGGTGGCGGTCGTGAGAACACCAATGCAATGCATGGTATGTACAACACTATTTCTGGTGGTCACATGAACTGGACCTCTGGCTGGTACTCAAGTATTGGTGGCGGTTACAAAAACAAGGCTTGGACTACTGGCACTGTGGCTGGTGGTGAAATGAACGAAGCCTGGATGTACGGATCGGTTGCGGGTGGTGGCTGGAATACAGCGGCTGATTGGGGCTTTGTTGGTGCTGGTCGTTCGAATATTGCTTCAGGGATGTATAACTCGATTGTTGGTGGTGGCTGGAATCAGGTTTGGGGCGAGTATTCCTCCATAGGTGGTGGTCGTGAGAACACCAATGCTATGCACGGGATGTACAACACAATTTCTGGTGGTCACATGAACTGGACCTCTGGTTGGCATTCTACGATTGGTGGCGGTATGGGCAATATGGCTAATACCACCGGTTCTGTGGCAGGCGGTGCTACCAACACAGCTACGAATTACGGGGCCGTGGGAGGTGGTTGGAACAACTGGGCCGGGGGTCAGTTTTCAGCAATCCCTGGGGGTCATAACCTTATGATTACCGGAGATCGAAGTTTTGGGTTTAATGGTAGTACCACTACTGCCATGATGATGATATCCAGAACTAGCGTTGCATCCTTTGTTGGGGTGTCCATGGGAATTGGAACCACCGACCCTATGGCGACTTTAGATATTCATGGCTTTACTAAACTTAGAATGCATACGGCAGAGCCAGTGCCTTGTGCGGCCCCGACTATGGGTTCAATGGCCATGAATTCCGTGGGAGCCTTGTGTTCCTGTACCCCAGGAGGGGTTTGGGCTAGAACCACTAGTGTATTGGATCCATGTAATTGGTGATTGTAGCCAAGTAAAATTGGGCCGTCCCGCAGTTGCGGGGCGGCTTTTTTTTATAAAATGAAAAAAAAATGACAAAAGCACTTGGCATATCAGAATTTTTCCTTAGAATCATGATCGAGTCCGCGATTGAAGTATTGGTAAACGAGAGCGGACGGTAAATAAAACTAATACTGTTCGTTGAAAGGAATCTCAAATGTTGAAAAAAGTATTGCCGTTTGCAATTGCTGGTTTGGTTCAAGTTGGTGTTGTTCAGGCTAATGATGCTAGTGCTGATGTAATTAAACCAAGCGTTGGAGCTATGTTGCGCTACCAAGGTGAAGTTTCCCGTCTGTCCAGAATCGTGGGTGGAACAAGTGCTACTGTTGGTGAATTTCCCTTCATGGTAGGCATGGTTCGCAAGAGCTCTCCTTCTAATTTTGCTGGTCAGTTCTGCGGTGGAAGCTTAATTGCTCCTCAGTGGGTTCTGACTGCTGCTCACTGTGTTGTTGGTTGGGGCGGATCTACCACTAACCCAAGCACATTGGCTGCTTATGTTGGAGGATATGACCTGCGAGATGCTAACAGTGGATATCGTGTAAATGTATCTAAAGTAATCGCTCATCAAGGTTACAGCAGCTCAACTCTGGATAACGACATCGCTCTTTTGAAACTGGAAACCCCAGTAACTGATGTTGCTCCAATCAAAATGGCTTCTGATGTAGCTACTGATGCTGCTGGTCGTGACGCTCAGGTAATCGGTTGGGGAACTACCCGTGAGGGTGGAGCTCGTGCAAACATTCTTCAGAAAGTAACAGTGCCTATCGTTTCTAACGAGGCTTGTGATGCTGCTCTGAAAGCTTTAAATCCTAGCTACGGTGTTACTGATGCCATGTTGTGTGCTGGATTTGACGAAGGTAAAAAAGATTCTTGCCAAGGTGATTCCGGCGGACCTTTCTTCGTAAAAGAAGGCTCTGAATATGTTCAGAACGGTGTTGTAAGCTGGGGTATCGGATGTGCTCGTCCTAAGGCTTATGGAGTTTACAGCAATGTAAACAAGCTGCGCGGATGGGTTGAATCCACAATGGCTTCAAACTAATTTAAACCATCGGTTTAATTAAGAAGGCTCCCTTCAAAAGAGGGAGCCTTTTTCTGTTTTGTAGTACAATCCATTTGTACTTTATCAGGAGTGTTTTTGATGCGGTGTACTTATTTTGTGGCGGCTTCTCTGGATGGCTTCATTGCGGATAGTTCAGGCGGAGTTGACTTTCTGAAGCAGGTGGAAGCTGAGGGTGAGGATTATGGTTATCAGGAATTTTATAGTTCTGTTGATGCCTTGATTATGGGCACTGGAACCTATAATTCTTTGCTTAAGTTTGGAGTATGGCCATACGCGGGCAAACCCACATATCTTTTGAGTCAAACGGTTTTAAATCCCGTCTCCGATGTAGTTCTGATCAAGGAGCACCCGGCCCGATTATTGAGTCAGATATATGGTGCTGGATCTAAGCATGTCTGGCTGGTAGGCGGGGGCAAATTGGCATCCACCATGTTGGCACAGGGCCTGATAACGGATATTGTTTTGTCCTTGGTTCCGGTGATGTTAGGCTCTGGGGTCCGTCTTTTTTCTGGACGGGAGTCCAGAACGACCAACTTGACTCTTAAAAATCACCAAGTTTATAAGTCTGGCTTGATACAGCTACATTATCAACTATGATACTATTTGCCCCAATTGCGGGAGGTACAATTTAATGCTAAAACTACTCTGGTCCAGCCTAGTTCTATTATGTTTAATACTTAGTGAATCTTCTGCTCTGAAGTTATCAATCGCGCACATTAATGATACCCATTCCCAGTTTGACCCCGTAAATGCCAATTTCAAGTTAGAAGAGAAAACCACGGTCTATACTCACTTTGGGGGCCATCCCAGACTGCATCAAAAGGCAATGCAATACAGAATGCAGGCAAAAGATATGGGCTTGCCATTTTTGTTTTTGCACGGAGGCGATGCCTGGCAGGGCAGCGGCTATTTTCTGTTGCATTTGGGAAAAATGAACTCTGATATTCTCAATCGCATGGAAATTGATGCCTTTTCCTTGGGTAATCATGAATTTGATTTGACCAACCAGCTATTGGCGCGTTTTATAAATGGAGTCAATTTTCCAGTGCTAGCTGCCAATATCGACACAAGTCAGGACAAGGATCTGCATCAGATACCAAATCTTTATCCATATGTTCTGTACGGTTTTCATGGGACAAGCAAAACCAGACTATCTTCCATGAGCGAGGCTAAACAAGGTATGCAGGTGGTAGGAATTTTTGGGGTGGTTTTGGAGAACATGAAAAACCTGGCCCCCAACACCGGTAAACTGGAGTTTTTATCAGAAGTAAAAAAGGCTCAGGAAATCGTAGATCACCTACATAAAATGGGAGTGACCAAAATTATTGGCCTGACTCATATTGGTTTAGAAAGAGATCAGAATCTGGCCCGTAATGTGAACGGGATCGATTTGATTGTTGGGGGGCATTCCCATACTCTTTTAGGCGATTTTAGAAATCTGGATCTGGGCAATAACGGGGCCTATGCTGAGGTGATAGTTAATCCAGATAGGGTTGGAAAAACCTGCATTGTTCAGGCTGGAGAATATGCTCAGGCTGTCGGGCATTTGATTGTCGAATTCAGTGAAGAGGGCCGCTTAAAGGATTGTGCCGGAAAAAATACCTTACTGAGTAGTGATGTTTTTTATGCAACGGCTTTAAGAAAGCCCGAAGATGTCTTTATTGAGAGCGAAAAAAATAGAGTAGTTGGATTTATTCAAGCCCAGAAAAATATTGAGATCACCCATGAAGAAAAAACCATGCGGGCCCATATTGACGCAATGTACAAGCCGGGCTTGGAAGCCGCCTACGGTCCAGTCATTGGTGTAGTTCCCAAGTCATTAAAAAATCCCAGACGCCCAGGTGATGGGGGCTCCGATGTTCATGGTTCACGGGTGGCCGCGCTGGTCGCCGAAGCTATGGTTTATTGGGCCAATTCCAACGAGGTGAGATCCTTGACATCTCGGCGCGTGGATTTTGCCTTAGTGACTCCTGGGGGAATTCGTTCCGATTTTATGGCTGGAAATATCCGAAGGGGCAATATCTCACTGGAGATGATTCCGTTTAAGAACGGGATTTCTATTTTCTCAGTAACGGGAAAACAGATACAGGATTTAATCGGATCGGCCATTCTTAAAACCCTACCTAAAGGTTCACACGCCGGCAAATTTCCTTACCCGTCTCGTCTACGCTATATCTTTGAAGAAACGGAAAAGGGCAAAGATGGCTATTTGCGCCTTTTGGAAATCAAAAGAGGTTCCCGTTGGTCAACCTTGGAAATGGATAAGACCTACACACTTGTTACCAATCATTTTGTGGCCAACGGCAATGATGGCTGGGACACTATGTATGAGATTCAAAAGGATAGTACCGATAGAATTGATTTGGTGTTTAAGGATCAAAAGTTGGCTATATACCCTGTGGTGAATCTGACTCGTTCTCAAAGTGAGACAGGAGTAGTACATTATCTGCCCGTGTATCAGGGGGAAACTCCAGATTGTACCGTAGCCGGAAATGCCAAAGGATTTTTGTGTAACACCGATGCCGAATCTTTGATTCGGTATATTTCTGAGAAAAGACCAGTGGTAGAGCCAATGGATTACCATCCGGTTACTTTGATTCGCAAACTCTGATGTTTCGATTTCTGATAAAGTGGACTTGCTTAAGCGTCCTAGTGGCCCTTATGGCAGGTTCAGCCTCGGCATTATTCTTGATCAGTCTGGATTGGGCCACCCAATACCGGCTTAAGAATCCGAATTTATTGTATTTTCTGCCCTTGGCTGGTTTTTTCAGCGGGTTTATCTATTGGAAACTGGGAAGGGCCGTAGAAGCCGGAAACAATCTATTGCTGGATGAGATTCATGATCCAAAATCCAGAGTTCCCTTGCGCATGGGTCCGATGATTTTATTGTTTACGGTCCTGTCTCATTTGTTTGGAGCTTCTGTGGGTCGAGAAGGTACGGCCGTGCAGATGGGTGGCAGTCTGGCTGATCAGTTAAGTTCTCCATTTCGCTTAAAAGCTGAGGAAAGAAGACTTTTGTTAATGGCAGGAATCAGTGCTGGTTTTGCCTCTGTTTTTGGAACCCCGCTGGCCGGAGCCATATTTGGGCTTGAGGTTTTGGTGGTGGGAAGACTAAGTTATCTGGCCTTGTTTCCCTGTCTTTTATCCTCAATACTAGCTAATCAGGTGTGCCACTTTTATGGAGTAGAGCATGTCAGTTATGCTTTAGGGGCAGTACCGGAGTTTTCCCTTAGTTTGATGCTTAAAGTCATGGCCGGAGGCTTGATTTTTGGTCTGGTAGCCCGGTTATTTGTACTGATGATGCATCAGTTTTTGTGCTGGTTTTGCAAGATTGGCTTTGCACCACTGAGGCCCGTATTCGGCGGACTCATTGTTATTGTTCTTTGTAGCACCTTGGATGGGCACCGCTACCTGGGTTTGGGAATTCCCGTGATACAGGAATCCTTTGTTAAGGAACTGGGTATTTGTGAATCTTCTCTGAAACTTTTGTTTACAACAGTCTGCCTGGCCTCTGGCTTTAAGGGAGGGGAAGTAACCCCATTATTTTTTATAGGTTCCACTTTAGGCAATTGGTTGGCTCAAATCTTTGATGCCCCTTTGTCCTTGTTTGCCGCCCTGGGGTTTGTCTCGGTTTTTGCCGGAGCCGCTAATGCTCCTTTATCCTGTCTTTTGATGGCCATGGAGCTGTTTGGCTCACCGGTTGGAATCTATGCCGCCCTTAGTGTGATGATGAGCTACTTGGTGTCTGGGCAGTCAGGAATTTATGCTTCCCAGAAAACTAATGAGAAAGGCTGGCCAGGATTACCGCAGAGGAAGAAATGATGGCCTGTAACTCCTCGCCTTGTTTAGGATCAAGCTCGACAAATTCATCCTTGCCAAGACTTGCCACTAACAATAGTGATTCCGAACATTTGATATGAATTTCAGCCTGTGAGCCTGTGCTTTCCAAATACACCACCTTGCCACTAAGGTGATTCTGATAAAGACCAGCCTGAAGGCTTCTGGATCTTGCCATTTGCACGGCTGAGGCCTTGATCAGACAAAGTATTGGTGCTCCCACAACCAGTCCCATCACATTCAAACTGTCCTTGGTAATCTGAACCACAATAGAAAATCCCGAGGACAAATCCACCGTAACCTCGGTTAGAAGCCCGGTTTCCAAAATGCCCTTAATCTTTCCTGAAAGCTGATTTCTGGCACTGGTCTGAAGCACCAGGCGCGACAGGGGATTTAAGTCTTGATTCTGACCCATGGTTCTTTCCAGAACGCCTAAAATTTGTTCGTGCACGCTTAAAAATTGCTCCCACTGAAACAATAGATTTTCAGCCTCAGCGGTCAACTTCGAGCCTCCCCCACCCTTGCCGCCAATTTCGGAGGTAAACAGTGGAAAATTCATCAGATTCTGCAAGGTATGCAAGGAGTCCCAGGCAGCTTTGTAGCTTAAGTTGCAGGCCTTGGCCGCTTTGGTGATGGAGCCCGTGGTATTCAGAGCCCTCAAAAGAGCCATCCTTTCCAAGGGTAGCCGGGTATCCTGATTGCATAAAAAGAGGGAAGAGCTAAGTTTAAGCGAGGAATTCATCACTTGGTTTGGGGCTCAGATGGTTTGGTACACTGACAAACAGAGTCCCATCAGTCGCCATTGCCATCGATCTGGCCCCAGGCACAGTGGCAAACTCCTCGAGCTTAAACCCATCAGGCAGTATTACCCCAGCCCATGAGGCTGTTATTAACAATACTACGAGACA
>DITF01000063.1 GCA_002422125.1 bacterium UBP17_UBA6191
ATCAGGGCATCCAGATAAATAACATCAAAGCCCTTGTGACGAAACCTCAGAGAATCCTTTAGGCGTTTGGCCGCAGTTTCCACATCGCGAATGTAGATAAGACTCTTAATGTAATCATCATAATATGGTCGCTCCACTGAGCTTAACATGGATAACTGCTTATAAAATTCTCCAGCCTTCTGAGGCTTTTTAGAGGCAATAGCGGTCTGAGCCGAAAGCGATAATAAGCCGGCATTTTTTTCAAAATGAGCCCGGGCATTTCGTAAAACTGAACCCGCATTTTTAGCCTGTCCTAAAGCAAGATATGCTCTGGCAAGATTCATCCTTAGAGGCAGTATCTCATCATGCTTCTCCACAATTTCGCGCAACAAGTTCACTGCATCTTTACCCCTGCCCGTAGCAATATAGGCTTCAGACAAGCCCTCATAAACCCCAGGTGTTAGGTGATTTTTTTCCAGACACTCCGTGAAATAGGCTATGGCCTTTGCATAATTATGACTGTGATTATGAAACTCTCCGGCCAACTCTTTAACTTCAAGTACATCAGGAAACAGAGCCAGAGTTTCTTCCAGATAAATCAGGCCATTGACAGCATCAGGATAACTCAACGAAATCCGAATCAACTGCATCCGGGCTTCCAGATGTCTGTGTTCCCGTTTCAAGATTTTTTCATAAAAATGGGCCGCTCGTTTCAATTCTCCCAGACACTGATAAATATAGGCCATTTCCTGAAGCACCATTAAAGATTCTGGGTAAGTCCGATTAAGCTTCTGCAATTCATATAAAGCACCCCGAGAATCCTGGTGAACCAAAAACTGCTGACTCTGGTTCAAAACCTGATTCTGTTCCAGTATTTTTGGATGACTGGATGGGGCAGAAACTACAGTTTCATGGATTTCAGGACCGGTCCTTAGATCCTGGGATTCCAAAGAAAATGCCTTGGCGTATGCCCTTCTGGCTTCGGCAAACTGGTTTATGGAACCGTATAGAGCCCCAAGCCTTCTATGCAGGGCCGGGCTATCTCCCGAAATCAAAATCAACCTTTTAATTGCAACCACAGCTTTTTCTATCTGTCCATCCAGTTCATAACAATCCGATAACAATGTCCAGGCTTCCTGATTGCCCAGATCCTGATCTACAATGGGCTTTAAGCAGACAATACAGGAGGCATATTTTTTCTGGGCAAAAAGACAATTCGCATACAATAAAAGCACCCTGTGATCAGTGGGATCTTCCCCTATCAGCTTAAGAAGAACCGCTCTAGCCTCCTCGATTTCTCCTAGCCTGAACTTAGCTTTAGCAAAAGCTGTCTGAATCTGCCTGTCCTGAGGCACAATCTGCATAGCCTGCGTGAAACAATCTAACGCCTTGTGATCTTCCTGAGTTTCCAGATAGGTCCGACCCAGGTTATACAATGTGTCTGAATCATCTGGAGTCAAGGACAACACGCTGCGAAAAACCGCCACGGCCTCAGCGTAAGAGCCAGATGCAAAATGAGTCACTCCAAGATTGATAAGGGCCGGGCGATTATCCGGCTCTGATTCCAGGATCTTATGATATGCCAAAGAAGCAGCAGAGTACTCTCCTCTTCTTTGTAAATCCAATGCCCGAGAAAATGTATCACTGCTGGTCATATCTAAAAAATCCCTTCATATTCTTTGCGCTTGGGAGCAACATACACTTTCTTTTGTAAAGCATCTTTGCGTTTTTTGGGATCCTTATCAAAATGATCCAGATTTTTTAACATTTCATTATAATGATCGTTCTCAGCCTTAGTGCATTCACGATAGCGAGTCTGAGCATTATAAAACCGAAAAAACAAACGACCCAATTCCCGATTGTGTTTATTCTTAACGATGTTAAGTTCCACCAAAGGCACCATCAGATTCTCAGTACCCCATTCCCATTCCAGAAATGGAGTTTCAAATTGATTTAAGGAATCATTGTATAAAAGGCACACCAGATCAGCCCCATACACCAAACCAGCCTTTGACTGGATATCTTCAAGAGTGGGGCGATTCTGTCGAGCCGCCGAATCAGTGTGCATGCTCACAATCACACATGCCTTATACTTACGAGCCAGCCGTTTTAACTCCTCAATAATAATATAGGACTTTTCCTTTTCATCCCTGACCCCTGGAATATAAAGATCCATAACCGGATCGACAGCCAGAATGATAGGTTCATCGATGGCCTCATCCCTTAAAGGTGCTAACTGTGCTTCAATGTCCTTGAGGCTAAAATTGTCGTGGGACTGATCAAGAATTGTGAGCCTCTCCTTGATGCCATTTAATACCTCAAACCCCTGTAGCCGCTTTTCCAGTTCTTCTCTTTCTTTGATTTGTCTAGGATTTCGAATCATGTCCACCGGCAAGTCAGCAGCTAGGGCAAACAGTCGAGCCACTAAATCCAAATAGCTTTGATCCAGGGAATACATTAGTCCTAAAGCCTTGGGATTGAGCTGCATAAACTGAAACAAAAGATTGGACAAGAAGCTGGTTTTTCCTACTCCAGCTCCACCAGCAAACAGATAAATTCCATCGCGAAAGCCTCCTCCCATCTCGTCCAGATGCTTATAACCACAGCTCATGCCAAAAAAAGGCCAGCTCCCATTTTCACTCCAGCATTCTTCCATCTGTTCCAGATGCTTTTTCAGATTTGCTTCTGCCATTAGTTCCTTCCCTCAGGATAAGTCCCAAAAAACTCATCTTCACTTAGAACAGTGATCCCCAATTTTTCGGCCTTTAAAAGCTTGGATCCAGCCTTTTCCCCACATACCAGCATAGTAGTATTTTTTGTTACCGAATCTGTGGTCTGCGCTCCCAGGCGACTAGCATACTCAGAGGCCTGAGTTCTTCCCATCCTGCTCAAAGTCCCGGTAAAACAAATAATCTGACCAGTGAGTGGTCCCTCAAAGGTCTCTGGTTCTTTGACATCTAGAATTTGGGCCCCTGCCAGGACTCGTCGTTCTTCCATCTCCAAATAAGCTGGGCTATGAAAAAACTCGTATATGGAAGCTGCCATGACCGACCCTAAACCTGACACTTCTGTCAGGGCCTCCAATTCAGCACTAGCCAAGATTTCTAGGCTTCTGAAATGTTTTGCCAACATCCGGGCTGCCGTCACACCAACATGGGGAATCCCAAGGCCATATAGATAACGACTAAACTCCACCTGTTTACGCCCCTGAATCGCCTGATAAAGTTTAGTGGCCAACTTCTCTTTGGTTTCTTTTAAGCAAAGTAAATCATCCACCGTCAAAAAAAACAAATCAATAGGACTCTGAATTTTTCCCATTTCCAGAAGTTGGGTTAAAACTGATTCCCCTACTCCAGCCATGTCCAGGGCATCCCGTGAAACAAAATGTTTCAGATTTCCCAAAAGCCTCGACTGGCACAATGAATTTTCACAACGAATGGCAACTTCTGTCGGCTTTTTACAAACGGGTTGAGAACAGACCGGACAACTAAGAGGGATCTCTTGTACCTGTTCCAATCCACTTCGCTTTTCGGTTAAAACTCGGACCACCTGAGGAATGATATCCCCAGCCTTTTCCACTAGTACCGTGTCCCCGACCCGGATATCCTTTTCAGCCATTTCTTCCCAATTATGCAAGGAAGCAAAACGAACGGTGGACCCAGCTAACAATACTGGTTCAAACTCTGCAACTGGGGTTAACACTCCTGTTCTACCAACCTGCACAAAAATACTTTTAACTTTTGTCTCAGCCTGAAGCGGTGGGTACTTGAATGCACACGCCCATCTGGGAGCCTTTCCGGTTATGCCTAGCAACTCTTGGGCGGTCAGATCCTGAAGCTTAATTACAATTCCATCAATATC
>DITF01000333.1 GCA_002422125.1 bacterium UBP17_UBA6191
TGAACCTTGTTATCCAGAGGATTTTTGTCCCCAGAGGACACACTTCTTTCCACCCCTATTCTTAAACCATTGCTTTTGGTAAAGGTATGCCCAATTCCGGCCTTGTAATGATGGGCCTCAAAGTCAAGATTGGCCTGTGACCCGTTCTGCCAGCCAGCCTGACTCATAAAATCCCAGGCGTTTTTTGTGTATTCTGTATGAAACCCCCAATGGGTAAGATGTCGATCCAAAGTGGCATCCCGTTTCTTGAGAACATAGAAATCCTTTTTAAAATTCTTGTGACGATCCAGCTCAAAATAAAGGCCACTGAAATCCGAATCGTCAGAAGAATTTCTTAAATTTCGTCCAATATCCACCTTGGAAACAAATAGATGGGCTGCGTCTCCCTGGTTTAATTCGCGCCTGAAAGCCATGGCATCAAAGGTACGGCCACGGTTGTCCCAGCCGTCTGGACCAATCAATGTCTGATCGGCAAAGGCCAATTCCTGACGCCCAATCCTCACGCTGGTTTTAGAAAACACATTTTTCAACTCAAGAAATGCCAGATCAAATTCGGTAAATTCGGATGGAATCCCCGCTCGGCTACCATCTCTTGATCCCCACTCTCTCTGATCTAAGACTCGTAGGGTAATGGATGTATCTGGGGTAATCTGACCATCAAGGCGAAATCTGGTCCTTTGTCCCACAAAATCTTCATTTTGCAATACTGGATTTGGCTTAAAATCTTTACCTTCATAGCGGGCCCTCAAATCGCCGGATAGATGAAATCGGTCGCCTAATCTGTCCTTGGGAATAGGATTTTTAGCCACCTGCTCGTGAGTCTTTTCAAGTTGCACGGCTTGATTCTGAACCTTCATCACCACTTCCTGACCCTTCTGTTCCAGTTGATCAAGACGAGACTTAAGTTTTTGGTTTTCCAGGCGCAGTTCTCTTAACTCCATAAGCACTTCTTGCATCAGCAAAGAATTGGCATCATTTGCATAAACCGCCAAGCTGAATATTCCCAAAAAAATCAGTTTCAGCATGAAGTCTCCCTTTATTCATATTGATTCCCACAGATTCTTCAGGGTATTGTATACGCATGAAGAAGAAATTTGGCAAGGTTACACGGGTAATTTTTGGAATTATTGCCATCACAATTATCTATTATGTGTCCTTAGTGATTATGGATGTTCTGGAGTGGGAGAACTTTAAACTATTAGTTAAGTCAGGAACTACCAATACTCAGGATATTGCCGAAATATCATTTATTGATATGCATTGGCACGCCAAGGCTGCCGGGGCCATATATGAAGACGATAGTGTAATTCTCTCGGTTTGCCAACAACGCTATACTACCTGCTACATCCATGATGAAGAAGATATCGCCAATCGATTTTTTCTGGGAACCAATGCAGAAACCAAGGAACATCTAATCTCCATCCGTGGTACGGCTAATCTAAAAAATATCTTGCTGGATCTGGAATTTTTACACGAAGTGGACCCGTTTTTGGGTATTCCCCTACACAGAGGCTTTGCCAAAGCTGCCCGAGAGGTTTTAACCGATATAAGGCCTCTGTTGATTAAGGACTATAAAATCCGCATCAATGGGCATTCTTTGGGAGGCGGAGAAGCTGTAGTTCTTTCCATGCTGTTAGAGCATGAAGGATTTGATGTCATCCAAGTGATTACTTTTGGACAACCCAAGGTAACCAACCAAATCGGTATTGATAAATTCTCGGATAAAATTCCCCTGCATCGTGTGGTGCATGCCCACGATCCCATCCCTACTGTGCCCCCAATTGAGCTGATTTATGGCCGCGATCGATTCCGACATTTTGGCAACGAAACCATAATTTTAAAAGATGCCTATTATACCTTCTTGCCTGGGCACATAGCGAAGCATCCCTTGGCTACTTCGTTTTGGATGGGCTTAAAAAGCCAGAATTTCATGGATGAACTTTTGGCCCACCGAATGTCTGCTTACATGCAGGATCTTGAGCCTAAATTGAAAAACGCTATCTCAGTTCCATTTGAAGATCGAGACAAATATTTGCAATAGATTAACTCATCAATGCCCTGAGATCGGCTAAAACCTGCTCCGTATGACCCTTGGTTTTGACCTCATCATAGCGTTTGACGATTTCACCTTTGGGGTTGACGATTAAGGTTGTACGCACAATTCCCATGTACTCCTTGCCCATAAATTTTTTTAATTTCCAAACTCCCATGGCTTCAAGAAAAGAGCGATCCTCATCTGTCACAAGTGGATAGGGAATGGAATATTTTTCCTGGAATTTTTCATGCATTTTGATGGGGTTATCGTTGATACCGACAATTTCACAACCTAAGGATTGAAAATCCTGATAGTGGGAAGTGAAGTCACAGGCTTGGGTTGTACAGCCTGGGGTATTGTCCTTGGGATAAAAATAAAGAATCGACCATTTGCCTAAAAGGGATTTGGAACTTAGTTTTTGGTGAATGGTTGCAGGTAATTCAAACTCTTTTATGTTCATATCATCTTGCCTTTCGTATAATGCGGCCCATGTTCCAGCCTGATCAAATTTCAATCCATCGTATCGTAGCCTATAACCTGCATAAAGGGCCAGCCCTTGCTGTCGTAACTGAAGTCAATGCCAAGGGCCTCAGAATTATGATTAAAAACCGCAAGGAATTCCCCATCAAAAGAAACGAAGTCTTCGCTTGCGGCCCAGTTGTGGGAAGCAGTTTGGAAGGTTTTGTTTCAGCTCTTGAGGAATATGAGGCTTTATCGCAACAGACCTCCTTAGAAACTGATGCCGAACTTCTGCATCAGATGCTTTTGGAAGACCCCGAAAAAGGCTATGAATTCCCGGAACTGGTGGCCCTGTATTTTGGAAAGACCACCAAAATAAGTGATGCCTTGGCCATGGCCTTGGTTTTGGAGCGGGACAGCTACTATTTCAAGCGAAAAAAGGACTTCTGGTTACCCAATTCCGTGGAGTTTATCGAACAGTATCGAGCCCAGGTCAAGCGCATGGAAGAAAGGCAGAAAGCCCAAAAACAACAGGTAGATTTTCTGAATGGACTAGGGCCTGTGAATACAGAGGAAAGGGAATCAGAGTTTGTTAAAGATTTAATCGAGCTCTCCGGGCTCTGGAGAAACGATTTGGTGGATCGCTACCAGGATGTTTTACAGCAGGCCGGTATTAAAGACCGGTTTTTACTGCGACGCTTTTTAGTGGAGCGATCGATTGTTTCCTGTGATTACTCTTTTGAGCTTTTAGAAAGTGGCTATCCTCTGAAATTTTCAGATAACTTTTTGGGCTACTTAAAAGAATATCCCAAGCCAAAAAATGAAATTCTCATGAGCCAACTGAAGGGTTTTGAGGATTTACGGGGCATAACAACCTATACCGTGGATTCTAAATCCACTAAAGACAGAGATGATGCCATCAGTTTTACCCCAGACCGAGGATTTATGATGCATATCTCCTTAGTCTCGGCATTTGTAAATGGGGACAGCAGAATTGAAAAGGAAATTGAAAAACGCCTTACCTCCATTTATCTGCCTGAACTAAAATTATCCATGTTTCCTGAAGAAACTGTAGTCCAGGATTTATCTTTAGATGAAGGGCAAGATCGTTTCTGCCTGACGGTAGAGTTTAATTTTGTGGAATCAAATCTTATATACAAGGTTTTTCCGTCTCTGGTTCATATTGATAAAAACCTTAGTTATTCTGAAATGGAGAGTGCCAAAGATACGCAATTTTTGCAGTTCTATGAGATGGCAGAGAAAATCAAACAGTGGAGAATCACCAATGGGGCCGTGCTGTTTCAAGGAAGAGATCTGGAGTTTGAACTCGCCGATGAGATTGAGCTTTCCAGCCGAGAAATCACTGCCTCCATGCAGGTCATTGCTGAGTTAAGTATTGCCGCCAATTATGCCTTTGCCCGTTTTTCGGAAGAAAATTCAATTCCCATTCTTTATCGAACCCAAAACGGCTCACGGGAAGAAATTGCCAAAAGCAGTTTTTACCAACCTGTGCTGAATGACTTTTACACATACTACCATCTGAAGAAAAATTTTGGGCGCACCAGTTTTGATTCACACAAAAAGCCCCATGTTTCACTTGGACTATCCCATTACACCCAAATGACCTCTCCCATCCGTCGTTATGTGGATTATCTGAATCAGAAGCAACTGTATCAACACTTTTTAGGTCAAAACCCTCTGAATAAGGAAGAACTGGATCAGCACTTTATGCTTTTATCTGGTCATCTTCAGGAAATCAACTCCTTGCAGGACAAACGCAAAAAGCACTGGCTGATGCGCTATATCAATCAGGAAATTGAAAAACAGAGCGGGAAACCGCTAATTTCTCCAGCCACTCTATTAGAAGTGTTTGAAGAAGATGTGCTGTACTACTTGGAAGATTTTGGCATGATTTTTAAGGGTCGCCGTAACCACGAAAATATGAAAAATGGGGACCGGATTTTCATGAAAATTACGGGAGTTCGTCTGATGGATAGAGAGATTATCGGGGAGTTTTCCCTGACAAAAGCCGAAGGGAAAACCAGCGCATGAAACATTGGATCTGCCTTAGTCTTGTATTATTTCTTTTGGGATGCTCCAGTGTTAATTGCGCCGAGGGTTCACAAATGAGCACAAAAGAGGCCGTGGTACTAGGTCTGGTGGAAGGGTTGACAGAATATCTTCCCGTAAGTAGCACCGGACATCTGATTCTGGCCTCACGGCTTATGGGGATGGATGATTCCGAGGCCCGAAAAGAAGCCGTGGATGCCTACACCATCTGCATACAGGCCGGGGCAATCCTGGCCGTATTGCTTCTCTACTGGAGACGATTTAAAGCCATGTTACTGGGAATGGCTGGCAAGGATGATGCCGGAAAGAAGATGGGCATTTTACTGGTAGCTGCCTTTATCCCAGCCGCCGTTTTTGGACTGCTTTTAAACAAAAAAATTAAGGCGGTACTGTTTGGAATATGGCCGATTGTAGCTGCCTGGCTCATTGGAGGAATTGCCATTCTTCTGATTGCCAGAAGCTGGC
The DNA here is from genome assembly GCA_002422125.1 of bacterium UBP17_UBA6191. Classification (GTDB taxonomy): domain Bacteria; phylum Muiribacteriota; class UBA6191; order UBA6191; family UBA6191; genus UBA6191. The sequence continues at coordinate 5,030 of DITF01000333.1, forward strand.
AAAAAAGCCAAACCACTCAGGTGGGCAAACCACTGGAGGAATTGAGCTTAAAAGATGCCATCACGATTGGCCTGCTCCAATGTATTGCCATGTGGCCGGGCACCAGCCGCTCCCTAATGACCATATTGGGAGGACGATTTGTAGGTCTTAAGATGGATGCCTCGGTAGAGTTTTCTTTTCTTCTGGGACTGATTACCCTTGGAGCGGCAACAGTATATGAGGGCTACAAAAGTGGGGCTTTGATATTTTCTGTTTTTGGATGGCAGGCACCAATGATTGGATTTGTGGTAGGCTTTATTTCTGCAATTATTTCAGTAAAATGGATGGTTGGATATATCAACCGTTACGGATTGGCGCTGTTTGGATGGTACAGAATTTTATTAGCAGTTGTTGTCGGCTACTTTGCCTACACTGGCTATTTTGCCTGATCTTGCCTGGCTTACAAGCGGATGAAATGCCCGATGCCTCCACATTTGGGGGCAATCTGACAGAAGTAGTGCCAAAAATACCCTCGGATGGGACCTTGTGTCTGCCTGATTCCTTAAGTTTGCCCAGAGTATGTTACAAAAATTATCCATCAGGGGGCCTGCAATCACGGGAAGAATATCGGGTGTCTCCAGATGTCCCTAGCTCTGTTTTGTATCTTCGCGAGAATGGAAATCCACTCTTGAGCGCAGATTCTGAAACTCAAAACCTGTTGCACTTCAATCAGAAAGGCCACCTCATTCAAAGAATGGGTATGGGAAAGTACATGGCCTATAACAATCAAACCCCCATTACAGAGTGTGAGGGAACAACCTGTAAGTCTCTTGTCATTGCAAAAACCGATTTAGTACAGCCAGAATTTCTGGCTGGGGATTTGGTATTTTCTGGGAATCTTTTCCCTTGGACGGGCCTGCAAAAAATCCCTATCACCCATGTATCCATTGTGGCTGAAGTGACTAGCAGCGGCCCCTTGTTTTTAACCAATGATATTTTTGAGCCTGCCAAGCTTGAGACCTGGACGGAACACACAAGAAATACCCTGCATATGGTTGTTTTACGACATTCGGGTTTTGCTTCCCGCTTTGAGGCTGTTTTACCTCGATTTTTTAAAAAGAGCCTGCCCGTACCTTATTTTTGTGGCAATCTAATCACCGATCTTCTGGAAGAGGTTAACCCCGAACTGCTTTGGGGCTGGACAGAAATTGATAAAAATTATGCCGAGCTGATACTCTTAAACCTGATGCCTCTTTCCACGGTCCCGTATTTTAATGTCCCCGGCTATGACAGTGCCGAAACTTTTCGCATCACCCGTCAGAAAATGATGCCGGCCCTAAGAAGAGATATCCAGTCTGCTATTCGCTGGGATACCAATTATCTCTATCGCATTTTTGAAATTGAGTTTCCTATGTTGCCGATCGGGGTTACAATCCCTGTAATGGAAAAACTCTCTGGTTTTGTGAAGTTATATGTTCCGTAAGTTTTAAGAGAAAGGAATTAATTATGGGAGAAACAATCAACAAAGAAAAAATCTGTGAAATTCTGAATCAGATACTGGAAATGGAAATGGCCGGTGTGGTTCGTTACACCCATTATTCCTTTATGGTTTTTGGCTACCATAGAATCCCTATTGTTGGATGGCTACGGGGCCAGGCGGCAGAGTCCTTGACTCATGCTCAGGAAGCGGGTGAGTTGATCAC
>DITF01000092.1 GCA_002422125.1 bacterium UBP17_UBA6191
AGGTAAGCCAAAAACCACGACTTGCTCAAATCCATCACTGTGCCTTGAAAATGGACTATTTGTTTTGAGTCCTCAGGAATTGGACTTTTTATCGCAGTGGGAGTCTGAAAAGTATCGTAGAAGCCTTGGGGAGGGCTGATGCAAATAATTATCCCTATGTCTGGAGTCGGCCAGAGGTTTTTGGATGCTGGTTATAATGTCCCCAAGCCCATAATTTCTATAGATGGCCGGGAAATGATTGCCTATGTTCTGGATTGTTTTCCCGGGGAGACCAATTTAGTTTTTATTTGCAATGAAGAGCATTTGGCCAACACGGAAATGGGCAGTATTTTAAAAAAATTGGCTCCTGATGCCTTAATTGTTAGCATTCCCCCCCATAAACTTGGGCCAGTGTACGCCGTATCTATGGCATTTGAGGCGATCTCAGATACTGAAGAGGTCATCGTAAACTATTGCGACTTTGGAAAACTTTGGGACTATCAGAAATTTTTGCATGAGGCCAGATCAAAAAACAGTGATGGTGCTATCTCTGGATACAAGGGGTTTCACCCGCATATGCTGGGCACAACCAATTATGCTTTTTGTAGAGAAGCTAATGGGGAACTGCTTGAAATTCGTGAAAAGCAACCCTTCACAAATAACCGCATGCAGGAGTTTGCCTCTGATGGCACCTACTACTTCAAAAGTGGAAAAATTTTGAAGCAGTATTTTACTCAGTTGATTGAAGCAGGCATTCAAACTGGGGGAGAATATTATGTAAGCATGGTTTACAACCTGATGGTTGAGGATGGTTTAAAAGTTTCACTGTTTGAGATTGAGCATATGCTTCAGTGGGGAACCCCCTCTGATCTTAGGGAGTATCTGCATTATTCAAGATTGTTTCAAAACCTGGCCCAGGCAGATTTTTTGCAAACAGAACCATACTCAGCCACCTTGTTAATGCCAATGGCCGGGTTAGGCAGCAGGTTCAAAGATTCTTCGCATAAGTTACCCAAACCCCTGATTCCAATTAGTGAAAGACCGATGGTGGCTCAGGCTGTTCGCTCTTTACCTCGATGTGAGTCCAACCTGTTTTTGGTGCGGGAGGAGCTTTTGAATCAGCATTCACTAAAAGAAGGACTGGATACACTCTGGCCCGAAGCTAAAATCATTTCCCTGAGTGAGCAAACAGAGGGTCAGGCCAGTACCTGTGCCATAGGAGTGGCTCAGTGTGAGAGGGAAAAGCCGGTTTTAATTGGGGCCTGTGACACAGCCCTTTTATGGGATAAAGAAAAATTTAACCAATTAGTTGATAACCCACAAACTGATTGTGTGGTTTTTAGCTTCAGAAATCATCCTTTGGCCAATAAAAATCCATCGGCCTATGGTTGGCTTGCGGTGGACTCTAACAATCGGGTCAAAAAGATTAGTGTCAAAAAACCTCTGCACCCAAACCCTGAGGATGATTTGTTAATCGTAGGCTCGTTTTGGTTTAAAAAACCGGAAGTGTTTCAGGCCGGATATGAGTATCTCTTAAAGCATCAGATTCGCGTCAACAATGAATTCTATGTGGATAGTCTGGCTCAGGTTTTGCTAGAACTAGGGTATTGTGTTGTTTCTTTTGAGGTGTTGGAATATCTGTGTTTCGGAACCCCGGAAGAGCTGGACTCATTTTTGTATTGGCAGAAGTTTTTTAGCAAGGTTAAGTGGCATCCCTATGAAATGTTCAATCGTTGTCCCTTGTTATAATGAGGCAAAAAACCTGCCTCTGATTGTTTCACGATTTGCTGAGGTATTGACACGACCGGATGTAGAAATCATTTTGGTGAACAATGGCTCAAACGACGATTCGGCTATGGTCATGGAATCGCTTAAAAGAGATAATACTTTCCTTAAAGTAGTTGAGGTTCCCAAAAATCTTGGTTATGGATTTGGTGTCCTATCTGGGCTAAGAGAATCAAAGGCCGAATTTCTGGGATGGACCCACGCCGATATGCAAACCGATCCTTTAGATTCATTATTAGCTCTTGAACTTCTGGAACGGGATAAAAATCCTGATCAGACTATGGTTAAAGGTCTACGCCAAGGAAGAAATCTGTGGGACAATTTTTTCACCTTGGGTATGAGCATATTTGAAAGCTTGTATCTGGAAAAATTTCTTTGGGATATCAACGCCCAGCCTAATCTCTTCCCACGAAGTTTTTTTGATTCCTGGCTTAACCCTCCCCATGATTTTTCGCTGGATTTATATGTTTTGTACCAGGCCAGAGTGATGGGACTCACCTTAAAACGATTACCGGTGAACTTTCCTCCCAGAATTCACGGAAGCTCTTCCTGGAACACTGGTATTGTTTCCCGGTGGAAGTTTATCAAAAGAACAATTTTGTTTTCCCTGCATTTAAAAAGGGAGATATCTCGCCATTGAAAGAGAATTTTAGTGTTATAACAGTATCTTCCATGACGGGATTTGCCCAGATATTGACCGATCCCGCCTACTTGAATCAGATCGTGGTATTTACTCATCCCCATGTTGGATTGTATGACTATCAAAGGGAATTATGGCAGTCAGATTTTATAACCGTAGCCGGAGTTGTGGCCAGGCACTTAAGCCCCCAATGGAAGTTGTGGCTTGAGGAACAAAATGTTCCTTATGCCACCAAACTACAAAATATAAAACCCGTGTCCAAGTTGCTGCCAGCCCGTCATACCAATATTCCGAATACACCTTATTTAGTTCTTTGGGACTTTGGCAATAAAAGGGGAATACAAAGGGCTTTGGAATTAATGGGAATGAATGTGCTCACTGTGGGCGAAGATCAGTGTCCTTTACAGTATTCAAACTGTTTGGGATATGTTCTATCCAGTGGTCCGGGGGATCCCAAAATGTACACAAAACATTTGCCCACAATTCAAAAGATTTTGGTTTCAAAACCAGTGTTGGCAATTTGTTTGGGACATCAGCTAATGGGCATGGCTCTTGGTTTAAAAGTTGAAAAAATGGCTTCTGGGCATCACGGCTCCCACTTTCCTTGTATGGACACCGTAAAGAATAAGGCCGTGATTACGGCACAGAATCATGGGTATGGGCTTGTGGAAGGGTTTTTGCCCAAGCCATGGGAATTTAGATTCCGAAACATTTTGGATGGAAGCATTGAGGGCCTTTATGAACCTGATTGGGGTCACATCAGCACCCAATTTCATCCTGAAGGCGAACCCGGCCCGCAAGACTGTTTTTATCTTTTAGATGAATATGTAAAATTGGTGTCTTTGTGAGCTCTAAAACCTATCTGATTCTTGGTTCTGGGGCCATGCGCATTGGGCAGGGTGGAGAGTTTGATTATTCTGGTACAGCTTGTGTCAAATCGCTAAAATCCCTGGGTCACCGCAGCATAGTATTAAACCCTAATCCGGCTTCAATTCAGGGTTGGGATGCTGATGTGACCTATTATTTGCCCTTGGTGAAAGAATCGGTGGCAAAAATTTTACGGGAGCAAAAACCGGATGGGGTTTTTTTAGGATTTGGGGGGCAGACGGCCTTAAATTTGGGAATTGCCTGTGAATCCTTGTTTCTTAAACATGAAGTCTTGGTATGTGGAACTACCCTGGAATCTATTCTTAACACAGAAGACAGAGAGAAATTTTCCCGTCGTTTAAAAGAGCATGGATTTCCTCAGCCGCCCTGGATTAAAACGGATCATGTATCTGAAGCTCTGGATTTTCTAGATAAGTATCAGCAGGTGATTTTGCGTAAGGATTATTCTTTGGGAGGGGATCAGGCTCAGATTATTCATAGTCCCAAGGACTTGGTCAAGGCGTTTCATGGGACGGGCTCACTGTATTTAAGTGCTGTTCTCAATGGGTTTCTTGAGATTGAAACCGAGGTTTTAAGAGATAAAATGGGCACAAAAATTTTGGTGGCCTCGCTTGAGAATTTGGATCATTTAGGCATCCATACGGGAGACAGTGTTGTTGTATCACCCGTTCAGACCATCGGGGATTTTATCTGGCAGAAAATCCGCAGCATGGCCTTGGAGCTTGCTGAGATTTTTCAAATTGTGGGGGAATGTAATCTGCAATTTGCTCTTAATCCCAAGACGGATGAACTTTATGTGATAGAAATGAATGCTCGGTTGTCCCGTTCCTCGGCCCTTGCTTCCAAAGCTGTTTTTTATCCTATTGCTTCTATTGCTACCAGGTTATGTCTAGGTGAACTGTTGCATCAGATTCCCCATCCTTACCAGAGTTCTTTAAGCGCAACGTGGGAGCCAGCTATGAACTATGTAGCCGTTAAGATGCCACACTGGGATTGGGAAAAAATTGGTGGTGTTCCCTATGAGCGGGGGCCAGCCATGCGCTCCATCGGGGAGTCTTTGGCATTTGGTGAACATCTGGGCGAGGCTTTCCAAAAGATCGGTTTCACAGCCGACTCGCCTTTATTGACAAAGACTCTGTATCCTGAATTACTGCAAGAACTAATGGTTAAAAGTCCTGTGTCCAATTGGCATATAAAAAAAGTGAATTCCCTTTCCTCGCATGAAGAGTTTGGCAAGGCTCCATTTTATTGCAGTTCTGAGCCGGGGAAGCCGTTTTTTCCCTTATCAAGAGAAGTAGGCCAAAAAGTCATTTTAGTCTTAAGCCCTGGACCGTATAAAATAGGTTCCGGGATTGAGTTTGAATGGAATCTGGTCTGGAGCTTACGAACACTTAGAGAACTGGGATATAAGGTTGTTTTGATCCAACCCAATCCGGCTACCGTTAGTTCTGATCCCGAGGAATCCGATCGTCTCTATGTTGAAGAATTAAGTTTGCCTAAAATTTTGCATATAGCCCGTATGGAGAGAGTGGATGCGGTTTTGGTTTCAGCCGCAGCCCAGATTGGGGCACTTTTGGCTGAGGGTTTATTTCAGGCGGGATTGCCATTGTTTGGCAGTCCCATTGGGTCCATTTTAATGTGTGAAAATCGCGATCGCTTTTGTGAGTTTTTACAAAAACTTCAGTTGCCTCAGCCGGAGTTCAGACATTGTGCTCGATGGCAGGACTGTCAGGATTTTGCCAATATGTTTGGCTATCCACTACTTTTAAGGCCGAGTTTTGTGCTGGGGGGAAGTGGCATGCGTATTGTATCTTCCGAATCTGAGATTTTAGAGGCCGAATTTCCTTGTTTAGCTACGAGATATTTGCAGGGTTTTATAGAATACGAGGTGGATTGTGTTTCCAATGGCTCCAATCTGCTTTTACATTGTATTCACGAGATTTATTCCCAGGATGGTGTTCATGGAGGCAGCTCACCTTCGATTTCTCCCCCAAAAAAACTGAGCCTTGGCCATCAGGAAACCATTCTTCATTGGGCCGAAATATTTATAAAAGAACTTGGGATTAGCGGAGGGTTTAATTTTCAAGTGCTTTGTCATAATAATCAACTATATATCATCGAATTGAATTTACGGTTTTCGCGCACATTTGCCTGCTCCTCTCTGGTAAAATCCATCAATTTTGTAAAAGCTGCTATATTGGCAATATGCTCTCAGCCGTTTGAGCTTTTATTGCAGGAGTCAAAATGCCTGCACAGAACTCCGGTATTTTCCGAACATGCCATGCGCTTTTTTGGTCCTCGCCCCAACATCCAGATGCTGGCCACAGGGGAAGAGGTTTGTTTAGAGCCTGCACCTCTCAACCTTGAGGTATTTTTTGGGTAAGGAACTTGAATTTTAAGTATCAAATCGTCGAACTAGACAAGTTTTGCCAGTAGGTTGCCAGGCCTCCCCAGGTTCTTGAAGAGAATACGATTTGTGTATTAATAACCCGGCTTGCGACAGGACCCACAAATAAACAGACCCTCCGGATCGCGGTAGTGTTTCAGTAATTCCACAATATTGGCAACCCAGGTGTAAGGCGAGGTTTTGGCCACTTCGTCAGTTCAATTTTTAGGTTTCGGTTCTCAGCGTTAATGACCGGACAGGTATGCCTTAGCTTACTTAATCTGTCACAAAAAACTCATCTGTCACGATCAGATTCTATAAGAAATCACTTGACAGATTTTTGGGCAACCTTTTTAGTTCAGTCGTGATGGCTAGAAAAATCCCCCACTAAATACTCCAATTATAGCCTTGGTTGCCAAATATCTATAATCTTGACCAAAAATGATCCAATTGCCGAGTTTCCCAGTTTTTTGTGCTTCTGAAGAAGCACAAAAACCCCGTGATAAAATTAATCCATGCAA
>DITF01000258.1 GCA_002422125.1 bacterium UBP17_UBA6191
CACAAAAGCCAATATAAGGGCCATGCCCAGTCCTAAAGCCGGTTTGTCTTCTCCCTTTGGGGCCGTTTGAACCAAACCCCGTAAGAAAAAACCCTGATCCCCTACCCTTAAGACCCCATCAATTGTAGCCGGTGGCTTATCTTCAAGAGGGATATAACCCAATACCCTTCCTTGCTTATTTTCCCATTTCTGCTCTGCAGAGGGGGCAATAAACATAGGTTCCGATGGAAAAAAATAGGTGTTCTCTGGATTCACAGTCAGGTTTTCTATCTCCACCTGCAAAAAGCCGCCTTGAACGGTAAAGCCTGACTGCAAAGAAGTCTTGGATGGAAGTTTTTTTGCGGCTTTCTCAAACTCAACTGAGACTGATAAATCGTTACCCCCATCTCCTTTGGCTATACCCAGAGATAAATCCACGGACTCCGGTATACAGATATCATCACAAACCAGCCAGTCAAACCTAGCTTTTATCTGATTTGTGTCCCCTAAAGCATCCGCAGCCTTTAGGGTATAAACAATCTGTACATTGGTGTCATAACCAAAATTTACTAACGGTCCAGCAGCGATGGGTTCTGGAACTGGGAACTCTTCTGACACGACCAAAAAGCCTTCTGGCAAAACCCATTCAGCAGTAGTCGGCATTCCTGAATCCCCTGGATTGGTCCAGTAGGAATGCCATTTGTCACGATGCTTCAGGGTTAATAAGAGGCGAAACTCCTGCCCTGGTTTTAAGGTAAGCACCTCAGAAACTAAGGCCGCTTCCGTGTACTCAGTTTTTGCTGAGCCAATATTTTCCCCGTATGAGCCAAAAAGCAGGCAAACAAGCCAAAAGAAACGATAGAAGCTACTCATGGGGCTAATTGAATCACATTTTCAATTAGTTGAAGTGAAATGGGCTATGCTGGAGCAGAAATTAAAAGATTATAAGTGTTATAATCTTCCCCATGAAATACTCCCAAAAATTACTCATAAGCCTTTTAGCAATCTGTTTATTGCCCCTAATGATTTTTGCTGTCTTTGTCAGGCGAGAAATTTCCCACTCTACGGTTCAGGCTGTCGAAGAAAACCTGTCTTTGCAGTTATGGAATCGTTCGCGCATTATTGAAGACTTTTTTGCTATGGCTGATCAAATTATGCATCCATTAGGTGAAAACCCTACCACCATTGCGGCAATGGCAAAACTCTCAAGGGCCGTCAATGATTACGCTAAAGGTCTGGCTCAGGCTGGAATATCTGAAGCCGCCCAAAAATCCGCTGTGTTAAAACATCTGGAAACTGAATTTGCTCAGGAATATCAAAAACAAACTGGGATTTCCACAAAAATGCAAAACTATGTCGATCAGATGGACTCAATCCATATTGCCATGATGTACGGCTATTATGTAACCAATCCCAATCCCTTAGGGAAAAAACAAAATTTTTCAGAATCCAAATTTAAAACTGCCTATGATGAGCTTCATCACTCCTTGCATCACTACATGTCCCAAGTGCTTGAGATGTACGAGCTCTATGACATTTTTCTGATTGATCTGCAAGGCCGGGTGGTCTATACCACCTTCAAGGAAATTGATTTTGGGGCCGACTTAGTCAAGGGACCACTAAAAAACTCAGCTCTGGCCAAAAGTTTCAATAGTATAAAAGCCACAACGGATGACTCCGTGCGATTCCACGATTTTGAATCCTATTACCCGTCTTATGAGGCTCCAGCCGCTTTTTTTGCCTCTAAAATCCACGATGATAACGAAGTGCTTTATGGATTTGTTATCGTACAGGCCCCTATCGGTAAACTTGGGCGCAGTATCGCTACGACCACAGGACTAGGTGAGAGTGGAGAAGCTTATATCATCGGTAGTGACAAACTACTTAGAACCAATCTGAGACATAAGTTTCAATGGAATATCAGTAATTCTTATCTTAACCCCAAAGCCTCACGCCTACAATCTGATGTACTTGATCTGGTACAAAATCAGAATCAAAAAAAGGGTCTGGCCAAAAATCGGGACCAAAAGCCCGTGTTTTTTGCGGCTGACTCCCATAGTTATGACGGGGCAACCTGGTATGCCATCATTGAATTGGATGAGGACGAGGGGCTATTAAGCTTACGATCGCTGATTCAAACTGCCTGGTGGCTGATACTGGCTATGGCTGTTCTGGCCCTGTTCATTTCTTATCGACTGGTCAAATCCATGCAAGAACCTTTAGAACTGTCGATTGGTTTAGCCAACGAAATTGCCCTGGGCCACTTTGATAAGCGACTACGATTGCAAAGGCAGGATGAATTTGGTCAGTTATGTGCCTCGCTTGATAGCATGGCGGAATCGTTAGCCAATATTGCTAAAATAGCCGAAGAAGTTGCAAAAGGTGATATCTCCAATCAAATCCGCTTAGCCTCCGAATCAGATCAGCTCGGTAACTCTTTACAAAGAATGTCAGACAACCTCAATGATATTTTGAATTCAGCCCGGGAAAGTGCCGGCACAGTTGCAAGTGCCAGTACCGATGTTTCAGACTCCTGCATCAGACTATCCACGGCTTCAAACGAACAAGCTGCGGCTTTGGAAGAAGTCGCCGCCACCGTGACTCAAATGGACGCACAGGCCAAAAGTAATTCCGATTTGGCCCACAAAGGGATTGAACTTGGAAACGAGGTTCAGCAGTACTGCGAGAGCAGCCAAAAACAAATGCTTGGAGCTGCCAGTACTTTGGATGAATTAAATCAAGCCTCCTCCAAGGTTTCCAATATTGTGAGACTAATCGAGGACATCGCCTTTCAGACAAACCTTTTATCCTTAAACGCATCCATTGAAGCCGCCAGAGCTGGGCACCATGGCAAGGGATTTGCCGTAGTAGCCGATGAGGTGCGCCTTTTGAGCAAACGCTCCAGCGACGCATCAGCGGAAATTGAACAATTAATCAACACTATGGTTTCTAAAATCCACCTTGGTGCAGATCAAGCTAACAAAGCGGCCAATTCCCAAAAAGAAGTGATGGCAAAAGTTGCACATACTAATGAGTTTCTCACTCAAGTTGCCACCTTAAGTAAACAGCAGGCCAACGCAACAGCCCAGATTGATCATGCCCTGGCTCAAATGAACACCATTACCCTGCAAAATACTTCCACGGCAGAGAAATTATCCCGAGCCGCAGAAGGCATGCAACACAGAGCAGAGATTCTACAAAAGCAACTCTCCCACTTCCGGCTCAAGTCGGACTCACAACTGATGACCAATCAACTAGAGCATCGCCGCAACAACTAAAATAATGAGTAAATCCATCGCAATTATCGGCACAGGATATAGTGGCATTATTCTGGCCTGGGAGATTTTAACGCGTACGGATCACCAAGTGCTGATATTTGGCTTGGAAGGTACCGATGGGGGATTAGCCTATAGCAGTACCGATGTCAGCCACTTGTTAAATGTGCCTAGTGAAAAAATGGGGTTTAACAATGCCAATCACGGGGACTTTTTTCATTGGGTGCAGGCAAACATGGGATCGGTTCCCCAATTTTCACCGCGTTTTTACTTCAAACAGTATTTAATCGATTGTTTTAAGGAACTGGTAAACCAACATCCAACACGATTGCAAATCATTAGACAATCGGTGCACAATCTCATAAGAAACCAGAGGGGCTTTTTGATTCTTACCGAGGATCAAAAAAATTACTTTTGTCACACCTGTGTTCTGGCATCTGGAAATCCGGCATACACAAATCTTGCAAAACTGGCCAATCCCCATATCATTGAAAACATTTACGAACCACTGGCCCTTGATAAAATATCCAGTCACGATCGGGTCATGATTGCCGGTTCCTCACTTTCCATGGTGGATGCCTTACTTAGTCTGCATCAAAAAAAACATAGAGGCCCCATTATCGCCTTTTCCCGAAGAGGATTTCTCCCTCATGGGCATGACTTTAGTCACCCACCTGTTCTGATTGACTGGTCTAATCAGATTGGTACACCCTGGTCTTCTATTCTGAAACGCTTTCACCAGGAGCTAAAAAATCATTCCCATAACTGGAGAGGTGTAATAGATTCACTTAGGCCTTACACTCAAAGTCTCTGGTATGGGTTAAACACGGCTCAAAAAAACAGCTTTCTTCAGCACCTACGGCCCTATTGGGATATTCATCGTCATAGAATTGCCCCCGAAGCCCACAAGATTGTTTCAAATATGTTGTCTAGTGGGCAACTCAAAATCAAAATGGCCCGGATGATAAAAATCCATGGAAATGATCCCTGCTCAGCCTTTCTGAAACCAAGAGGGGAAAAAAGAATCGATGAGTATCAGGTAGAATGGGTATTAAACTGCCTTGGACCAGCAATTCAGGCCTGTCTTGACCGACCTTTGATGAAAAATCTGATTCAGAGTGGCTTGGGCACAGCCTGTAAAACTGGAATTGGCCTGATCACTGATCCTATTGGCAAGGTATCAGAAAATCTATATGCTATCGGCCCCATTTGTCGTGCATCCCTGTGGGAATGTATTGCCGTTCCAGATATTCGTATTCAGGCAGAGAAGTTAGCCAAAGAAGTTTAGACATGAGTGCAATTCTGATTGTATTTGTCCTGTCCTATATTGGACTGGCTCTAGGAAGTATCCCCGGTTACAAGCTAGACCGTAGTGGCATCGCCCTGCTTGGCGGCCTGGCCATGATGGTAACTCTGCAATGGGACTCGCATCAACTGGCTAAAGCTCTGGACTTTCCCACCCTGTTTTTACTCTATGGGCTAATGATTATCTCAGCCCAGTTTCGTCTAGGTGGGTTTTACACTTGGGTAGCCACAAAAACTCTGGGATTAATGGATCGTCCTCGGCTGTTTTTATTCTTTATGATGCTGGCCTCTGCCCTTTTATCGGCCCTCTTGGCCAACGATATTGTCTGTCTGGCTTTTACCCCGGTACTGTGTAGAGCATTAAGCCAAAGCAAAATTCCACCAGTGCCCTGTTTGATTGGTTTGGCCCTGTCCTCAAACCTTGGTTCTGCTATGACTATTGTAGGAAATCCCCAGAACATGCTCCTTGGTCAGTCTGGGCAATTGGATTTCTTGGGATTTTTTTTATGGTGCACCCCACCAGCCTTGGCCGGCCTTTTCCTCGCCTGGGCCTGGCTAGCCCCATCACTTCCCAAAACACTTCCTGTTACTGTTATTGAAGATTTATCACCTTCCCCACTCTGGCCTAAGCTTAATCTCTGGCAAAGCACAAAGGCCGTTTTATCCATGCTTTTACTATTAAGTCTGTTTCTAACTGATATTCCTAGAGAACACAGCACTCTGGCCATTGCCGGATTTCTTCTGATCAGTCGCACCATCCATTCCAAAGAACTCGTCGGCCTGGTCGATTGGCATCTATTAAGTCTCTTCTGCGGGCTCTTCTGGATTCAGGCCGCAATTGTTGAAGCTGGAATTTTGCAATCTGGAATGGCTATTTTGGCTTCTTTTGGGCTGGATGTGCAAAACCTCTTTATTTTAAACACGGTTAGCGTGATTTTATCCAATCTAGTCAGTAATGTTCCGGCTGTCATGCTCTTAATCCCGTCTTTACCCATAGCCTCAGAAAACCCCATAGCCTGGTACTCCTTAGCCGTTTCTTCCACTCTGGCAGGAAATCTGATTTTAATTGGCAGTATAGCCAACCTCATTGTCGTGGAACAGGCCAAAAACCTGGGTATATCCATTAGCTTTTATGATCATGCTAAAGTCGGAATCCCTACTACAGTCCTGACAATCCTGATCTTTTTTATCTGGCTAGGAGTGGCAGGGTAAGCGGAGAATTCAGATATTCTCAATATGATTTCTGATCCAATCTGCAAATTGATCTTCCGATACTTCCCCAGATGCAACCGCAAGCATGGTAAGAACGCTCGCAATATCCTCTGCCAGCAATCTGTAACCATTTAAAGTCAGAAACAGTTCTGTAACTACAAACGCTGTGCGCTTATTCCCGTCATTAAAGGGATGATTACGAGCAATTCCATAGCCGTAACTAGCAGCTAAATCAGCGATATCAGCCTGCCCATAGCAATGTCGACTTTGTGATCTAGCCAAAGCAGAACGCAGTAAGGTGATATCTCTGACCCCCGGCATTCCTCCATGTTCCGCAATCTGTGCATCATGGATAGCCAAAGTCACAGACTCCAGTATCCATTTATAACAATTCACTTAGCCAATTCTCTCAGTACATTGCGACGATCTTTCATAATTTTTTTTGCCGCTTCAATTTGCTCACCAAAGTATGGATCGTATGGGGTAATTCTATAACCAGACGGATCCTGCGTAACCCATAAAGTATCCCCTTTTGCCAGATTCAAGTTTGTAATCAACTCTTTAGGCAGCAATACCCCCAACGAGTTCCCAACCTTTGTAACCTTAAGCTCCATAACACCCACCTCCGTTATAATATATGTTATAACCTTTTTTGCAATCTGTCACAAAAGTTCGGCAAAAAATTTTCTACAGCAAGCCTCGATTTAACGAGGCGATGCGGCAAGTCCCAAATACTCCGCCTCCAGAAAACTCCAGGCCACTTCAGGACTAGCAAAACAATCGAGCATAGGAAAGGTGTTTGAAGAGCCGGAAACAAATTCCCCATTAGCATCAAGGACTCTTGAGAATTCGCCTAAATAGATGGTGCGAAACGGTCTTTGATCTATAGGCTGACTATAAATTTGAGAATGTAACCGTTTGGCATATTCTGTGACAGACTTAGGCAATAAAAGGCCAAAGTGTAAATGATAATCTATCAGAAAACCAAGTACCCTTTGCCCGTCAAATTCGTAAAAGCGGGGGAAGGTCGGAATATCCCAGGCGGCCAAAATTGGAGTTTTGGGATCTTTAGAGGAACCGGTAAGGCCCCTGGCTAAATAATATTCCACCCCTTGTTGCAAAATTGGCAGATGAGATGAAACCCCAAAAAGTTTTACTTCCAAAAGCATTGCTTCAAGCATAGGCAGGGTGGATATCAGAGATGAAACCGGCTTTTCACAATTATAGGTGGCTTCATCACAGTTGTAACCACCATCAGCAATCTGGTAATTCTGGGACCAATCCGAAAACCAGCCCAGCAAAGGTTTATCCGGTTGAAGCACTGGCGTTAACATACGAATCACAGATCCTAGAGCACAATGGCAGACAATCTGCATCACTGGATCACAACCAACTGGAACCTGCTCAATTTTAGTCGGGAAAAAATGTATATAGTGTTTCTCAAACTGTTTAAGAAAATCCTGGGCAAAATCCTTGGGAATCAGGTGAGAATACCCGGTTTCCATTAGAAGATGCATTCTCCACCAGGGGGAATCCCACTTTGGCCAATAGGGATCTTTTTTTAACATTTCCAGAGACTGGGCTGAATTGAGCCATGAGGCCGAATCTTTGGCCAGCTCTAAAATTTTTTCATTCTGATATTTTGACATAGGACGATTCTAACAGGGCATCTAAAAATCTGATAGATTGATTCCCAATACCAAAAGGAGAATTTCCATGATAAAAATTCTGTTACTACTGGCGACCTTGCTGCCTTTACAGGCCAAAATTCAGGAACAATTGGTGGAATACCAACAAGGTGATGTAATCATGCAGGGTTTTATGGCCTGGGATGATAGCACTGGGAAAAAACGCAGTGGGGTACTGATTGTGCATGAGTGGATGGGCCTTAGTGAGTATGTAAAACGCCGGGCCCGGCAAATGGCCGCCTTGGGATACATTGCTTTTGCTCCCGATATTTATGGAAAGGGAGTACGGCCCACGACCCCACAGGAAGCCGGAAAAACCTCGGGATATTACAAATCCAATCCCCTGATCTTAAGAGATCGCACCATTGCCGGATTAAAACAGCTTTTAGAGCATCCACTGGTCAACAAGGAGAGCATTGCCGCCATTGGCTACTGTTTTGGCGGGACCGCAGTGCTCGAGCTGGCTCGCTCTGGAGCCAATGTAAAAGCCTTTGTCAGCTTTCATGGAGGTCTCAAGGCCCCATTGCCAGCTAAACCGGATTCCATCAAGGGTGAGGTTTTGGTTTTACATGGAGGCATTGATCCTCATGTTCCAGATCCAGAAGTTACCAGCTTTTTTGATGAAATGCGTAAGGCTAATGCCAAATGGCAATTTGTAGCCTATGGTTCAGCAGTACACAGTTTCACCAACAAAGGTGCGGGCTCTGATATTACAAGAGGTGCGGCCTATGATGCCGTAGCCGATAAAAGGTCTTTTCATGATATGTTACGATTTTTCCGTGATGTCCTTTAGACCAAAGGGTTGAGGCTCACCAAATACATCCACTGTATCGCCTAGATGCCTTGGTTTGGCCCCAGTCACTACCTCATACACCGCCTTGATAAGGGCAGGTATTTCTCTGAGATAAAAATACCAGAGTCGGGGGTAGTGATTGCGGTCAGCCACTACTCCACTAGCCCTGATTTTAAGGGAATTGGCTAAAAATAAGGCTCTGGGCAGATGAAATTTCTGGGTCACAATCAATGCATCCGTTACCAAAAACACATCCCGGGCCCGGTACATGCTGGAATAAGTATCAAACCCAGCATAATCCAGATAAATATATTGAGGTGGAATTCCTCGACCTATGAGGTAATGTTTTACTGGTACTACCTCATTGTAGTCATGGCTTCGATTATCCCCACTGATTAAAATTCGCTCCACCTTGCCAGACTGGTACAATTCAAATGCTGTATCAGCTCGATCTCTTAATACTCCACTCAGGCTTCCATCGGATTTAACACTTGCCCCCAAAACAATCGCTACCTTACTGTTTGGCGACTGCTGGGGAAGAAGTATACTGCTGCCATACCAGGCTGAAAAAAGCAAGTGCATCAAAGGCAGGCCAACCATTAACAGAACAGCACTAACAATAAATTTTCGCATCATCAGATTCAAGATTTGTTGGAATTTAATATATTATAAAGAGCCTCCATGATCCTCATATCAGCCCTGTCTTTTATACTATTTTGTCTGACTTCTTTGTTGGGTTATGCAATGTTGCCTAAAACCCTGTGTTTTGGAGCCCAGAATCAGGCTTTTCAGATTGGGCTTGGAATTGTTAGTGCCAGCAATCTTTTGCTAATGATTTCCTGCTTTACACCGGTTACACCCTGGATCGGGATCTCTTTGGTCCTGATTTTAATGTTGTACTACTTAAAAATGAATCCCACCCTTTTTAAGCGATGGTGGCTCGATAACAAAACAGAGCTACCCTGGCTCTTACTATGCGCTGGCGCCGGATCAATTGTAACCCTTTTACCTATCACATGGTCAGACACACATTATTACCATTATCCTCTGTTAAAATGGATTTCAACCTTCGGAATTCTACCGGGAATTGGGCTAATTGATCCTACTTTTTCTCATGCTGCCGGATGGTTTGCCCTGTTTGCTCCTTTTGATACGGGGATCTTTAGCGAAAGACTAGGTACGGCTGGAGGTGCACTGACTTTAGGATTGTGTCTGTATGCAATTTGTCGATCGTCTCATGTACTTGTAGGGCTTGGTGCCTTGGGGATTTTTTTTATACTCGGCCTGACCCACAATATTTTTGCTTCCCTAAGCCCTGACATTATGGCGCAATGGATTGTTCTTATTGCTATTTCACTGTGGATTTTACCTTGTTCGCAAAGACTTTTTAGGGAGCAATTGATTCTAATCCTATTAGCTTCAGGAATTTCAATTCGTGTCACCCTTCTTCCTGTCCTGCTTCTCTTTGGATTCTGCCATCTCTTAAATCAAAGAGGAAGGTTTAGCTCTTTATGGATATTACTACTGCTAATTCCTCCCATATTATCCACGCTTATCAGCAGCGGTTGCCCCCTGTATCCCCTATCCTGGTTTTGTGTTGATGGTGGAATCAGCAGCAGTGGGGCCAAAGCCATGCAAGCGCATATCCGTGAAATTGTGATCTGGTGTGATAACCCTCCTCTTGAGGGCTCTGGAATTCTAGGCTGGTTTCCGAGCTGGTTTTATTGTGAATACAACCGTATTCCCATCAGTTTTTTGCTTCTGGGATTTTTGTTACTCCCTTATAAAAAAATGCAGACCTATGAGCTGCAAGCAGTCCTGATAAGTCTTGTTATGGTTATATTTTTCTTTTTTACCGCCCCCGCCAGTCGTTATGGAGCCATCTGGTTTTTACTGCCTTTTTTGATTGCCCTGCAACTAAGAATTAAAGCCCCAACATTTAGACCAACCAATGCAGTGTCCTTTTTGATTCTGATCCTGTCCATTTATGTATTCTGGAGTCTTCCACCCACCCATGAAAAAAATTATAATCATTGGCTGATACCAGCAAGGGCTATGCAGTTTCTTACGCCTGTTGAACCTAAGACATTTCTATGGCATGAAACAACAATCAACGCCCCTTGGACTCACAATCAGGCTCCTCGATGCTCAACCCTGACTCCCCCCTGTGCCACCCCTGAATCCCTACACAATCTGACTCCATTAGCTCCAAAAAAGGTTTCGGGATTCCGACACCGGAAATAAACATGCTGGTTCTATTTTTATGTCTCCTAATCACAACATTTTTGACCGGGCTACTAGGTTACTGCCTTAGCTCCCGTTTAGGAATTCATCTTGGGCATCACAATATGAGCCTTAGTATACACTGCTGTCTTGGCTCACTGTTTTTTTGTGACTTATTTTTGTTTTTGTCCTTGTTTCAGGCCCTAAAACCATATTTTGTGCTCACTGTTACGGCAATAGTTGTTCTGGTATTAGGCCAACAAAAAATACTCACCAAATTTTCACAATACTGCCTTCTTTATTGGGGACATTTTCCCAACCTTTTGATCGCCTGCCTGTGTGCCTCAACTCTGGCACTACCTGATATGGTCTGGGGAGATACCCATCTTTATCACTACCCAATTACCCGCTGGATGGCTGAATATGGCCTTGTTCCCGGGCTTGGAAATCTGATGGATGCCTATGCCAATGCACAAGGATGGTTTACCCTGCCAGCCGCTTGGGATCATGGAATTCTTACAGGCAAAATGGGGGCCCTAGCTGGCTCTTTTGTAATCAGCCTGTTGCTGCTTGGGCTGTGTTCTTCCGTGGATGGATTAAAACAAAATCAAAATATCATGGCCAATTCCGTGTTTTTGATCAGTGGCACTCTAACATTTTGTGTCTTATCTACCTATCACAACATCTTAAATTCCTTAAGCCCAGATTTGATGCCTCAACTGACAATACTGATCTGTACCTGGTTATGGCTAAACAATCGGTTTGGCAGAAAATGGCGTCTGGAAATGGTTATGCTTCTGGGGGTTTTTATCTTAGCCATTCGACTAAGTACAGCCCCGATGATTCTGGTATTGGGTTCCATTTATCTGCTTCATAAGCCAGTGTTTCGGTTAAAAAAACTCTGTATACTCATTTTGATTCTAATTCCCCCTGGTCTAAGTAGTTTTTTTACTTCCGGTTGCTTCTTTTTTCCAATCCCTTGGTTATGTTTTGAGTCTCCTGTCTCCGTAACCGATGGAACTGCTTATCATATGAAGGCACACATTCAGGAATATTCCCGTTGGTGCGGGATGTCAAAACCACCGGGGGCTAAATTTCTGGACTGGATTCCGGGCTGGTTAAACTGTGAATATGGGTCAATGTTTCTTGTGAGTGCAGTCACATTGAGCTGGTTTATGCTTCTGTTGCTGCCATCTCGAATAAAATTAAAGATTCCTCGGCTCAATGAAATTATTATTCTTCATCTAGCTGGAACCTGGTTTGTGCTTTACAACGCTCCCGCAACTCGCTATGGGGCTGCCNNTAAGACCCTGTGCAAATTTCTAATATTTTTGCGCCCAACGGCACTATTTTCGCTTATGGCAATGGGCTACTACTGGATAAAACATCCGATGCATCTAGAAATTGCCAACCACTGGGACTGGGACAAACACATTAGCAATGTCATATTTTATCATTCCACAAAAGCCTTTTTGAATGGGGATAAAGTGCGGGCCTATATCCTGAGCGATTGGGCCTGCTCCTTAAATAAAAACCACAAGGCAGCCTGTAGTGATTCCCTGTTTCTTTTGGCTGAACTTAAAGCCGAAGAACTTTTAACAGTCCAATCCGAGAAAGCCCAATCGATTCGGGCTAGTATACCCATCCCTATTAAACGAGAGTTACCATGGATAATTCCTCAAAAGGCCACCTATAACTTTGAGGCTCATTACAACCAATTGATCTGGGAAGGATTAAGCATCTTGGCCCCTGATACTCAGTACAATGAGAATCACTGCTCTTCAGTTGCACCTCCCTGTATTCCCCAGGATAAACTGTCAGAAATAAGGCTATTAAAGCCTGAAATGGGCGTTAGCGGAGGTTTTAGAAGAGCCGACTTTCATCCCTAGGGTGTATGATAGTTCTCGTGATTGATCTACTTAAAC
>DITF01000043.1 GCA_002422125.1 bacterium UBP17_UBA6191
GATCGAGGTCTAGCATAATATGCATAGATCTGCTCCCAGAGGGATGGCCACGAAGTCGGTTGCCAAAAGCACTGAGCGGTTGATTGCGCCTAAATTAGGAGCGATGTCCACTAGAATAATATCTGCTGAAGTTTCTCTAGCGGCCATTTGTAGGGCTTGCCAAAAGGCGGTTAGGATACGCATTGGGCGATACAGGTTATGATCCCCCATGCTTTGGGGCCACTCAGTGGACAAGGTATCCTCAAAACTGGACAGCGCAACATCACCTGGCAAAAGATAGAGACCAGGTATAACTTCCTGATAAATAGGTGGGGCAATGTCACCTACACCAGTGAGCGGTTTGACACTTTGATAAATAGTAGAACCAGGCTGAGGAGAATTCCAGATAGATTCAATCCTATCTTCATCCAGAAAAGAGGCTGTCAGGTTAGCTTGCGGATCCAGATCGGCGATGATGACGCGTTTGTTCAGACTTGCAAACATCCATGCCAGATGATAAATGAGTGAGGTTTTACCTACGCCGCCTTTATTGTTAAAAAAAGTCAAAACCGGGATACTCATGACTTGCTCCGCAACACACACACTACGGCTGTTTGATTGGTTTTAAATTGCAAAGGGAGGTTACCGTTTTTTTCCATGGCTCGATTTGCGGTGGCAATGCCTCTGCCAAAGGCTTGAATATATCCGAATGTTTTTAGAACTTCGGCGATATTGGGGTTTCGATAGTCGGTAATTCCTGGAGCACCAAAGTTTTCTGAAGTTACATTTCCATAAGGCCCACCGGGGCTATTGATTTCAATGCGGTCATTAAACCAGTAAACCCGAACAGGAGAGTTTGTACCCTCATAACTACGATGTAATAGTGCGTTATAAAGAATCTGTTGCAGGGCGGCTTGTGGATAAGGCGAAGTAATTTGATGTGTGGGCTGAGAAGTAATATCAACGGTTGTGCGGTTGTGAGCCTTAAGTTTCTCTTCGGATCGGCGAAGTATATCGACAAGCGTACCCCGCATTTCACTTTCATCAATTACAGGATCCGCTAATTCTGTGCCATCAATTCGTAAAAACTGAACATAGGCCCCGGGTAAAAAATCCTGGGGACTTTTGCCAACAGCTAATAGACCCATTACGGTTGGAGTTGTGTTGTCTGGTGAAACGATCATTCGACAGGACGCCAATCGCTCCTCTAAGCTTCTTTCGTTTGCTTGCAATATATCATCAGCAAAAGCTTGGGGTAGGTACTCTCCTTCAAAGGCGACTCGTGACAAATCAGAAAGTTTTGCAGTGGGTATCGGGTATAAATCAAAAGGCAGATTTTTCATCGTATTTGACAGGGGGCATGTCAGAGGGAAGTACAGTCACAACAGCAACATGGGAATTTTTTTGGGCTCGTTTTTCAACAGAGAAAACAGGCAGAGGTAAAATGTTACCGTCTGTTTTCATATCTGCAAGCGACCGCAACAACTGATCAGTGATGTCTAAATCGCATAGTTCCCCGTTATCTCGTGCGCCAATAAACAGTACACCTGGTTTATTGTGACCAGACAAATCATTGGCAAAGGCGCAAACGGCCTGACGAGCTTTTTTTGGTACATCACCCTTAAAGCTTTCCTTTCTCTCAACACGATCTGACTCTATGTTGTTAAGTAGCTCCTGCAACTCTGTATCCGTTAATCTCTGCATGCTTCATTCTATCATATAGGCAAATCATAGGCTCCATTGTAGGCTCTTAAGCGGACATCAAAGATTGACAGTTTTTGGGTGTTTTGACAGAGGTGCAAAACTATTAGATACTGGCCTAACAACTTTAACCTTTTGCAAGGAGATATTTGATGACAAGTAACCCTATTGGCTGGTTTGAGATTTATGTACAGGATATGCCACGGGCTAAGGCATTTTATGAAAAAGTTCTTCAGATGGAACTTAGGACGATGGATGCTCCTGGGGATATGATTGTGGAAATGGAAGCCTTTCCCATGGCAGGCATGAACAACTACGGCTCCTGTGGGGCTTTAGTTAAAATGAATGGCTTTACTCCGTCTGGGAACGGCACCATTGTCTATTTTAATTGTGAGGACTGTTCTAACGAACAAGGTCGGATCGTAGCTGCCGGTGGTAAGATTCAGGCCCCAAAAATGGCCATTGGTGAGCATGGGTTTTGTGCTTTGGCTATTGACACTGAAGGCAACATCTTTGGGCTTCATTCTATGAAGTGAATCATTCATATGACCTGGGCTTTAATACTGCATGGCGGGGCCGGAGATTATGAGGCCGATCAGCTAAGATATAGTGTTGCCTTTTTAGAAGAACTACGACAGGAGCTGATAGAGGTCTTATTAAAGAAGGGGGCTCGCGAAGCTGTGGTTTTGGGCTTACAAAGGCTTGAGGATCATCCCCAGTATAATGCTGGGACTGGTGGTAATTTACAGGCCGATGGGGTGATAAGACTTACTGCTAGTCTGATGTCTAAGGACATGGGCTTTGCTTCTGCCAGCAATCTGGAGCAGGTGCAGTATCCGTCTTTGGTTGCCAATCAGCTTTTGGGGCAAAAATTTCCTAACCTGATGGGAACTCAAGCCACCTTGTTTGCTCGAGAACAGGGTCATGCTACGCATCAGAATATTACAGAACCAAGGTTAAAGCGATATCTGGCCCGCCTGAGCGGGGTTTACTCCACTGTAGGGGTTTGTGCATTGGATGAAGACGGGGTGTTGTTTTCTGGTACTTCAACTGGAGGGGTTGGCTGGGAAACCCCAGGCAGGATGAGCGATGTAGCTACACCCTGTGGAACTTATTGTTCCGATAAAATCGCTTTATCGGCCACCGGAAAAGGAGAAACCATTCTTAACTCAGCCATTCTGCCCAAGCTTGCTGGATTGTTGGATTATGGGATTGAACTGCATAAGGCCTGGGACTATTCCTGTTTGGAGTTCTCGCGACTAGGTGGTGACGGGGGGTTTATTGGAGTTACCCAGGCGGCTGATATGTTGTCCTGGCACAATACTAAAGGGATGAGATTTACTGGGGCAAATAGCTTTGGCAAGATTGTGGGTCACTGGAGGTTATTGTAATAATAATCTCTGACGAATGATTTGCCAGTCATCTCGGGTGGCATGATCGATTAGAAACCGAAAAGGCACTCGCAACAACCAGCGACTGATAGTTGCCGTAGGGCCGGTTTTATTAAGGCGTTCCATGATTCGTTTCTCTAGCCAGTCCGAATCAAACCCCTGCCATTCGCCCGCGACTTGTAACAAATTGGTGTAAACAACGGGACCCACCTCAAGCAGATAAATTTGCTCTAAGCTATCTATGGAGTAAGCACTTTGCTGTAATACCTCTACAATATGGTTATAAAATCCCGACACCTCGTTGTCCAACCAAAGCAGCGAAAGCGCCTGCCAGACAGGTCTACGACGCAAAATTTCGGCTTCAGAAAGGATTTTCATAATTTTTATTATAAAATCTCTTGACACTTTATACAAGTGTAT
>DITF01000042.1 GCA_002422125.1 bacterium UBP17_UBA6191
TCCTGACAGAGCGTCAAAACGCTGTATCAGGTGGCAGGTAACTGCCTAGGACTTATTTGAGTATCATCCGTAGCTCAGCTAACCGCATGGGAGACTGCGATTTTCAGGAGACTGAATTTCACAGCATTGGTGATGGGAAAGCGTTAAGGCTTCCGCACTCGGTGACAATTGGTTCCTCGTAAGGCTCCCGGCTCTAAAGGCCGGGAGCTTTTTTGTTTTTGGCCAATAGATTTTCCAAGGCCTCAACATCGGCCAAGTCTTTTAGTCTGCCAGCAGTCTTTTTGTTTTGAATCAGGTCTTCTATGGATAAAACATGAACATCAATTCCGTCAATTGTTAGTCGGTTTGACCTCTTAAAAGCGGAGGCAAAGTCCAGACCGTCAACACTGGTAATGATGTCAATTCTCCTTGGGGCCACGCCTATTTGAAAAATAATGCTTTCTTTGGCCAGATCGTCTGGTGTGAGGCTTTGAACTGGCGCACCAAATTGTATCAGAGCACGAAGGACAGAAAGAGCATTTTTTGGCGAGGGCATGGTCCAAAGATCAATATCCATAGTGGAGCGGGGGTAGCCATAGACGGCCAGAGCATAGGCCCCCACCAGCAAAAATTCAGCCTTTTCTTGAGATAAGGCGCGTAATATGTCTTTGTAATCTTCGTTCAGCATTAAAAGCCTGATTCAGAGAACAAGCCTCTTTGGTTAGAGCCCAAACCAGCGCAAGTCTACTTTCCGGGGTTCCCGGAACAAACCCGTAATCATCGGGGTCATGAATGTTTTTCAGGGTGATTAGACTACGATCCATATACTATAATCATAACACAATTGGATTGTTCCTAATAACACTGTGGCCCTATTATTCAAAATGAAGGACATTTGAACAATAGATGGATTTGATGTTCAAGTCTTTGCTGTTTTGGGCAATGGGGATTTTGTCGAAAACGCCTGGACATACTGGTTCAGGTTGCTGGTGAAAAGTTTGTCTCAGAAATCAAACTCTACCGTGGCGAAAAAACCCTGTCCGATGGCTTAAACCAGATAGGGTTATCTGAGGGGTATTTAATGATTTTCCAGAAAAACCTGGCCACTGATGAAGATTCCCGTTATAGGGTGGAGACAGTGGAGCATTTGGGTAAGAGGGTTTTTGTTTATTGGTTGTGAGGGGATTGTGGAAGTTTTTTATGTGAAGGCGTGCAGATTGTCTAAATCTGGTTTAAAGAAGGTGGCACGGAGGTTTCTCCTAAATGGGGTGTATGGGTTTGTTAGCAAATTTCTCCAGCTTGGAGTACGATTGGATCGTTTTGATCAAGGCCTTTGTTGTTGTAATACTAGATTGACTAAGCGGATGATAATTGTTTAAATGCCAAAGAAGAGGAAGACAAAGGATGTATGTATCTCAATGCAGTGCTCTGCTCTCAGTTTGGTTGGATATCATGGCACTTCTTTGCAATTGTCTAATAGTATCCAGACCGACGGATTTCAGTTAAGTAAATCTGGATGGTTTGGTTCTGGAGTGTATTTTTTTCAAGATTTTGGTACGCTTTCTGGCTCAGATGAGGCTCATGATTGGGCAAAGTATGTGAAACACTTTAGGGATCCCGCTGTGCTTTCTGCCGAGATTTGTAGTTCTAGGTTCGTTGATCTGGTTCGGGTTGTCGAAGACCGACAGCTTTTTGAGAAGGTCTGCCAATTGGCTCGTGATCGCTATCGTGAAGCTAAGGGTACCCTTGAAGGCTTTAAGGAGTCTTCCATTTACGATATAATTAGGAAGCGCAGTCCAGATCTTGAAGTAATCAGGGCGTTCACAAATGGCTCAAGTATAAGTACTCTTCAAACGGTTTCTCGACCTCAGGTTCAGATTTGTGTTATAAAGTCCGATATTATCGTTAATGTTAGGTTGATTGGGGGTCACTGATGTCTTATGGGAGTGACTTGTTAAAGAGAGTGATTGCAGATCTTGAAGGAATGACTCCTCAAGAATTCATGGAAATTCACGACTCTGTTAGTGATGAATGCGGAAATTTGAATCAAATCAACGGAGTCGCGGGGCTTTTCAACGAGTATGGCATCTCAGATACTTTGGTGGTTTCTGAGGACAAATTCGAGTTTGATTTTAGATTGTCCAGTTCACCGGATATCCTTATTGTATTCGATGAATCACCGGAAGCTGATCTTTCAGAGGACCAGTACTGTAGGGCTGCATGAAGCCATCTGGTGGTTGGATAAAGTTTCATCGTTATAGAATTGTCTCGACAGATTTTCAAGTGTCTGAATCGTTTGATCCTTCATGTGCTGTTAGCTTGCACATTTCTCATGATGTTTTGATTACTTGGCAAACGAGTGGAATTCAGGCATCTCAACAGTCGCGCAATCCGGAGGATAAGAACCCAAGCGGGGATCTTTCTTTCTTGTGTCGGCTAACGCTAGGTATCTCATCATCGGATGGGGGCCTCATAGTGAATGTTGTAACCGATGGATACTTTTCAATGTCACACTCGGTCCCGGAAGAACAGAGGATAGGATTGTCCGGAAAAAATGCTCCTGCTATCTTGTATCCCTTTGTCAGAGCCTATGTGTCTTCTCTAACTTCTCTCGCGGGACTGCCCGGTGTTTTATTGCCGACTATCAATTTGATTCAATCTAAATCCTTATAGCGATAAGGTCGATTTCTATTTGCATAAGGGGCAATGAAGCGGTGTTGCCCCATACAAATATTTTTCAAACACCTCTTGACACTTTATAAAAGTGTATGGCACAATAACCTCTTCTCAAGAATCAATG
>DITF01000044.1 GCA_002422125.1 bacterium UBP17_UBA6191
CTCTCTCATTACTGGATCGGCTAGCTTGCCGTCTGGCTAGTTTCTCCCCCTGACGAATCTTGGGATGTCTGTCAATTGCCATCTGTAGTCCCTGGCACCGCAATAGAATTTAGTATGGGAATGCCATCATATCGGCCGGTCAAATAGCCACGCATTAAGGCCTCACCCTTGCGTGGATGAAAATCAGTAAGTGGTGTCAGGCTGGCTGCCTGAGAACTATCTTTTTGCAAAAACCATATCTGATCCCTTCTTAACAAATCCGCATCTAACAGGCTGGTGTCATGGGATGAAAAGACAAGTTGTGCTCCATTGGGATTGGATATTGGATTCTGAAAGATTTCGATGATTTTTCGAGTTAGAAGTGGGTGTAGACGACTGTCTAGCTCGTCATAAATTAGAACACTGCCCTTGTCCAAAATATCAATCAGCGGTCCGGCTAAACCGTACATTTTCTGAGTACCATCGGATTCTTCCTGAAACTCAAGAATTGCTTCCTGTTCCCCGACCTTGTGCAAAAACTTAGGAATGATCGCCTTAGCATTCTTGATCTCTGACTTTAGAATTTCTCCTTTTCTTAAGTCCACATCCATAGTCCTATGCAGTCCAGACTGTTCTTCCACTGTAATTTCATGGATGGATAGATCAGCGCTTTGCAAAAACCTTACTACATCAGTACCTTGCCCCTTTTGAATCTCGCCGGTCGTGTAGCCTCCATCCAATGGCAGTCCTCCCAAAACTGTGAAGATGCCTCGGGAAAACCATTGATAAAGAGGCTTTAGCATCTCTGAGTTAAACTGAATAGCCGTAGACAAAAACAGGGCGTTAGGTCTGGTCTGTTCCTGCCAGGTTCTCTTCTGGCCCTTAAAATGCGGGCTAAACTCGTATTCCTCTTTACCAGTTCCAGGGCTCAGATAGCGATGAAACCACTTTTGCGGTCTGGCTGTTTTATAAACCAGCAACCATTCGGACACTATGCGTTCTTTGTTAAACTCAAGCCCATATTGATGTCTAACACCGTCAATTGAGACCGAAACTTCAAAAAGTGTAGGTTGAAGACTGAATTCCTTATCCAAAAGGAATGGCTTTACATTCAATTGAGCCTCTGGCAGGTGTTTAAAACTGACTAAAACCAGACCTTGCAATAAGCTCATGGCTCGGATCAAGGTGCTCTTACCGGAAGCATTAGCTCCAAAAATCGCACAGGTACTAACCACATGAGAGACTTCGGGCAAACCAGTAGGAATCAAATTTTCCGAATGTAAGGTTTTGTAGTTGGACGCCACTAGTGACAAAGCTACTTCGTCACGAAAAATGCCATAATTACGCAGCCGAAACTCCAAAAGCATAAGGAACCCCTCTTTAAATGAATATTCTACGCAAAATATGCAGATTGTCTATTTAAATTCAGCGAAGTTTACACATCAAGTTAAAATCTAGGTGTGGATGCTCCACTGTTTGATGATGTATTCCACGACTTAACTGCTGCGGAGATTAGTCAGGTACCATCCTGTGTGGTTCGCCATGTCCTTTCTGGAATCTGGTATAGTCACGCTTACATCATCCCTGCTTAAAAGGCCTAAAGTCCCATAGTGAAGCCTGCAAATATCTTGAAACCCATGTAAAGCAAGCTTTGCCGATTACATGGGAAAATAGTAAGGACTGGTGCTGTTATAAACCAGAAAAATCGTGGACGGTAGGAGCTTTTGTGAGTAAACCCGAGGAAATCTGCGAAGAGATAGAATTCAGACTGAAGGAGTTGGATAAATTTGAGAAAAAGTTCGCCCCTACCCTTAAAATAATCTGACCCTATCAATTTCTGATAGAGCCAGTCTGTTAGTTTGATGCCTTCAACACTTGGGAGGAACAGACAAATGAGCACAAATTTTAATCCAGCCATATTGCAAGAATATGCCAATCGCTTGTATGCCAAGGCGGCCACCTTGGTACTTCAATATACTTGCCTTGGTATTGTCACAGGTGCAGGTATGGGATTTGGTCTTTACTGGTTTAACGATACACTTTTATGGCCATCCGTTGGTGCTGGCAGTCTGATGTTTGGTATCCTTGGGTATGCCAAAGGCAGAGACTCGGTTTTTGTGATTCATTTGCTGGCCCAGCAGTCTTTGTGGCAAGTGCAAATGGAGCTAAACACCAGAAAGCCATAATCAGATTGATGATGGCGGTTTTTGGGCTTCTTCTGGAATTTTGTGGCTGATGTGGCATTCAGCCACATAATCACGCACTGGGAAACATTTTAATCTGTTTTAAGACAGATGATTGATTCGGATTCATGGCTCTACGGCAAAAAAGATGTTTATACCGTTCAAAAATACTTGACAGAAATTTTTGTATCCTTGTTGAGATGGTCGCAAACCCCATATAAACTTCAAATGTAGCATGTTTTTGGGGCATATTTTCCCAACAACGGTTCGTCACGGTTCATTTTCAATCGCTTTATGCCGGTTTTGCGTCTATTGCTCGCCCCAGAAAGCCAAAAAACATGGGGGTATAATATACCCATGCAAAAACACCAAATCATTCATCAAAAGCTGGTTCAAGCAGTCAAAAATTTACGAAAAAACGAGGCAGAAATTCTGGATTTAATCGCTCAGGCCGATCAGACTAAGGATTTTTTAATGCTGGTTCAATACCCATCCCTCTTTAGTTATTGCGTCAAAGAAATTGGGCTGACTGAGGCCGAAAGCTGGAATTTTTTGGCTTTGTATAAAAAATCCAAAGAGATTCCGGCCTTAACTGAGGCTATCCAGTCTGGGGAAGTTTCGGTAAGTAAGCTAAGACATATTTGTCCCGTGATTACTGCTGAGAACCAAAACCATTGGATTGAAAAGGCCAAAACCGAAACCAATAAAAATCTGATTGACGAAGTAGCCAAGACTTCGCCTTATACCAAACGAAAAACAGTTGTAAAACCCGCTGGTGAGGGTATGAAACGCCTGGCCTTGGATATTACTCCTGAATTGATGGAACATCTTTTGCGGCTTCAAGAGGTTTTAAAAGCTAGCGACTTAGCTCAGGTTATTGAAGTGGCGGTTTTGGAAACCTTGGAAAGAAAAGATCCGGTCAAAAAGGCTGATAGGGCTGAGGAAAGAGCTAAAAAGAAGGAAGCCAGTAAAATAGTGGAAGTTGAGACTGAGATTGAATCGGTTAGTAAGCCAGACCACCAGCATTCTCAAAGTTCGCCTGTCGCAAGACAGGCCAGAAAAACTCTGCCCAAACATTTGGTTCATGCCATTCACAGACGGGATCGGGGACAGTGTTGTTATTACGGGTTTAGAAACAGCCGGTGTGATTCAAAGTACAGGGTGGAGATTCATCATATTGAGCCAACAAGTAGGGGTGGGAAGGATGAATATGAGAACCTGATTACACTTTGTCATGACCATCACAAGCTGATTCATGAGACATTTTTCAGAAACGGGCTATAAGTAGTTCAATGACCACCCTTTCCTAAAGTGGTAGTAAGTTGGTGGGATCACAAAGAGGGTAAATACAGTGGAGGCCAGAAAATACCGGGTGTGATGGGTTACGCGTTTAAAAGGGTAGTGCCTGCGGTGAGAAGGATTGGTTACGGGAAATGTGAATCGGATTTTTTGGGAAGTGGTTTTTTTGTCTATCGTTTGGGGATAGATCTGGTCTGTTAGTTTGATGCCTTCAACACTTGGGAGGATCAGACAAATGAGCACAAAATTTAATCCAGCCATAATGCAAGAATACGCCAACCGCTTATATGCCAAGGCGGCCACCTTGGTGCTTCAGTATACTTGCCTTGGTATTGTGACAGGTGCAGGTATGGGATTTGGCTTGCATTGGTTCAACGATACACTTTTATGGCCATCCGTTGGTACGGGCAGTCTGATGTTTGGTATACTTGGGTAAGGCAAAGACTCGGTTTTTGTGATTCATCTGCTGGCCCATCAGTCTTTGTGGCAAGTGCACATGGAGTTAAACACCAGAAAGCCATAATCAGATTGATGATGGCGGCTTTATAGAGAAGGCAGGGAAGGACCCTCATGATAGATGAAATTGTCCAGGCAGTACACAGCATCCCAAATCGTGTGATGGGATCGGGCAATCGAGCGTGGACTCAAGCAGTGAAGAGTGCCTTCATTGGACTCGGGGAGAAGCTAGAATGGAAAGTCTGCGCCTCTTCTACCGAAGCAGAAGTTGAGCCGGAGTGGCTTTTTGACCTTTGCTGGTATAAGCGTTCAGAAAATGAGGGATTGGATATCGGACTGGTATTGGAATCCGAATGGTCACACCATAAACATGATCTCATATTCGATTTCGAGAAGCTTCTGTGCGCTAAATCCCCATACAAAATTTTTATTTTTGAGTCGTATGAGAATGTACTATTAGAGAAGCTAGAGTATCTTGAGACTGCAATAAAAAACTGCCAACTTCCTTCGAATGGGGAGTGTTACACTTTGGCGGCGTATGACTTGAATCGGAAAGAGTTCAAAATCAAGAATGTAAATTTACCTTAAATATCATTTACGGCTATTTGATGTTTGTCATGACCATCACAAGCTGATTCATGAGACATTTTTTAGAAACTAGTTAGAACATCCTCAACAAATTTTTCTTCAGGCTTACCCTGTGGATGGGGCATTATAACCACTTTGGCCCCGTTGAAAATGGTTCCAGAACTCGTTCTCTCCTTGCAGTCCGACTTAAATTCCAGAGCAGATAAAAAATCCTTGGCCCAATCAGACCCAGTTAGAAAAAGTACTCTTTTTGGCTGATATAACTCGATTTCGGCTTTCAGGATTTTTATGCATATATCATGTTGCAGATTTAGCAATTCCCCCGTAGGATTCCCACCTATATTAGGAGATATTTTATATAGATTTGTCCATACTAGGTGCGAGGGCCAATCGTTAGAATGGCCCAATAAGCCTTCAAAAACCCTGTGAATCACTCTCCAGAAGGCAGACTTTTTCGTATTGTATCCCGATTCATTAACACCCCATTGTTTTGTAACCCATGCCAAGGGGCATCCCTGATTGGCATCAAATATCTGGCCCAGAATACAGGGGATTTTATCTCCCTTTTGCCAATCGCAAGGTTTTCCTATCTTCCTCCAGCCGTTTGGGGCCCGCCCCACAACCATCAATTCTCTGTTGTATTTGTTGCCTTTCTGGGCTGCAAAACCAGCGAGTTCAGCCGTGCTCCATTTGGATAATTCTAAAAGAAGCTCTTTGTAAAGCCCGCTCACTAAGTCACTCATATATCCTCCTAAAGCTAGTTTGACCAATAACTTAACACAAACTCCACACGCTCAGATACCAGATCAGGTGTGTTTGTTGCCCTGCTTGCACGCAGTCCACTGAAATCAGCGCCTTCCCCACAAAATCAAAGCCCGATTGATTTATGTTAGACTATTGGCATGAAAAAAATTCCTCAAACTGGGAATTGGGTTCTTGGGTAAAAAAACTGGAGATTGTAAGCGCGAAGAGTGAAGCCTGATCTTTTTGAACAGGCTTCTACCCAGAAATTGTCAAAACTAACAGTGCCTATCACACATCCAAGCGTACAACTTTACAGGATTCCTACTTAGTTCGATGCATCTCAACTGCTCCACTGGCAATATCCGACGGGCTCACACCATCGATATCAGCCCAAATATATTCCCGCAAATCAAAAAAATAACGGTCATTTCCAGAGCTCAATAAAGTTTTACTTGTATAGAGTTGCAGGTCAGGCCAATTGGTGATTTTATGCGGATACCCACAATAAAACCGGTATCCCTCACGAAGGTCTTCTCTTTCAACTTGCCATTTTTCGAATATGAATGCGGCCAGCTTTTTTCTAAGATCCTCCTCGTTATGAATTGTTCCGGAATCGAGCCATATTGTCATTCTCTTAGCAGCCTGCTCAAAGTTTTCTAGTTCGAAAGTTTTACAGGAAATGTCAACCCTTACGATGGATTGCACCTCCCAGAGGCAAGTGAATTTTGCTTTAGCATATAAACCCATATAGCCATGAGGGACAAAGCCCGATTCAACCGGATCAGCATACACCCCATAATCATTCATGAATTCAGATTCCTCTGGATATGGACAAATCCGCATGTAACGACGGGCATTATCAATTAAGCCTTGTTCCAGACAATAGTGAGTGTAGTCATCTGCCAGTAGCTCTAAGTTTGAATCACGGCATGCCCAACGCAGTTCGCGGCAGAGATTTGCAAATGTGCATTGAGAAACATGGAGAGTCAGCGCATCATGGGGGATATAGCGTTCTCTTACCGTGAGTAATAATGTATAACTGAATCCACTGAAATATCTAACGGACCCCTGAGCTTCTCGGCATCGTAAAATTTTTTGACCAACGACATCGACACTGGAGCCAAAGTCCGTAATCACACCTAGTTGTAGGCCGGATTGAGTTAGTATCCCAGGCTGAACCAAGTTGGATTGACTATAATGTGAAACCATTTTAAGGCCATGTGATCTTCCCTCAAATTTTTCCGGAGGCACCCTGTGGAATAACTTTTTTATCAACTTCATAAAAATCTCCGGGTTGCGTTCATGTATTTCCTGAAACAACACCAGAGTATTGTTGGTATGGGCATTTTCTGGGGTTGTGACTCTTTGAAACATTGTAGCCTCCTTAAATTATTGTGACTCATTCTTAAAGTTAGTCTAGCCCCGACCCTCTCTCAGGGGATGATAGAGAAAAATTTTTGGATGGTTTGCGCAATTTTTTCACTCTATCAATGTGTGATATATGGGGGTTGCTAAGCTTAGGGAACACCAACTAAAGAAGGAGCAGATTATGCAATTAAGATCAGATACCGATCCAATCCGAGACCAAATTTTTGCCCAAGTCGCCAAGGCCGATGTGGTGATTATGAGTGGTAATCTGTTGGCAGTTGCCTTGTATTTCAGACTCGGAGAAACAGATGCGCCAATCGTTTTAGCCAAAGGTCGGGCTTTAACGGCACCGGTCATTAAAGAGGCTGCCATTACTGCTAGAGTGTACATTTATGAAGACAGAGATGTGGCTGAACTCTTGTATCCAGTTGCGGATGTTGGATTCTATATTCCCAAATCCACATACCAGCCAGTTGCCCGGATACTTGCTGATGTTTGCAAGAGAACCGGCAACGAATTTTTATACTAACTCAAATCAGATATTCACTCTATCATCCACTGATAGAGTTTAGGTGTTACACTCAGATTCATGACACAAATCGAAAGAATTTATAAAATCCATCGATTCTTGAAGCAGGGGAAGCCAGTTTCACTAAAGAAGATTACCGATGCCTTGGAAATCTCCTCGGCTACATTTAATCGTGACTTGCAAAAGATGCGGGATTATTTTGGGGCTCCGATAGTCTACGACCGGCAGGCTAATGGCTACGCCTATGATGTTACCCAAGATAAGTTTGAACTGCCGGGATTCTGGCTAAATCAAAATGAGCTTTATGCTTTGCTTTTGATTCATAACCTTTTAAGGGATTTGGAGCCTGGGATTTTAAGCCCCATACTTGAACCACTGGAACATAAGATTCAGGAGATTTTGAGCCTATCTGGTCATTCGGCACAGTCCTTAAGAAAGGCCGTTCAGATTCAGCCAATGTATCAAAGGCCAATATCTACCCAGATTTTTGCAGATATTACTCAGGCACTTTTAAATCAAAGACCTTTGGACATTGAATACCATTCCCGCAGTCGTGATGAAAGAAGCCAAAGGATTATTGATCCACAAAGGCTGATGTTTTACCGCAGTAACTGGTATTTATTGGCCTGGTGTCGTGACGGAGAAGGACTTAGAACCTTTGCTTTGGATCGAGTGCTTAAAATCTGTGAGCTGGAGCAGAAAATCTTAAAAATCGATGATGAGCAACTGGATAGTTATTGTCTGGAAGGTTTTGGCTTGTGGCGTGGTTTTGATGTCGAGACGGCGGTGCTTAGGTTTAAGGGGCCCGATTTGGCCTATGTTGCTGATGAAGTCTGGCATCCTCAGCAAAAGGCCCAATGGGAAGGGGACGATTACATTCTAAGTTTGCCCTTCAGTAATCCAGATGAATTGATTTTGGAGATATTACGCCATGGTCCAGGGGTTCAGGTTCTTGAGCCACTGTGGCTGCGAGAGCAAATCGTCAGCATGTTGGAGGACTCATTAAAGGCATATAAATCTTAAGGGAGGAAAATGGCAACCATCAAATCAGATCACAAAATTGGGTTCATGGGAATTGGCGATGTGGGTTGTGCCGTGGTGACCCGGTTTGCTAGAACGCACACCTTGCATCAGCGCTGTATCCTGATAAATTCCTTGGATGTTCCGTTTTCCGCTATGGATCCAGAGCCATTGCAAAAATTTTTGACCATATTAATTGATCTCAGAGACCCCCAAGCCAGGGAATCCTCCATCCAACAATATGTGGCAGATCTTGATACCGTAATCATGGTTTCTGCAATGGGTGGAAGAACCGGAAGCCTACTCGTACCGCTTATTGCAAATATGATAAAAAACTCAGGGGTTCAGGTATCAATACTGGTCACAACGCCCTTTTCCTTTGAGGGAAAAAAAACCAAGAACCGGGCCTTTGAAGGAATCTCAAAGCTTCACAATCAGGCCCACGATGTTCTGACATTGTCCAATGAATCTAGGTTAGACCTAATGGACCAAAATATTTCTATTGCCGAGGCCTATTTACAAATGGACTTAAAAATGGGGCGGGGGATTGAGTTGTTGATGCAATTGGGTGAAAAGACTGGTTCTTAAACATGACTCTGAAATGCCCCAGATTTATTGGGGACTCTGTCTGAATGAACCTGTGTCTGCATGCTATAATCAAGCTCCATGAAAAAATTTTTTAACACTGCCGGAGCCAACCAGCCAGACATTCATTACACGGTCTCAAGACCAATTGGTACTACACCTATTCTGGAGCTGCTTGAGCAACGCAAATACTTTACTCACCACGCCCCAAGACAGAGTGGTAAAACCACCCTGCTTCGGGAAATTTGCAGGCAGTTGAATGAAGAGGGTAAGTATCTGGCAATCCATATCACCGTGGAATCGGCCCAGTCTGCCAAGGACGATGTTTTGGAGGCCAACCAGATTATTTTGCGCCGCCTTGACCTTGCCCGATCCCTGTACTCAGCTTCTCATTTACCCACAGCCTTTGATTTTTTTTCGGATAAATCAGGGGTCCAGTCCTGCCTGGAAAGCTGGTCTAAAGCCTCTGAAAAACCCATCGTTTTAATGATCGATGAAATCGACTCCATGGCCGGAGAATCCTTGATTGCTCTTTTGCGCCAGCTTCGGGCCGGATACGATCAACGACCCCACGCTTTCCCCCAGTCCATCATTTTAAATGGTGTGCGCGATCTAAAGGATTATCGAATCTATTCCCAGAAAGAAGATATCTGGCTCACTGGGGGCTCCTGCTTCAATATCAAAGCTGAATCCGTCCGCTTGGGCAATTTTACTCTGGAAAATGTACAGGACCTTTTTTTGCAGCACGAGGCTGAGTACGGACAAAAACTCGCACCCGGATTGGTGGAGAAAATTTTTGAATTAACTCAAGGCCAGCCCTGGCTCTGTAATGCCTTGGGTGAGCAGATGTGCCACAAGTTGTTTCCCAAAGAGCAAATCTTATCTGAACAGCATTTGTTTGAGGCCAAGGAGGCTTTGATTCTCTCCCGCGCTACCCATATTGATCAGCTCTACTACAGACTGGAAGACCCCCGCATTCGCCAGATTGTGATTCCCATGCTGGCTGGGGAAGATGTATCTAAATTTCCTCAGGAGGATTTGGAATACGCCACTGACTTAGGCCTTTTACATCCTGAATCCAAAAACATCCAGATTGCCAATCCACTGTACAAAGAAATTTTACCCCGCGAAATGACCTATGCCCTACAAAGAGGTATGGCCTTTGAGCCGCATTGGTACCTAAATTCCAATAAAACCCTAAACTACAAAAAACTCATGGATGGTTTTGTTAGCTTCTGGCGCGAACATGGCCAAATAGAATTTTATGCCTTAGAAGTCACTCCTCACACCCTCTTTATGGCCTGGCTGCAAAGACTGGTAAACGGGGGCGGCACAATCCACAGAGAATATGCACTAGGCCGTAAACGCCTGGATATTCTGGTTGAATTTGCTGGTGAAAAGTTTGTCTCAGAAATCAAACTCTATCGCGGCGAAAAGACCCTATCCGATGGCCTAGACCAGATCTGTGAATACTTAAATCAGATTGGATTATCTGAGGGTTATTTAATGATTTTCCAGAAAAACCTGGCCACGGATGAAGACTCCCGTTATAGGGTAGAGACAGTGGAGCACCAAGGTAAACGGGTTTTTGTTTATTGGTTGTGAGGGGAAGCTAAATCAGTTTGGGATTTCGAAAAATGAGTGTGGATCACTTGCTACATATTTGGGAGAGTGAATGATGGAATGGAATATTCAAGCACTTCGTGATCATATTCATGACAGGATGAACGGGGACAGAGAGGGCATTGGGCTGATAACTTCGATGGACGGTTGCACAATGGTACTCCGTTATCACTTACTTACTGCCGAAAATGCTCAAAATCTTATTGAGGCTGATGATGTTACTGGCCTAAGAGTCCCTCTTCGTGGGATGTTTGGAACAACAGACCAGAGGAATGAGTATGAGCTAGCAAAGTTGGTATGCCAGGCAAACATTGTGGCAGCGATATATACAGCCCGCTCTCTTTGCGATGTCCTTGCTCAACTCATTAATAAGTTACTTCTTCCTGACAAACTGGAGGCGGCAAAATGTGATATCCACAAGGTTAGCCAAAAACTATGTAATAGTGTGTTAAAAGAGAGCCTAACTTCATTGTTAGATAGTGAATGCTTTCTCTATGTAAGTGCATTTGCCAATGTTTCAAAACACCGCAATATGGTTGTGTTTTATGGTTCAATAAATTGCCAAGCTCGTCGAGCTGGAGCTAAGTTTGGTTCTTTCACATATAATAAGAGAGAGTACCCTGAAAGGTGGTCAAGGGATGTTTTGAAGCTGGTTTTGGAGGTAGAAAGTAAGATAATTGATGTAGGCGGTGTTTTAAATAGCTCTTGCTTACATGCCGCGACTTAATTTCAATGTCCAGAAAACTCTACGGATATATATTTTGTCTTGACGGAGGTGAAGAAGTCTCCTTGTGCCGATCGTCAAATGATAATTTAAATACCTCTTGACACTTTACACAAGTGTATGGCAGAATAACCTCTTCTCAAGAATCAATGAGATTCCGAGACAGCCAAACACCAGAGGCCAAAAGC
>DITF01000256.1 GCA_002422125.1 bacterium UBP17_UBA6191
ATTGAGCAAATCAATAAAGCCATTGCCGATATGGAAAAAGGTACCCAGCAGGTAGCGGCCAATGCCGAGGAATCGGCGGCATCCAGTGAGGAAATGTCCTCACAAGCCGAGTCTTTAAGAGAAATTGTTATGGAACTGATGGCCATTGTGGAAGGAAAGGCCCATATTAATCATCATGGTTTTCAAAGGATGGAAAAACGCCCTACTCAAGTGCGCTCAGCCTTACAAAAACCACAGGCCAAACTCAGTGCTTTCCAGCCAAAAAGCAAACCAGGCAAGACAACTGTAAAACAGGCTGGTAAAAAACCACAGGCATTAACGCACAAAAATGCGGAAGAGGTTTTACCTCTGGGAGAAGATGAATTCTGATGAAATTAGGCACAATTAAGTCTCAGGGTAGCCGCGATGGTCAATTAGTCGTTGTCAGTCGTGATTTGCAGAAATGTGTTTTAGTCCCAGATATTGCCCAAACCCTTCAGTACGCACTGGATTATTGGGATGAAGTCCGGCCCAAGCTTGAGAGTGTTTACAATCGACTTTTGCAAAACGAGATGCCAGACATTATGGACTTTAATCCGTCTTTGATGTGTTCTCCACTTCCTAGGGCTTATCAATGGGCTGATGGTAGCGCTTATGTCAATCATGTGGAATTGGTCAGGAAGGCTAGAGGGGCAGAAATGCCGCCTAGCTTTTGGACTGATCCTTTGATGTATCAGGGTGGGTCGGACGATTTTTTAGATCCAAGGTCTGATATTTTGGCTGTGAGTGAGGCACATGGAATAGATTTTGAGTCCGAGGTGGCAATCATTACCAAAGATGTGCCCATGGGGGCTGACAAAAATGCCTGTGCGGACAAAATTTGTTTGGTGATGCTGGTCAATGATGTCAGTTTAAGAAATCTAATCCCTGCCGAGCTTGCCAAAGGTTTTGGTTTTTTTCACTCCAAACCATCTTCGAGCTTTTCGCCTGTGGCTGTTACTTTGGATGAATTAGGCTCGGCCTGGAAAGACAACAAGGTTCATTTGCCTTTGATTACGCATCTGAATCATGAGCTTTTTGGAAAGCCTAATGCTGGTGTGGATATGACCTTTGATTTTTCTGAGCTGATTAGCCATGCTGCCAAAACCCGAAATCTGAGTGCTGGTTGTATCATTGGTAGTGGTACGGTATCTAATCTTGATCGCTCAAGCGGTTCTTCTTGTCTGGCAGAAAAGAGAATGCTTGAGACCTTAGAGCATGGTAGCCCCAAAACCCCGTTTATGAAAGAGGGAGATAGGGTGCGTATTGAAATGTTGGGCTTGGATGGACAAAGTATTTTTGGTTCTATTGATCAACAAGTAAAAATAGTAGGTTAAAACAAGATGCTGAAGCTTTATAGCTACTTTCGCAGTTCCTGTGCCTATCGGGTACGCATTGCACTTGAGCACAAGGGATTAGTTTGGGACACTATTCCTATTCATTTGTTAAAGGGGCAGCAGCGATCAGAAGAATATCTAAAAAATAATCCTTCTGCCATGGTTCCGGCCCTCCTTTTAGAAAATGAAAGCGTCCTGACCCAGAGTCTAGCCATTCTTGAGTATCTTGAAGAGGCCCATCCAGAAAAAGCCCTGCTACCGCAAAATTTTCAAGATAGGGCCATTGTTCGGGCCATGGCTCAAATCATATCGGTAGATGTGCAGCCTTTGCAGAATCTTAGAGTAACCCGTTATTTAAAGGAAGAAATCAATGCTTCTGAAGCCCAGGTGAATCTGTGGCTAAAAAACTTCATAACTGAGGGCATGAGCGCATTTGAAGTATTTTTGCAGCGGCATGCGGGTATCTACTGTTTTGGGGATCAAATCTCCATGGCCGATGTTTGTCTGGCCCCCCAGATTTTATCCACCCTTCGTTTTGGGGTCGATTTGGCCCAGTGGTCAAAAATATCTGAGGTAAGTCAACGACTGGAAAGAATACCCGCATTTATTCAGGCCCATCCCAAAAATCAGCCTGATTTTAGCGTGTAAACTGGCCGATGGCCTTTTTTAGCTCGGACAGTCCAAAGGGTTTGACTAAATAGTTGGTCACACCCATCATGTAAGCCGTATTTAAAAAGTTGTTTCTGGCGGCCTGAGAGGGAATACCTGAAATGG
This sequence comes from bacterium UBP17_UBA6191, assembly GCA_002422125.1. GTDB lineage: Bacteria > Muiribacteriota > UBA6191 > UBA6191 > UBA6191 > UBA6191. Next base: position 2,130 of record DITF01000256.1, read on the forward strand.
CAATGACCTGCTGGTCTGGCTTGAGGTGAAGAATCTCCAAGATGGCTTCAATCCCATTTTTTCTGGGCATGTTCATATCCGTAATCACCAGATCAAATGAGCTTTTAAGGCAGGTATCGACCCCATCCTCACCATTGTCAGCTACTGTAACCTCATGTCCCATGGAATTAAGTCCGAGGCGCAAAAACTCCCGTACTGCATCATCATCTTCAATTATCAGTATGTTCATAATTTACTCCGCTTCCTTTTTATAAGTCTATCCTTTGGTATATAAACATTGCAATCAGTGACTCTGATACAATAACCCACATGCACGAAAATTTAAGCAAACCATTCAGATTTGAACTAGGCCATCATGTCATGGCAGAACTATCCCAATGTGCCAATATCGAGGTTCTCAACCAGTCTATTCTTTTGCTAAGAGCCATGATTCCAGCCGCAGAGGAGGCCGGATTAACCATGGTACATTGCCAGCACTATCAGTTTGAGCCGGTGGGGGGAAGTGCCATTCTTTTATTGTCAGAATCACATTTTAGCGCGCATACCTGGCCGGAACAGGCCACTGTGGCCATTGATGTTTTTACCTGCTCTGATCCCATCAAGGCCATGGAATGCGTCAGAATTTTTTCAGAGATGGTACAGGCTCAGTCCGTACAGTTACAGCAGATACCACGAGGAATTCATGCCTGAAACTTGGGGGTAATATTTATGCAGGATGTCATCATTCTTGGTGGAGGAATTACTGGTCTTAGTGCGGCCTATGCCTTAAAAGATCGCCCTTACCTTCTGTTGGAGAGCAAAGAGAGATTTGGAGGCCGAATTGTATCGCTTCAGGATGGTCCTTACCGCATTGAGGCTGGGCCCAACTCCATGATGCTCAAATCCAAAATCATTTATGACTTACTTTTAGACCTAGGCATTTTGGATAAAGTCCAATGGCCAGAGCCAAGCTCAAAAATTCGTTATATCTCAAGCCGAGATGGATTGTTCCCAATTAAAATTCCAAGCCTTTTAAGTCCTTTAGCTGGGCTAGGGGGCTTGTTACGGATCTTAAGCGGTGGGTTAGCCACCAAGGGCCAATCAGAACTGTCAGTGTATGATTTTTTTGCACGACGATTTGGAAAAACGGTTACCGAAAATCTGGTAGTCCCGTTTGTTTCAGGAATTTATGCCGGCGATGCAAAAAAGCTTCTGGTATCTCAGGCCTTTCCCAATCTTCATTTGTGGGATCAGCAGTTTAATAGTCTCTGGTCTGGAGTGATA
>DITF01000008.1 GCA_002422125.1 bacterium UBP17_UBA6191
GGCACACAATGCTAATATGCCGTTACTCCATATTTGCTATTTACTTATTTGTAATTGCTCAGGGATTGTCCATATTCGGTTGTTGCTCGACTTGCAGTAATTACGGTCTCAATATTGCGTTAGAGCCAACTGTCGATGTTCAACCCATCTTTCATGATGCTGGAAAGACCCTGTATAGAGCATTAATTGATAGAGGAAACATGATATTCACACATCACCACCAGTTGCTTACATCAGGCAACTGCTCTGAAGGATATACTTGTCTGGATTTATATGACCAAGTGCCCCTTGAGACTGTGCTGATTGAAGGGGTTTACCAGCATAGTGGGTACTCTACGCTTTTGTCATCTTCCGATTCTATAGACTACCAGTGGAGAATGATAGGTCCCCATGGTAATTGCGGTGACAATATAGTGTATGGACCGGAAGGTACTCTTACTCTTCCAAAATGGATAAATAGTACTAGCATGTTGGCTATTGATACTGCAAATGACTTTGACTGTGGGGCAGCCACTAATCACATTATTCAAAGAAACGACCTAAAGCTGGCCAATCCTCCTGCAAACTGCTTGGCTCAGCTCCAGATAAAAGCAAATCATGGGAGTGTAGTTTCCTTGGAACCTGGTGTCTTAGAAATTTTTCTGGATTTTGGCAAGGGTCCTGGGGGGCAAGATTTCAGCCGAGCCGTAAATTTAGATGGTAATCACTTTGCAGGAATTAAAGGTATTAACAACTTGCAAATGTTTGGTGCTACCGTAGGAGAAGTGTACCTTAAACAGAGGGCTGGAATTAGCAGTATGTTATCCTATGGCGAGGTTGGGGTATTGCATTTGGATAAAAAAGTCCGAGGTAAAAATATTAGACTAAATGATGTATTGGCTGGATATATCGGTAATCTTGATCTGAGTTCAGTGCTTACTCTGACTTCAGACAGCATTGCTTTGATACCAGCTCAAGTCCCTCAATTAATTCTTTATGATTCTACATTGGTGGTAGAAGACATTTCTTACTATCTGACTCGGATTATTCACTCTACTAATTCGGACTTATTGTATCCCGGTGTCACCATTTCTAAACTAAATTGCCCTTCTAGATCAACATTTGAGTTGAGTCAAGAGGCACTCAACGATTTTAGTGGCTGTCACTTTGAGAAATTAGTATCGGAAGATTCTGAATTTAGTGTTGAAAATAGCGAATATATGGCTGAAGAAGCCAATTTTTTAACCCAAAATGCAGATTCCAGGCTAGTCATTCGTGACTCCACATTTCAGACAATTAACGCCGAGAATTATGATTCGATCGTCTTGGATACCGTGGAGTTGACCTCAGCGAACTTTACACTGTCCCACGAAAATGTAATCACCAATCTACACAATTACACACCCATCTTTGAAACCCAGATCCGAGCAGATAGTATAAGTAATTTGCGGGGTGATATCCAAGAGTTGCTCATTAGTCGACCTCTTATTTTACGGGGGGTTGCAGGTAACATCAATGCCTTCAGTGCTAACCATTCTGATTTATTGTTAACTGGGTTTGATGATGGTGCTTTGACAAAAATTAAGGGAGTCTTAGCTGGATTTGGCACAATTGAATTTGAGCCTAAATCAATTCTTATGGATGGTTCTGTTATTGCAAATTCCCAAGAAGTCTATTTTAATTATCATAATCTGAGCCGGGAATATGGCTCGCTGGTCTCCTTTCAAGCCTTGCCGCAGAATGTAGATATTCTGGGCTTGGAGCGTTGTTTTTCAAACCCATCAGCTATAGCTCATCTTCATTTTAATTTGCGTGAAAACGCAGTATCACGAGATTACTTACTTGAGTTTTCTCATGGAACGGTGGCTATTTCTAATGTGGATTCCGTTCATGTCTATACCCGGTGTCCCAATACCAGTAAATTGGCAATGCTGTATAATCCAGATTTACCCAAACTTTGCCCAGCAAGAGGCTCACCAGTCCGGTTAGCTGACGGAGCATTCTTACATTCCGTTACAGATCTCAGTTTGCCTACTCGGGAGAAGCCACTGAGCTTGCAAAGAGAGTATGTTTCAAATAGTGGGACTGTTTCGGCCTTTGGGGCCAAATGGGTTGCAGAACACTTTATAAATATGCAGATAACAGGAGCACCACATCATTCGATAATCGTCTATTGGAGTGATGCCACAGCCACTCATTTATACCCAGGTATGAGCGGAGAATATAAAAGTGAAGATGGAGTTTGGTCTGCAAAATCATCTCATGGGCTAACCTCAGTGCAACTTAGTCATACGAATGGCCTACAATATCAATTTGCAGATATGCGTTCAAATTTATCTCCCGTCGTACCTAACTTGGTGCCAGTGCGTATGGAAGACTCGGGGGCTTATGTATTGGTTTATGGCTACGATAATCAAGGCCGGCTGAATTCTGTTCGAGAAGAGCTGAAAGTAAATCCATCTAGCTCTGGAAATCCAGAATTGATGTTCACCTATGGGCCAAACAGCCTAGTTGCATCAGCTTCATTTTTTGGCAGGCAAACCATATATTATGACCATGACCAATATGGCAGACTTTTGGCGGTGCGAAATAGCGAGGGCTTGCTGGAGGCTTATGAATATTCGGACGACCGCTTTGCCTACAGCATCACCGGAATAGCAGGGCCTTATGGGGAAATTGTTGGTGCTGTGCAGTACAATGATCTACACCGAGTCACACATTTTTCTGTATATGGAGACTCTGGCGATCTTGAATATGATGAGTTAGGAGACTTTGTCCGTGAAATTAAGCACCGAGGAAACGATTCACAAACCATCGAGATAGAATTTGTACACACCTACCAGGCTAAAAACTATCGTAGAATTACCCAGAATTTACTGATTGAGAACCAGACGGAATACAACGATGCCCGTCAGGTGTTATCACAGCAGGATTCTTTAGGTAGACATGTAGTAATGAGCTATGATGAGCATGGGAATCAAACAATGCGAAAACATCTGCTTGTCACCCCAGAGGCTGAAACTCCATATGAACAGCGACTGAATTCAGCGGGTCATACTGTATTAACCAGTTTTGTTTTGTTACCTCAGGGAAGCAAACCATCAGCCATGATTGTGTCCAGCCCAGATGGGGAGACTGTTATTACCTCTTATACATGGGATAATCATGGGCGCATACTGAGTGAAACTACAGGCTCTCGCAGGAAACTAATAGGTTATGATTCGTTGGGTCGCTTGGAAACCGTGTATTTGCAAAAGCTTGATGAAGATTCACAGGTATTGGAATCTCAATTGGTTCAAGAAGTAACTTATGATGTTAGTGGTAGGATCTCCAGTGAATTTGGGGGTCAGTATGATGCGAATCATCAGAAAATTATCACTTTGTTCACTTGGGACATTTTCGGAAATTTGACCGAGAGGTTAGAGGGTGGTTCCAAGAAAACCACAATTGTGTACGATTCACAAAATCGCATTGTTCAGGAGATAACCGCAGACATTTTAAATCAAGCTTCTCCTTTGGTTAAAAGCTATAGCTGGGATCATTCGGGCAAGCTGCGAAAGGTTATTGGACCCGGAAATTATTATGTTGACTACTCATGGGATTCATTTGGCCGTCCCACGGGACAGGCGGATTCATTTGGTCGTGTAACGGTCTTTACATGGGATGCCTATGGCAGATTACTTCAGGAAACAGATCCAATGGGCTTTGTTAAAACCTATGAATACGATGCTTTGGATCGTAAAATCGGGAGCGTTTACCCAGATAGCACACGCGCTGAAATCATATATGATGAAGTCGGTAATATTGTTCAGATGGTGTCTCCAGGTGGTAGAGTCCAATCCTTGGAATGGGACATTCTGAACCGTGTTTCTGCCAGAGAAACTCGGTTAGGATCGAGCACTCTAAGAACTGAAATAGTTTACACAGTTGACGGACAGGTGGCTAGGGTTCAGACCCCAGATGGCTTGGTGCATAAAAAGCAGTATTCAGCCGTTAGAGAACTAATGTCTGAAACGATTGAGAGCCAGGCTTCAGGTATTTTTCAAACCCGAAGTTATGAGCGTGATTTAAGAGGCACTGTGATCCAGGAGGATTTTTCGTCTCTTGTGACGCAAATAGAACCAGGCTGGAATACAGGCATTCAAATATTTACCGACCCAGGTGGAATTGTTAACCGAAGACATCTGGACAGATTCGCACAGGTTTCTAATCAGGTGGATGGAAACGGTGCGACCATTTCAAGGGAACGCGATGGCATGGGAAGAATCTTGAGGGAGACTCTTCCTGATGGCACATATCGTACCTTTGCTTGGGATGACAGGTCTCGCTTGTCGGCAGAAATGAGCTTTGATTCCGATCAGCAGGTTCTTAATTCCATTAGCCATGAATACAACCAGGCAGATCAAGTCATTAAAACAAGCTATTTTGATCACCAGAGTCAACAGACGATTTTTGTTTATCGTGAATGGGATAAGCTAGGTAGGCCCGTGTATATTCGGGAGGAACCTGAAATGAGAGAGTCATTTTATCTTTGGGATCCAATGGGACGCATGAAATCTGAATCTTATCCATTTTTGAATCGTCGCTTACATCACAGCTATGACGCAGACGGCAACCTTATTAGCACCATAGTAGAGGATTTACAAACCGGGCTTGGCTGGATGATGAGTTACACTTGGGATGAACTCGGGCGGTTGCTGAGTGCGTACACGGACTTTGCGGGTCAGATAAACATTGTTTGGCATGATCAAATGGCTACCGAGGCCGAAACTTTAAGAAAAGAAATTCATTGGCCTTCTGGCCTTAAGGCCCAGTACTTTGAGGATGGCTTGGGCAGGCAGACAAAAATTATCCATCGCGATTCCAGCGACTCGATCTTGATGGAACAGGAATATACCTGGAGTACTCAAGATCGACTTGTTTCCCATGCTGTGGACAATGATTTTCAAAGTCGGGTAAAACTATACACCTATGATGATTCTGGCCGACTAACTCAGGCTTCTCTGACGGGACATAACAATTCCAGTTTAAATACTATGATTTCATACACCTATGATAACAATCACAACCTGGTGAGTCGTACCAACTCGGGAAACTCACTGCATGACATCCAGATTCAGGGTAAGCCTCAGTGGCCGGATAGGATTTCAGGCATTGCTCACCCGGCACTTCCCCCAGCAGCCCACAATTGGCTTTCTCAACTTCCGGCTGCAAAAACAGATCCTCTAGGCCGCAGTCTTTATGGAAGTGGAGTAACCGACTCGGCATTACACCACCGAAGCTATGAGTGGGACGCTATGTCAAGACTGGCAAAGTTGGAGGTAAATTCACTGTCGCTAATGGTGGCGCAATCCCAACCAGAAATCAGTCAGCAGTACAGTTATTATCCAGGTTCGCGCTTACGGTCTGGAAGTGTACATCAGAGCCAAACTGGGGAAAAAATTTCCTGGGTTTTGCGTCAAAACCAAAGGGAAATAGAGGGTTTAGATGATATTAAAACTTCGGTATACAGAGCGCTATACAATCCTTCCGCCTGGGATGAACGCTTTGGAGTCATCCTCTCGGATTCTGGCTTAATTGATTGGGAAAGTGACTCCATTTATTTTCTGACGGATCTACAGGCTACGGTTCAGTCTCCTACTGTCCCTAACCCAGCCACTGGAGAATCTATCCCTGCGGTTTCCTTAAGCACTTCCTTGGAAATGGATCCTTACGGTGTCCCTTTGGTTGATCTGCCTCCTAGTATGGCTAAAACTCTATTTTCCTTCCAGGGCCGTCCCCATACTTTAGCTGGAATTTATGACTTTCGGGCCCGTGCCTATGACTCCTGTACTGGTCGTTTCCTCCAGCCAGATCCCATGCGTGATGGCTCAAACTGGACTATGTTTACTGGTGGGAAACCTACTTTGGCGACGGACCCCAGTGGGTATGTTGCCAATCGTCCACTAGAAACTTGGCCGGATGAAACGGAGCATGGATTTGGTGGGAATTATGTAGATGTCCTAATAGGCGAATTCCGAGGACTTACTACGCCCGGTCATGCGGCCATTGGTGTTCAGTATGAAGGAACATACTCTATTTTCACATTTAACAAATTGGATTCCCGGCCACTTGACCATCATCAGCCAGAGAATTATTTAAAATACGATCATGATTTCAGACATACATATAGCTATACTTTAAACGCCGCAGATGTTGACCCTGAAAGGGTTCTGAATACACTGAGAAACTACCCTGGTGTGGGGTACAATGTTTTCACGAATAATTGTGCTGTTTCTTCTAGTAGAGGTTTGCAAGCGGGTGGTTTAGATATTGGTACTTCTTATACGGCCCAAGGTTTGGAACATAGCTTAAAACTTATAGACCAGTTCCGAAGAACTCATGGGGGAGCAAGAACGGGTTTAAACCCTTTGATTATAGATCGGAAGATTCATCCTCCTACCTATAAACAACCAGTCCATGAAAAACTTTTTTAGTAATAAGGTTTTGTGGATTTGCCTATTTCTGATTGGCTTGCATTTTTTTATTCCGGCTTTTGGAGCAGGAATTGCAACAAAAAAATCTAGAATTCGAGCCTGTCAACATGATATGGCAAGATTGACGGTCGACCATTTTGATGTAGATAGCCAAAAACATGAGTTTAGTTTGAGGGGTGAATTTAAGCGTGGTTTTGGTTTAATGAATCGTTATTTACTGGATACATGCGGCAATATTTGGTGTTCTGTGCATGGAGTTGTAAAAGAAGGAGAGTGCAAGCCCTGCCCGAATTCAAACTGTGATGTAGAGGTCAAAACTGCAAGAGACATTCATACTAGGGAAACGAGCTACAAATATTTGTACCTGAGATTCTATTTCCCTTCTTTGACGGGTGAGTAAAAAAATGTGGCTAAATTGTTCGGTATTTGTTGACCCCAGTGGGTATGTTCCAATCCCTGCGATTGTTGCTGGGGCTGTAGCTTCAGCTTCCGCTGGGTATGCCGCATTTAAGCTGTATCCAAATAAAGGTCGTGCTGACGGAAAATGGAACACGGCTACATTTGTGGATCATTACTGGTCAGGTGGTGCACAGAGCGCAAATCTTGGTGCGATTGGGCTAGCTGAACAATTTGAGAATCATCCCAATGTTCAGAATGCTGCACAAGATGCCTTTAAACGAGGAATGAAAAGATCTGGCTCAGCATCATTTGAATATGAAGATGGAATCTCTCCAATATTGAATACAAATGTTGAAGAGTTTTCTGAACTATTTTCTATCGGCAAAAGCTCTTTTTTTAATCGGTTCATGAAGTGTGATGGAATCGAATGTGTTGGGCACTTTGAGATAACAGATATGTTTAAAGATCCATTAGATGGCGAACGATTCATTGGGAAAGAGATTGAGCTTTATTTTTCAGAAAAGTACCCAATCAATCATCGCTTTGAAATGAGATTTCCAATGTCTGGATTAAATCAATGCGAATAATAGTCTGGCTATTTATGATTGTGGTTTGGGTTCTGGTTCCATTAGTACTGTATAGTCTGCATCTCGGTGGGGAATGGGATCGAACATTCACAGGAGGGGTATATATAGAGAGCATCGACTCCTGTCACAGAAATTTTTGGTTTCCCAAATGTATACCTCGCGATTATCGCAAAGAGCATGTTTCTGCATATAATTACACAGGCCAGTATGTATATGGGCAAATGCGGAAGTATTCACATGATACGGAAAAGAAGTCAGATAATTTCTTGAAAACACGGTATACCGAGTGTCATTTTAGCTCTACTAGCTATTTTATGCTTAATCTGGAACAACTGAATTTTATCTACTTCGATTCCTACCAAGAATTTCTCACAAAGCTACAGGAGCTAAATTTGTCACCTGAGCTTAAATGGTCGAGATGGTACTGGGATGAAGAGAAACAGCGGGTTATTGAGAATAGATGGGATCATTAATGGTGATTGAGTCAAATGCCCTATGTGGCACGGCTACAAACATCCCCTTTGACCCCAGTGGGTATATAATGGTCGAAAAATCCAGACAAACACGAGTCTTCAAACCACTGGAAAAAAACTCTTCTACTTCTCTTTGCCATACAAATCCTCCCATCAATTCAATACCTCGAATTGAGTCGGAATTGCAATTAGGACACTGGTCTAAAAGTTTCGCCCGCCATAAACAGCACTGCTTGGGCATGCCCGTCTGGAAACCACAGAAGTTTCCACCCATATTGCCATTCATCGCCTAGAGGAAATCTATACCAGGCTGCATCCAGCAGAACAGGTGTACAGCGGGGCTAACAACCCCAAAGAAAAGAAGGTATAATGGATGTTATGAGCCCAGACAAGGAACATTATTTAATAGATGATGAAGAATTGCCCAAAATTGGTTTGACCAACAATGTGGTTTTTCGTCACATCTTTGCGAGCCGGGAGAGGAAAAACTACCTTTTGGCTATGGTCAATGCCCTGTT
>DITF01000188.1 GCA_002422125.1 bacterium UBP17_UBA6191
GCCATATTCGACAAAAATCTGGTCACTAGTTCCTTTTCTCTGAGCTGCTGAATCATTTGGTTAAATCGAACTGTCAAATCAGCCAGTTCATCGGCACCTGACTTGGGAAGATCCTCAGACAAATCCCCGCTCTGAATCTTTAACAATCCCTGCCTAAGCGATGATAAAGGCCTAAGTACAAGCTGAGCCAACCAGCGACATAAAACAAACAAGACAATACAAAACCCCAGAATCAACAGGTATAAAATATTAAGGGCCTGCTGCCTAAACTGCAGGTAGGATTTTAAACTTATACTGACTACAAGGGCCATATCTGGAAGTAAGGGAGTTCGGACCGCTAAAGACAGGTGTAACTCTTCATTGTCTCGGCCCACTGAAAAACTCTGAACCCTCTGCACCCAGGACAGGGCCGCATTATGGGCCAGAAACTGGGACACCTTCCCCTTGACGCTCTGAGACACTGTTTGATGGTGTCCCACTACACTGACATTCAGATTCTGATCCTGCATATTGTGCAATCTGAATAAAATTCTATCATTAAGAGTATTTAAGACACTAGCCTCATCCACACTGCCAATAATTAGCCATATATTCCCAGCACTGTCATTCAGATAGGCCCAAAAACTCTTACTGTACTGAAACCCTTTCGAAAAATAGGCCACCGGCATGTAGTCAAACATTTTCCAGGGGTTATATAAAAATGAGTCCACTGCGCTACTATCGCGAAAGACTGAATTTAAGTCCCTTCTAAGGATATTGGTAATCTCCATATTGGCCTTCTGTTCCTCAAGATATCTTTCGCTATACTCTCCTAGTTGCGATTTCAAAACCTTTTGCAACACCGGAGTATGAAAGGTTCTGGTGGTATGACCGGGATGAAAAACTGCCGTCGCAAAACTTGTATGATCATTTCTAAAAATCACCTGAATTCCAAGCGAAGCAAAGGTCTTATCAAGCCATAAATCAAGGGTGTGTGAAGAAACCCCTTCTCTTCTGTCAAACCACGGATTAACCTCTAACATCTCTCCTTGTTCATAAAGATCCTGTATAAATGCTTTGGCCTTTACTGATACGAGGGTTTTTAGATTTGAAGCCAAATCACTTTCTGCATCTTCTGCGGCCAGGATCAATTGTTTGGTACAGTTCTCCAGATACGATTTGGCTTGGTTCATCAGATTCATTTCAGTTTCCTTGATAAAACCGTGATTGCTAATTAAGAACCAGGAGAACAATAAAAGCGAAGGCAACAAAAAACTGACTAAAAATTTGGCTTGCAGACGATAAAAAGCACTTTTTATAGTCCACAATGGCAGTAGTACTAACAACAGGATTAAAAGGCCGTAAGTCAGAGAATAATCAAACAGTGATGGAAAAAAACGCAGGGCATCTTCCTGAAACGCCACAAGGTCATTCAGAGCCGCTGGAACATAGACGCGGATCTCTTTTACTCCAGTCACACCATCAAGTTGGGGAAGTTTATCTACCTTAAGAAACAGTTTAAGTCTCTCAAGATCAATGTATGGCTCATGAAAAGAAAAGTGAATGGATGGCCTATCTAAGGATGGATGAAATCCGGGAAGAACCAGCCTTAACTCCATCTCATGAGCATCCAGATAATGTAAGTAGTCCGAAATTCTGAAAGCCAGCAGACTAAAGTCACGATCAATGGAAACACCACTAAACATTAACACGGCATGTTCTGGAAGTAGTGTCCCCCTATCCAAACGAATATTCAGATTTACAGACTGTGGCCCTTTCCAGCCAATTAGTTGCTCCTGATTGAGGGTGATCGAAGTCGGAAGCTGGGCTGGATCTTCCAGCACAAATAAGTTTCTGTCATCGCTTCTTGTTTCCCCTTGAAGAGAAACCAAAAAGCCAAAAATTAACAGGAGCTTAGGCATCCAGCACAGGGCGAAAATCTCCTTCAGCCGTTACCGAAATGAGTACTTGCAGATTCTCTTCAGAAAAACTGGAAACCAGATGCTGGTGGCTCTTAATAAAATGCGGTAGATACGCGCTAAAGTCCAGAGAGGATTGCAAATCCATCCACATAGAAAAATGATAAATGACATCAGGATTTACCCGGGACGACAAGATAATCCCGGATAAAAACCCTCTCTGGCTTCTAATTTTTTCGTTGGCCAAACTCATTTCATGCAAAAAGTCTTGCTTGCAATCAGGCAAAAGAACTATTTTTTTGACCAACATCTCCATGACTATTCCTTGGAATTCAGTACCTTCTTGGCCCTTTTCAGAGCCTCAATCTGCCTTTGGGAAACATGTAGCATGTATTCAACCATGCCCTCCTGTTTCATCTTGGTCCAAGAATTGGTATCAATCACTTTGCGAATGCGGTGTAAACGAGCCGATGGAGTATTGTCACGAATTAACAATAAATCAGATTCAACCTCACTCCAATCACTGGTTAGTTTGCCAATCGTTTCTTACAGTTTTTGAGCCACCCTTTGTGCACCTTGTCCAGCCCCATCATAAAATACGGAAAACTGATCTCCAATCTGATGCATTGCCTCATGGGTCTTTAAGGTCAGATAAAATACGCGGTCTTCAATTGGATTAAACTCCACATACATTTTTGGAGGCACTGGAAGTCTTTGCAAATCCAAAGTTTTGCCTGTCCCAGTCAGTTTAAAGCCTATGTCCCCTAGAATTCTTTGATAAAAACCCATCAAATCCCGCAATTCACGAAAGGAAATCGGAACTAAAGGATCTAAAATGTTAGCTGGCTCAAAAAAGCTGGTAAAAATCTCAATATTGCCTGTAAAAGACGGATGAGATTCTTTGTATATCCCATATTCCAATCGGCGCAATAAATCCTTGTCTGAACTATCCACAAACAGATCTAAATCACTGTTTGCGCCCCATCGGCCTTTTACGATGGAACCAAAAATATAGATTTGAACTGGTGCGTTGTTGTGATTCATGAAACTGAGATATTTCTGAAAATAATTCAGCTCAGCCTGTAGTTTTTCAAATCTACGCTGAACCTCTTCATTCGTGAAGGGAACCATCAAATCTCTTTGTAACTTCTCAGCCCAAAAATTAGGTTCTGCCAGCTTGGCCAAAAGCTTCTTTTCATCCCAAAATGGGGCCAGATACAAATCTCTGGTCGTAAAAAAACCGGCCAGATTATAAATACTGTTCTGCCTGAGGATACTGCGATTTTCCTGAGGGATGTTATGAATCTCCATTAACCTGTCTACAATACGACCTGCTCGCTCGTAGGTGGTGAACGGTACAATCCGGGCCGACAGGCTATTTAATAAAATGCTAAATAATAAACCCAATGCCAAAATCTGTCTTGTCATCATAAAAGGAATCCTCCGTTTTTCATGCAAAAAGTCGTTTAAGAGGATACCTGATGACTCTCGTAGAAATCTATGCCGCCAAGAAATTATTAATCAACACCCAGTAAAATTGCGGTGTTATCCAAAAGGGTACGAATACCATTAGTACGGACAATCCAATCCCCAAGCACTTTTGAGCTAACCGTCTGCTTAGTGGATAAAGAATCAAATTCCGATTTACGAAGCCCTACCTGAGTATGGAGTTCATTAAAGCGCAGGCGTAAAAGATAGAGTTGGCGGGGCTCATGCACTCGCTTAATCCAAGTGGGGAACTGATCCAGAGTCTGGGATACTCTCTGATCACTCCAGCGGATGGCCGTAGTTGGTTTACTGGCTGCCACTGCCGATGTCTCAGGTACCAAAAGGTTTCGCTCTCCCTTCAAAAATCCAAATTCCGATAAAACGGGCTGGTCTACAAGGGTGACAGGCGAGGATTTTAAAGGAGCATCTGTGTTGGATTTTTCATTGGCCCGATTGGGATTTAACTGCATCACGGTCTGCCAGTCTCCCAGCGCATTTAAGGTTTGCACCTGACCATCAGAGTTAAGTCTTAGGATTTCCGCACCCGGTGTTTTTTGGGAACCCTGAATCTCGGTGGTCGCAACTACCTCTAGGGAACTGGCTCGAATTACATCAACAAATTCTGAATTTCCCCGCTTTAAGAACATGGCTACCAAACCAAGATAAGAATTTACAACCGGTGAATAACATTCCTCAAGCCTACGGCTCACCCTTGTATTTCTGCCACTTTCTACCTCATATCTCCATACCTCAGTGCGACCATCTAAAGCCCTGACATAATATATCTCATTTTCTAAAGCCCGATAGGAGATTCCCGGTAGACGCAGATATACATTAGCCGCAATGGTACTCAATGTGGTCTTGGTCTCTGAGTTTTTGGCATACTCCATTTCCACTCTTTCCCCAATTCTAAGGGCCTTAAAGCTGCCTGAGCCGACCGGAAAGGCCGCCAAAATTTCAAACTTAAACTGCTGTCCTTCTGGTTTTGGTAGCATGGTAGGAATTAAGATTCTGGGGCCGGATTCTTCTTTTTTACGACTGCGCATTCGCCCTAATTCCTGATTGAGGCTATAGCTCATTTTTGCGCCATCAGCCAAAACCACACTAAAACTGTCTTCATTTAAAAAAACCAGATTTTCCTCGGACAGACTGTTGCGTTTATAGCTGTCCAAATCCAAAACTCTTTCTTCTTTGCCAGACTGCAAATCTTTGACATAAACACTTTGTCTAGAATCTTTGTCCGAAGCTCTATCCCTACCAGATAAAAATAAAAGAAACCTCTCATCAGGACTTAAGACTGCCGAAAAATCCTGACTTCCTGAAATGACTTCCACCGTCATTTGCTTGCGATCAGCATCATAGGATACAATTCGCTCCAGACCATCCTCTATGGAATCGAGATACAAACGAATGGCTTTTTTACTAAACACAAACCAGGGTATAGCCTCAAGTTCCCGAATGGGGCGAAGCATGTGAATTACTTCCTGACCCTCGCGAAAATTATGTAAAACCAAGTTCAGCCCGGCTTGACTGTGATTTTTGTAGACTTTCCAGTGGTTATCCAAAGGAGATGATAGTTTTGGCTCAGCCGCGTTCATGCCCCGCAAATAATAGTACACCACATTTTGCTGCAAAATAGAGAGTGATGCCTTAGCTGAGGCTCGCTCTAATAGAGGGACAATTAAAATTCTGTCCTGTTCCTTAGGAATCTCTTCTCTTCGCATCCTCAACACAAAATCTTCATATTGATCCTCTATGCTAGCAGAAAAAACTGGGATGGAAAAAGCGAAGAAAATGAAAATCATTGTCAAAAAGCAATGTACAGAAATCAAAGCCTGTGATACTTTGGCCTTATGATGAAACGAAAAACAATTTTGCATCTGCATATTTCACTTGCCGGTCTGTGTATCCCCTTTTTGTTAGTGTACCTCATAACTGGAATACTCTACACCTTCGGCATCAAGGGAGACTTTGTCACTAAAAAAGAGGCCCTTCATTTTAGTCAAACAATTGAGCCCAAGGCTGATGTCATAGAAAGCGAATTTACAAAAATACTTCAAGAGAGGAATGAAAAGATTCCCACGGGTGAAATTACCATTCGCAAGGCTGGTACTTCTTGGCAAGCTATATGGAATGGCTCTGACTGTGAGCATATTCTGGAGCCTCTGGCAGAAGCCGAAAAATATCAGCTTACTCTAAAACATGTCGGTTGGCACAGGTATCTGGTCCAGCTTCACAAGGCCAAGGGTGGGATGGTTTTTAAGGTGTTTTCAGGACTAATGGGGTTGTTCCTAATCAGTCTTCTGGCGTTAGGAGTCAGTCTCTCCATGAGTTCCAAAGCCATGCGTTATGAAATTGGATTTTGTATCCTGATTGGAACCTTATTGTTGGTAATTAGTGCTATCTACAGTTAGGCCTATTTACTTAGACTTTCAAAATATAGGCTACATTCATCCACGGTGACAAATTGTTTCAGTTCCGAATCTATTCCCAATGTTTCTAAAATATTCTGAATCCCAGGCTGAACCCCTAAGAAACACAGATCCCCACCCTTGGCTCTGGCTTTCTGGCAGTTAGCCCACAAAACTCCAATTGCAATAGAAAACACTACATCCAAAAGGCTTAGATCGATCACAACATTGTAAACGCCCTGTTGAAATTCCTTGTTAATTGCGGCTTCAAGATCCGGGACATTGGCATGATCAATGCGGCCTAGAATCTTAATGATTGTGACATTCTTTTTGCGTTCCATTGTTGTCTCTAACATCCTGATTGAACCTTTCTTGGGATTGCTATTTCTGTCATGTTATCATTCATTGTATGGAACAAGTATTATTTACGGTTGTGATTTTTTCCACATGTTTTTTTCTCTGCGCCTTAGGTCTGATTTTATCAGGAAAGCCCCTGAAAAAATCCTGTGGCAAAGTGCCTGGAGATCCTAACGAGGATTTGTCGGATTGTCTCTGCGAAAGCACGGGACGAGACGATGCCTGTTCGGGACTGCAAGAAGAAGACATTGTGGCCGCCCTTCAGCGGGCCAAAGACTCAAGATAGCCTAAAACATCCTTAAGACTTTGGTTTCTTTTTACCGTCTCTTCCCCTATCACTGAAAAATTGCTACTGTCTTTTTCAATTCTGATGCTTGAGTCCTGATTGATAGAAATTCCTAGTCGTTTACAGGCTTTTCTAATTGCTTCCAAGTCCTCTTTAAGACAAATACTGATAGTACTGCTTCTATTGGACACACCCTGTGAAACAAACACCTTATCAAGTATTCCCCGATCGATTAACTCCTCTGGGTAGCCGTATTCTAGGGCTTGATCGGACAATAACCAGATTTTGTCACAGGTTCCTAATGCCAATTCCAGATCATGAGTGCTTAAAAGAAACAGAACTTTTTGACTACGACTAAGATTTAAAACAAGCTGCATGAGCCTGTGTTTATGATATACATCCAGAAAAGCCGTGGGTTCATCTAAAAATACTACTGACACACTTTGGGCCAGAGCCCGAGCAATCATTACTCTTTGTCTCTCTCCATCGCTAAGCTGAGCCACTGGCCTATTTAAAAGCTCTTGCAGATCGCAGTTTACAATTACCTGATCTATTATGTCTTTATCCACCAAACCTAATCTACCCAGCCAATCCGTATAACTATGTCTGGCCCAAGATAGAAGCTCCCTAACCGTCAAACGGGCCGGAAACTGCGATCTGGTTGGCACCAAAGAGAATATTCTGGCTCTCTCACCAAGATTCATATCTTGAATTTGCTTCTCCCCATACCAGATTTCCCCTGATAAAGCTGGTACCATTC
>DITF01000197.1 GCA_002422125.1 bacterium UBP17_UBA6191
TATCGGGAAACACTGCAAACCCAAGGGTCAACTGCCTGAAGCGTGATATCATTGATTCATGAAATCATTACACATCAAAATCGCCTTGGAAGCTGGCGTGTCGCAGCGCCAAGCCGAGGCTGCCTTAAAACTGTTTTCAGAGGGGGCTACCCTGCCATTTGTGGCCCGTTATCGCAAAGAAGTTACAGGAGGGCTGGACGAAATCGCTCTAAGAAAGCTTCAGGAAACGGCCTCCAGAATAGAAAAAATGGAAAAACGAAGGGCTGACATCCTTGATGCACTAAAAGAGATGCAGGCAGACAGCCCTGAAACTACCAGTCTTATTCATAAAGCTTCTAGCTTAAGTGAACTTGAGGATCTGTGGCAACCCTTTAAGCAAAAGCGAAAAACCCGAGCAGATAAAGCCAGAGACTTGGGTTTACAACCCCTTGCAGATGCAATTCTCTACACACAGTTTCGTGATCAGGATCCAGTCCCGGTCCTGCTTAAATCCCTGCCCATGGACAAAAAAGATGCCATAAGGGGGGCTCTTGACATCCTGGCCGAAAAATTTGCCTGGAATCCTGACCTTAGGGACTATCTGAGAAGCTACTTCAAAAATGAGGCCAGAATCAGTGTAAAGCGTAGTAAAAATCCCGACCCTCGTGGGCTGGCAAATGACCTTTTAAGTCTAAATGGGCCATTAAAACATACCCCGGCCCATCGTATTTTAGCTTTAAATCGTTGTGTGAAAGATGGACTGATTTCCATAAGCCTCAGCCTGCCCCAAAATCCCCTGCCCAGATTGGCACAAATTCTGGAGATCAATTCAAGGTTAAAACATCTATCCCTCATTGAGGAAGCACTCGAGGACTCCCTGAGTCGCCTTGTTTTCCCTTCTTTGGAAAATGAAATCTATTCGGAAGCTACAGAAAGAGCTCAATCCCGTGCCATGGAAGTTTTTAGTACAAATCTAAGAAGCATGCTGCTCTCCCCTCCCCTGAAAAGAATACGAGTTCTGGGAATTGACCCCGGTTTTCGCACAGGATGTAAAGTCGTCGCCATTGATGAACATGGGCTGTTTTTAGAGCATATGACCATCTACCCACATGTGGGATTGGCCCAGGAGCAGGAAAGCTCCAAATCCATGCTCAAAATGATTCAGAAGCATAAAATCAGATTGATTGCCATTGGAAACGGAACAGCCTCCAGAGAAACGGAGGCTTTTGTCAGTCAGGTTCTGAAAGACTTTAAAGAGATCTCGGACTTAAAATATTTAATTGTCTCGGAAGCCGGGGCCTCTGTGTATTCTGCAAGTCCAACCGGGATTGAAGAATTTCCTGATCTTGATGTGACAGTTCGCGGGGCCATTTCCATAGCCAGACGAATTCAGGACCCGCTGGCAGAACTGATTAAAATCCCGCCAGAATCCATTGGGGTGGGAATGTATCAACATGATTTACCTACCAAAGAACTGTCCCAAATTCTAGACCGTGAAGTTGAGTCTTCGGTGAGTTTTGCCGGAGTAGATTTAAATTCAGCATCGGTTCACTTGTTGCGACACCTTGGTGGAATTGGTCCCAAATCAGCCCAAAACATTGTCGATTACCGTACTCAGAACGGGCCATTTTCCAAACGGCAGGATCTGTTAAAGGTCAAAGGTGTTGGGGCTAAAGCCTTCGAACAAATTGCAGGATTTTGCAGGGTCCCCGAATCAAAAAATCCTTTGGATAATACAACTATCCATCCCGAAAGCTATCCAGTTGCACAAAAAATTTTGGCCGCGTATGGAATCACAAATTCAGATTTTTTAGACTCCCGAAAGGGTCTGATTACAAAAATAAAGTCTTCGGGTATCCAAGATGCGACACACCGATTTGACACAAATCCCAATCAGGTCCAAGAAATTATACAATCCCTGTTAAACCCTCACACAGATCCCAGAGAATCGCTTCCATCGCCAATTCTTCGTAGTGAAATTGTAAAACTGGAAGACTTAAAACCAGGGCAGGAATTAGAAGGTACAGTACGCAATGTAGTCGATTTTGGGCTCTTTGTAGATCTAGGTGTCAAAGTCGACGGCTTAGTCCACAAAACCCGCTTGAATCTACCGAAACACTCTGATGTCATGGATCATTTCCACACCAATCAAATTATAAGTGTGCAAATCGAAGAAATTGACCTTAACCGGCAAAGAATTGCCTTAAGCCTGGCTCAAAAAGTCACAAAATTAACCTTTTAAGGCTTCTTCTTTGACCCGAATCTGCTCTTCTAGTTCGGAAAACCGACTGGCAGCTTTTTGCTTCATCTGTTCCACACGAGAAACGATATCAGGAGGAAAATCTTTGGGATCGATTCTAGTTTCAGCCATTTCTACAAATTCTTTGAGGATGTTCAGCTTCTCACGATCGGTGGCCGTCTGCTCCAACTTGTCTTTAAGCTTCATCCCTTCACGAATAACCTCTTTGACCTTGGCCATCTGAACATCATTTAGCTCTTTGGAATGTTTGGATAAAAATTCATCAATCATATCCTCAGATAAATCCAATGAGGATAGTTTATCCAGTTCGCTTTCTTCCTTCTTCGGGATTTTCTCAAGCATTTGCAAGGCAAAAAATACCTGATCCTGAGTGTCAGCAACACTTAGGGCTCGATCCAAAGACTTTCTGGCATCAGAACCCCAGCCCTTTACATAATTAAAATATCCGTTGTAAAAAAAATTCCAGAAGGTGCGTTCTGAGTTCATCAGCTTTTCGTAATAAGCCATGGATTGAATAATGTAATAATCACGGCGCTTTAGTTCTATACCCAGTCGTTTTTCAGCTTCTTTAAAGTCCGTCTGAAATTTTCGCATTTCCCCGTCATCCGAAATGCTCAAAAACTTCCAATCCAGTTTACAGTACCGATAGGTTGCCAGAGCTAGGCGAGCCGGATCCTCAGTAGCCGCCATTTCTTTCAAAAACTGATCCACAAGTGAAGGCGCATCTTGCAAAACATCTTTAATTTTTTTGGTAAACTCATCGGATTTTGTGCGAATCTCCTGTTTCAGAACATATTCAAACTCATCCATGGCCCGCCCAAATTCCTGGGCATAATACTGAACCAGTCCATGAAAATAATGAAACTCCAAGGGATCGGGGTCTTCCTCCAGCAAGCGCCTTACCAAAGCCTTGGCCCTATCAAGGTCTCGTTTCTCAATTAGCTCTTCCAGTGGCTGGGACTGTAGCTCATCAAAGCTCATATCCAAATATCCAAATTCATCATCTGCCATCCACCCTGTGTTAGTTGGAGTAGAAACAGGCACCGGCGGCTTTTCGGATATAGTTTTATCGGGGACAGAAGGTTTGTTCTCTGGAGTATCTGAACTACAACCAGAAGCAAAAAACAGGATGGACAGAAGAAAAACAATTGTCGTAACACAATATTTCATAATCACAACCTTAAAAAACTACCGAACGGGACAGTCCATGAAACATCACCCAGGACTGGCGTAATAATATAAAACTCAATACTAAGGCCACCAACACAATAAAAAACCGTCCCTCAAAGCTGACAGAATCCTTCTCAGCCACTTTGGAGGGTCGCATGAACAGAGCATAAAGACCGGTGCCAAGCAGTAAAATCCCTACCAGCAGATATAAATATTTCCAGGTAAAATCCACAAAGACTTCCTCTCACCTGCCATAATAGCGAAACTCACAAGTCGATGTCACTAAGTGAAGGTATCAGATATATCAAGGACAAAGCCGAAAATGATGACAATAGTTAAACGATTGAGCTATTTTTTGTGATTTGATTATGATAAAGTTGAAATCTTTTGTGAGTATTTGCCACTGAAGGTGGGAGCGGAATAAGGAATGGCTGTAGGTGCCTGCCCCTTTATCGGGATCGTACATGGAAAAAATACAGGTGAGGTTTCGCCTTGCATCCGTTCCAAGTGCACTTTTTATGACTCGAGAAATGAGTCCTGTTTTCTGTTGAAAATTGGCCTTGCATCCACGGCTTACATGGATAGCCTAAAACTGCATTCCACTGAGGTTGAAAGTAAAGAACTTGAACAAACTCTGGTAAAACTCTCTGATCAGGACCGCCTAGAAAGAGCAGATCTTTATTACAACCGTGGTGAACAGCTTTATCTTCAGGGAAAACTCATGGAGTCCAGGGCCGAAATGCGCAAGGTTTTGTTAGCAGACCCCAAGCATCTGTCGGCGGCCTTCCGCTTAGGTTTTATTGCCTCTCTTTCCAAAGACTTTGACGATGCCATCCTGTACTTTAAACAGGTTTTAAAGCTAGAGCCTGATCATGGTCTGGCTTGGCAGAAACACCTTTTGCAATACCGATACTTATACTCCGACTTTGTCTCTCAATCCGAAATGGTGGAAAGAGTTACCCAAAGGCTGGAGGAACAATGCAAAAATGAACAATCTTCGGCTGGAATACACTATGGCTTGGCCATGTCCTATCTCATGCTTGAGGTGCATAAGCCGTTTTTAGAGCGACAGACAAAGGCCCTGACTATCTTACGGCAGGCTCTGGAAGTTTTCCCCTTTCATCACTGGTTGGGGTGGGGCCTAAAAACCGCATTGATTTATCCTGAACAGTCCGAGATTCAGGAAAATAATATTCAGGAAGCTATTTCCATGTGTCGCCAACTGGTGAAACTCAAACCAGAATTAGCTCAATCACATTTTGAACTTGGTGAGACACTGGAACTGTCCGGCAGAAGAAGTAGTCCAGCTTTAGAAAATCGAATCAGTGAGGCCGAAGCCTGCTATAAACAGGCCTTAAAAATTCAGCCCAGCCATTCTGATTCCCTGTTGCGGCTAGCCGCTATAAAAGCTGAGCAGTTTTTGTATGCCGAGGCTATTCCATACCTACAAAAAGCTGCATCCATCGACCCATTTGATGCTCAGGCCATTTACAGACTAGCCAATCTGTATCAACTAAACCGCTTTCCCGAAAAGGCCATTCCGGTTTACCGGCAACTTTTGGACATTTCTCACACTTTAGGAATGCATCCTGCCTGGAACCTGATTACGTCCCGTGAACTACCTCCCTTAAATCTGACAAATATTCGTATGCAACTGGCTGCGTGTCTGGAAGAACATCATCAAATTGATGAGGCTTTACAGGAATACAGGCTGGTGGCACTTGAAGTTCCTGATTTGATTTTGGCCGGCCAGAAAACTCTTGATCTGACTTTTATCAGACACAAAGGCCAGCCAGATGCTGAGTTGAAGTTTGAAAGCCTGATAAAACAGTGTAAGGAAAGCTGCTTTTTTGCTCCTGCCAACGCAAAGACCCAATACCTTTATGGGTACGCCCTGTATCGATTCCATCCGGTATTTACCAACCGTGAGGATTACCTGAACCGGGCCATCACGCAGATCGAAAAGGCATTAAGAATGGATCGGGAGCTAAAGGAGCCCTATTTTACTCTCAAAGATATCTATTT
This sequence comes from bacterium UBP17_UBA6191, assembly GCA_002422125.1. Lineage (GTDB taxonomy): Bacteria > Muiribacteriota > UBA6191 > UBA6191 > UBA6191 > UBA6191. The sequence continues at coordinate 5,435 of DITF01000197.1, forward strand.
AAGCCGTGAGCGCTCCATGGTTGAGGACATAGAAAGAGCCAGAAGACTCACCAGAGAAATTTTGCATATTCACATCGAAGACCCTGAGTGTTACTACCATCATGCCGAAGTGTTAGAAAGGCTTGGACAGAACCAGGAGGCCATTACTCATTACGAAATGGCAATTGAGTTAAACCCACATCATGCCAGAGCCTATTCCCGTCTGGTTCGGATTCACACAGCCTCAAAAAACTATGAGGAAGCCACAAAAATCTGTCAAGGACTCTTAAAAAGACAGCCGAAAGATGCGCGAATGCATTGTGAACTGGGTCGAATTCATTACATGAACGGTGCCTACCTGGATGCCATTGAAGGCCTGTCAAACGCTGTAGAAATTGATCCTTCGATGCTGGATGCCTATGAGTTGATAGGACAGATTCAATACGAACAGAATCAATATGACAAGGCTCTGGCCCAGTATCAGAAAATTCTCGATTATGAACCACAGAACCGTGAGGCATTGTTGCAGTGTGGACATATATTAAATGTACTCAAGCGACATGCAGAAGCTAGAAGACCTCTGGAATCCATCCTTGAGGTAGAAAGAAGAGATACCAGAGTTATTCTGGAGTATGCCCATTCTTTTTTCCTCGAAGGCTCTACAGAAGAAGCTCGTCCTCGATACAAGGAAGTTCTTAAGCTTGATCCGCAAAATCTGTTAGCTCACTACAATCTGGCTTGTATCTATAAACTGGAAGAGGATCTGGAAAATCAGGAAAATCAGCTCAGAGAACTGGTTAGCCTTGCTCCACAGCATGTACAAGGACTTTTGGATCTAGGTGAGCTGTACCTTAAAAAAGACCGTATTTATGAAGCCGAAGGAATTTACACCCAGGTTCTTAAATACTATCCCCAATCCCTTGAGGCCCTGTTTCATCTTGCCAAAATCTATGAAAGCCAGATTCTCACTGAAAAGATGAATCAGACCTTGTACCAGATTCTGGAAATTGAGCCTGAAAACTTTCAAGCCACTCTGTTGCTCGCTAAAGGCTATGAGCAAAAAAAGCACTGGGAAAAGGCTCAAAGTTCATTTGAAAATGCGCTGAAAATTCAACCGGATTCCCTGGCTGCCCAATATTCTTTAGGCAACCTGCACTACAAACAAAGACGATTTAATGAGGCTGAAAAGTGGCTTCTAAAAGTTCTGGAAAAGGACTTTAATCATAACAAGGCCCTGAAGCGCATGGGACAGATCAAGCACCAGATGCTTGAATACAAGGAAGCCATAACCTATTTCAAAAGAGCCAGTGAAAAGGTTAAAGAAGATGAGACCCTTTATTATCTTTTAGGCGATAGCTACTTTCAGCTTGGGCTCTACGACAAAGCCAAAGAGGCCTTTTACCATGTACTCGATTTGGATCCTGGGCATTTTGAAGTCAATTTAGCCCTCGGGCACCTATTTCAGAAAGAACAGAGCTTCGAGCAGGCCAGCGAATACTTCAAAAAGGCTGTAGAAATTCGACCGAAACAAGTAGATTTACATCTGACTCTTGGCAATTGTTACAACGAATTAGATCGCTTAAATGATGCCATCGAACAATACACTCTGGCTCTGGAAATGGAGCCCCAAAACGCCTCCATTTACTTTTCAATCGGCTTGACTCACAAAAAAGAGGGCAATCTGGATCTAGCTATTCAGAAGTTTAAACGGGGGGTCGAGATTGAGCCTACCCAGCCCGATGTTTATTTCGAATTGGGCAAAATCTATGTCAATAAGGGCCGACTGGATCTGGCGGTTGACCATTTTCAGGAAGCCGTAGCCTACCAGCCCGGAAACTCCAGTTTCAGAGTAGCCTTAGGTAAAGCTTACTTAAACCAAGGCTCAATCTCAGATGCAGTTGATGAATTTAAGGAAGCCGTAGTTTTAGATCCAGCTCAAACGGACGCTTTAATGGAGTTAGGTGTCTATTACGCATCTACTCACAGGAATGAACTGGCTATTGAAAACTTCTCCAAAGTGATTCGACTGTCTTCCAAACATCCAGAGGCTAATCTGCATTTAGGCAAACTGTATTTGGAGCAGGAGGAATTTCAAAAGGCCAACGACCAGTTCAGAATTTGTCTGCCCCTGATTCCTGAATCCGCCGATTTATACTTCCATCTTGGTCTTTCCTCCTATAAAACCAATCAGAAAGAAGCTGCCCTTGGTTATTTTCAGCAGGCTCTTGAGCTTGATCCGGATATGAGCAATGCTCACTACTGGTCTGCCATGATTTTTGCCGACAAAAAACAGTCTTCTGTGGCCATTGAATCGATGCGAAAGGCTCTGGAAATTGATGAGGGAAATGCCCTGTACCATCGATTTCTGGCCGAGCTTCAGGAAAAAATTGGAGATACAAACGAGTCGATTCGCCACTATGAACTTGCCTTAAAGCATAATCCAGAGTTTTTGGATATTGTTTACCGATTAGGCAACAAATACAAAATTGTTCACAACCATCTTGCCATGATTCGCCTTTATGAGTCTGCGATTCGGAAAGCTCCCAATAAT
>DITF01000038.1 GCA_002422125.1 bacterium UBP17_UBA6191
TATAAAAAGTCGGGAGACATTGACAGGGCCACGCAAAAAAATGCTGAGGTTTTGTCGCTTTTGGAGGCCATGCGCGGGGGAAAAATTTTCCATGAGCATCAGGCAGAGCAGGGCAAGGTTAAAAATTTGTCTGGTCGCTGGGGAGAAAGCGAGTTATGAGATCTCAAAAGGGCAGTATTTTATACCTTGTCACCATCATATTAAGTGTTTTGATTGCATTGGCCTACATCCTTATGGATATGAGTCGGGACGAAGCCAGGGCGGCCCAATTTGCTTATAGAAACGAGGTTTGTATGAATCTCGCGGAAGCCGTGGTTGAGGAATTTTATGTGAATGCCCAGAGGTTTATGAATTCTGATGATCAGGGGCCGGTAGGGGGAATCTACGAAAAATTGCGTGAAGAAACCAGAGAAGGTTCTGAGATTCCCTTGGAAAAAGGAGTTTCGGATTATCTTGTTCCCGACTCCTTAAAGCTAGCAGCTAGTATTAAAGCGGCAGTGGCTATCAAAGCATCGGTTAGAGATATTAAACAAATTGATATTAACCCAAGTGGGGGAGATAACAATCGGCCCGGTCGTCGCATTAAACCAGACTTAAAGGAAAAGGATGCCGTACTTGAGATTGATGTAAGTGTGGCCTTTGAAGATATGGTGAAACAGATCAGGGTTACCCGCTCGCTTAAAGTTGTGAATACCACTATGCCGCCTTTAGCTCCTTTTACCATGTTTTTAAACGATCCTTCCTGGCCCTATCTGGCTCACTGGTCTTCTAAAATGGGAGTAAAATATGCGGCTGGGCGCGAGAACGATGATGTGCGCTCTGATGGTCGTTGTACTGATGAATCTCCAACTCAGCACTCTTTAATTCTAGATCATGGTTGGGCTGAGGCTCTTGGTAAAACCGAAATGACTCTTGAGGACTTAAAAAACGGGTTTGAAAATCATTTGATGGCTGGAAAGGTCCCCCCAGGGCGCGTGTTTGTGAACACTGGAATCATTCCTTTAACCAATGGAAACATGGAATCAGGCATGTTACAACGGGCATTTTTTAGTGCTGAAACTGAGTTGTTGCCTCCATCCATGAATTTTACTTTAGAAGATTTGCGGGGCAATCTGAGTGCTGGGGCTGGGGGGGCCTCTCTTAGTGATCAGGACAAGTTGTTGTTGGAAGTGTTACAGCCCCATAACGGCAAATTGTTTACCCGCTATCTGGGACATGGGGCTGAATTAAGACATAATAAGGTTAAAGTGGGTGGCAAGGACAGGGCTGGTTATTTAAGCTATTTTGAGTCTTACAAAAGTGCTGGAGAGTGGCAGACAGATGATAACAGTAAAAATCCATCCAAGTCAGGCTTGGATTTGTTTGGCCGAGTGGAGTTAAAGCCAGAAGCTATTCGCGTGGATAATAATGAAGAGGGAGGAATCTTTCAGAGGCTTTGGGACGGGGTGACAGAGGTTACCCGTGATGTTTTAAATGCCTTTGTGGATCAGAATTACAATGTCAGGATTTCGCCAACTATTGTTTATGGAAAAACTCTTATGTCCTATTACAAGGTCATGGACTATCAGTACACTCGTTCCGAGGAATTTCAATCTGTCTGGGAAAGAAGAAAAGAAAGGGAAAATGAGGGACAGTCCTGGTGGAGTAGGGCTTGGGACGATATTGCTAGTTCCTTCAGTTCTCTTATCAGTACCTTTCGTATTGGCCTTTTAGGTCCCGGCCAGTATCCCATACCGGAATTTCCCGACAGTGTGCTTGAAGGAATCACCGATGCCAATAAAAAGACACCGTTTGATCAGAGTTCAAAATCCAGGTTTGTTAATTCCGAGGTAGGCTGGTCTGAAGCGACCTTTGAGAATTTTCTTGATTTGCCCAGTGGCTTAAGAACCCCAGCATTTTTTGAGTACATGCGTGATAACAGAAAATACCAGCAGCAGTTTTTTGAGCAGAATTTTGCCGATAAGGTTCCCGCTGGGGCCATCCTGGCACCATATAACAACGCAATTGGAAATTACCTAAAAGAATTTTACAGTGACTCCAAGTTAAGAGAGCTTTTTGTGGATGTGAACAAGGGAGTAACCAAGTTCTCAAGGCATGGGATCTTTTTTGACAATGGCTCTGATCAGCAGCTTGAAAATGCCTGGGGCGGGCAGTATAAATCCCTGTTTACCAAACATCTGGAACCAGAATTTGAACTGGCCAATTTTAATCCATTTTTGTATTACCGAAAGGCCACCGATTACATTTCTTCCATCTATGATTATACTCGTCGCGATAGTGAGAATAAGCCAGTTAATCTTTTGAAAGAGAAGTACTATAATCAGGATTCCAAACGCTTGGAAATGAATGGGGTTCTTTATATTACTGGAACTGCCATGCCCTTAAAGTTTTCAGATTTTTTAAATTCCGGGGAACAGATGTTGACCTATAAGGGCAAGGCCATGATCGTGACTTTTGGTGAAGTCATTTTTGATACGGGCTTAAAAAAAGACGGTTATGCTTTTGATACAGGATTGGGAGCGGCCCAGGGCAAAGACGATTCAGTTTTAACCATAGTGGCTTTAGGCGGAATTCGATTTGTGACAGAACAGCCCATTCAGGCTACAGTTTATAGTTTTATGTTTCCTCCCAAAGCCTATGCCGAGGAAAATCGCAATAAAGGCTTTCGGTTTCAGTTGCTAGGTACTCTGGGAGCCTCTGAAATCAAGCTTGAGGATTTGCCTTGTGGTGGTCTAGTGAAGTACGATCCATCTTATTATCTGGATAATTTGGATGATGCCAGCAAAAATTCCTATTACTGGGCTTCGTTAACCGATGAAATTTCCAAGTTTAGTTGGAAAGTAGGATTGCAGTGAAAAAAGGTTTTACCTTAATTGAAATTTTAGCCACCATCACCATAGCTACATTGCTTGTAACTCCCATATTGCGGCTGATGGACTCCGGTACAAAAGGGGTATATAAGGGAGCGGAACGCACTACCGCCATTTTAGCTGCCGCTGATCTGATCGAGGCCATTCGCGGTGTTGAATTTGCGGTTATTCCACCAAGACCACCGGATCAGTATTACAGTGTTCCTGAGATTCGCGCTCTGGTCGCTCAAAATCTAAGACGAAATCTACCGTTTTTTAATCAGTATGAAGATAAATTTTTAATCGGTGTAGCCATCAGTGAAATTCGTCCTGAAAATGATCGCAACCCGGCTATACCTTCAAAACTACGGTTGGTGGCCATTCAGGTTATGTGGAAAAATGTCATGGGTGCTGAGGAGTCCATATCCGTAAGCTCCATGATTACAGATAGCAGGGCAGATTAGATGAGAAGCAAAAGAGGCGCGTTTACCCTGATTGAAATGCTGATCGCCTTTGCAATTGCCATGTTTATTTTAAGTGTTTTTTATCTGATGTATGGTACTTACCAAAATCGATTGATCAAGGTTATTCAAAAATCTCAGGGCCAGCAGGCCGTAAGGCTTTTGAGCACTAAAATTCGTCAGGAACTCAAATCTGCCATTGGTGTGGTGATTCCTAAAAGTAATACCCGAACAGAGGCAATTCGTATTCTGATGGGCGAGCAGTTTGGACACCAGAATTATTCCGTCGAGTACAGTTATGTCAGAGAGAAAAAAGCCATTGAATTTATCGAGCGAGATGGAGATCGTGTGATTCGTCAGGGAATTTTTCTGGGGGGTCAAACTCAGATTCTGGGCTTTTTAACCGGCTCCAATCAGGTAGATCAACAGATTCTGACGCAAAAACACCGCATAGATATAACCATAGAATATTATGATACGGTGCAGGTTAAAACAGTGGGCGGAAAGCAGGAAATTCGCCCCATGGTGGCTTTGATTACGGTGTATCCCCGCTATACCAATATGCTTTTGAGGATTGATGTACCACAGACCTGAGGTGATAAGATGAGTGATTTGTATAATGCAACGGTCTTATCTGTAAGATATCCCCAAAAAAATTTAATGATTTTTCGGGTCAAACCTGACAAAAAAATTCCCCCCTTTAAACCTGGGCAGTATTTTACTTTGGGTTTAGGCTATTGGGAGCCTCGCATCTTGGGATCGGGCACGGAAGTTTTAAAAGAAGGTCAGGAAACCAGACTTTGCAAAAGACCATATTCATTGTCTGATCCAATTTTGATGGACTCAAAGCTCATAAAATCTGATACCGAATGGTTGGAATTTTATGTGGCACTGGTTGAACCAAGTGAAGATAATCCGGCCCCGGCTTTGACTCCAAGACTGTTTTGCCTCAAGGGTGGAGAAAGGATATTTATCTCAGAAAAGGCCATGGGGCACTATACCTTGGATTTGTTGGATGGGGTTTTCCCCAAACAGCTTTTGTTTGCATCCACAGGGACTGGGGAAGCTCCGCATAATGCTATGATTCGCTGGCTTTTGTTAAACGGATACAAGGGTAAAATCTTAAATGTTACCTGTAGCCGCAGGCAGGGGGATCATTGTTATCTTGAGGTACACCAAGAACTAGAGAAGATGTTTTTGGGATACAGAGCATTGGCTTTATCAACTCGGGAAGCCAAGCAAAAAAAACTCTATATTCAGGATTTAATCGCAGAGAATTTACTCAAGGATATGGTTGATTTTGAGCTTGATCCGGAATCTACCCATGTATTTTTGTGTGGAAATCCTGCTATGGTAGGCGCACCAAAAAAGAATCGGGAATCAGGACAATGGGAGTGGGCCATCAGTGGTGGAGTGGTCGAGATGCTTGTAAAGAAGGGCTTTGTTGTCGATGAACCTAAGAAGCATGGCAATATTCACTTCGAGAACTATTGGTGAGAAACTATTAGAAAAACCGTTAATGGACTGGGAGGCTGCGGTTTTATATGGCCTTAATCCCTTGTGTCCACCCACGATTCTGGAATCACTGGTCTTATTGGACATTCCCTACTGGGACTCTGGGCGAGAAGTTCGCACCGGACAACTGGTAATCCATCGGGATCTGGTGGCTGAAGTGATTTTCCTCTTTGATTTGATGCTCAAACTGGAATTTCCCATTGCCATGATGCGACCAGTGTCGGATCCAATCTTTTTTTTAGATGGTAGGCCAAGTGATGCGCTTTTAATGAGTAAGAATAATACCAGCGGGTTTCATTATCGAAACATAGCCGGGAGTACCCGTCTGTCTTGGCACGCTTATGGCAGAGCCGTGGATATAAATCCGCTGTGGAACCCCTGTGTCACAGCTTCTGGTATTGAGCCGAGTGAGGGAAGATATGATACAAGTATTCCAGGAACTTTTTTTGAAAATCATCCCGTAGTTCAGGCATTTTTGGATGCTGGCTGGATCTGGGGTGGAAAATGGAAACAAATTCAGGACTATCATCATTTTGAAAAGCCCCTGCAACAAACGCCGTTCTAGGTTATACTAATAAATCAGGAACCCCAAAAATGAGAAGTGATTTTGAAAAATATAAGGTTGGTAGCTTAGAGGAAGTGCCGGAGAAAATCCAATTCCTCGAAGATTTTGTATCCGCTCAAAAGGGCCCTGGACCAGATCCAATACGCTTTTCCAGATTTTTATTCACAGAAATGCTGGAATCAGAATACGAGGCATGGACCACCCACTGTCACAGGATATTGCTGCAAACCGTGGCTTCAGGAAGCGTTTGTAGCGATGATTTTTTTGAAGAGTCTTCTTTAGCCTGGGAGCTGATTGCCGATCGTAACCCAGATCAGAAACTGATGCTTCTGGATCTATGTTTGGATTGGATTAAACCAGAACACAGTGCCATTTATGAATGGCTTGAGAGCCAGATTGACTCAAGGGACTCACGCATTCGCTCAGCCTGTCGCAAACGGTTGGATGTTTTAGACCAGAGGCGAGAATTGGAAGGGGATGCCTCAGGGCTTCTTGGGGCCCTTGAGCTGGATACATTTATGGAAATGTCATCCAAATCCAAACTGCGCTGGTTAGCAGGAGTTGAAAATCAAAGGGACAGGGCCGAATCCTTGGTGAAATGGGGACTTCAGGCTTTAGCCATAGAAGAGGATCGTTTTGTTTTATCTAGATTAGCTAGATTGTTACCCTTGGTCTTTCATGAGCGATTAGGTGAGAAATCCCGTGTACCAATGTTGGTGCATGGATTGATGGAACACGAGGATGCCCGGGTTCGTTCCAATACTTTAGAAGGACTTTGGAGATGGGCGTCTACGGATACATATCGACACATGATTTTAAGCATGGCTCAGTCCGCCCTCAGGGATAGTGATCCTCGGGTGCGCACAGGTGCAGCCAAGCTTCTATATTCTCAGGATGACAAACGAGCCCTGCAGTTAATTCATGAGATGGTTAAGCAGGTTTCTAATCTTGAGGAATTAAACAGTATTCGATGGTTGTTACAGTCTGTAAGATCAGAGGAGTTGTACCAGGCCGATCTGGAAGCTGCCCAGGTAAGACTTCAGGCAGAATTGGCGGTATCCTGATGAAAATAATTTTGAGTTCCATCAGTTTATTCTTTTTACTTTCCTCGCAGATTTTTTCCATGTATTGCCCCTATTGTGGCACAAAAAATGAGGATTCCTACAGCTTCTGTTATTCCTGTGGCAATCAACTTCCCAAGGCTTCGGTAACCCCCGTTTCCAAACCCAGTCGAGCCTTTATAGAATCACCGGCCCGCAAATCCACAAGCAATATTCCAACTCATGGAAGACCAGCACCAAAGGGTATTTTTTCGGCTCCATCCAGTGGTCCCAATGCTGTAAGTACGGCCCACTTTATGCAGGGTCTTAGGCAAATGATGGGTTCTGATTCTGTAGGCACACTTTTAAATCTACAGGGACAGAATATTGATTCGTCCCAACTTATGGAACTTAATCAGAACCCACAGGTTCAGCAGTTAATGCAGCAGATGAAAAGCACAGATTTTCAACAGCAGTTGCTTGAGGGCCTAAGAATGCTTGCACCATCGTCTAACAATTCCAGTGGCATGGAATCCCAGATTAAGCAGATGGAGGGCTTGTTTCAGATGTTAAACTCCGCAGGCTCACAAAACCTGTTTCAACCTTAAAGAACTTGTTTCAGGTACTCATGAAAGCTTTTTGATTCTTGCCTCCCATCTGTCGTTTCCGGCTATGGTTGCCGAGTGTATGGGCATGCAACAAATAATGGTGATTTTGATTTTAGTCCTGTTTTCAGGCTGTGCCACAGACAACACCGATGAAAGTGTTGATGCCAGTATGCCTGGGGTCTTTAATCGAGTAAACCCATTTTATGCGACTTATCATCAGACCCTGCTGACTGGAACATTACATTGCCCATTTGAAAGACGCATTTGTCCTGTGAGCCTTGAACTATCGGCAATTTCTGGCCCTATGTCCCTTTATGGGGGAATGAGTCATCAGACTTGTTGCGACTACACATTACAGGAATCAACATGTACGGCTGGAGAATTTGTTAGTAGTAGCCCGCAAACTATTTCTGAGGAAATCCGCATCATTGTCAATGAAGAGAACGGTTATCTGCTAACCAAGGGCCAATTAGGCCTAAAGCCCAATGTTTCTGGAACGGGAAGGTTAAGTCAAAATCGCGATTCTATTTATTTTCGGCTTGGCTCTAGCCAGGAAGTATGCGATTTAAATTTAAGGTTCGCGAATAATCCCGTGCTTTGACAGTTCTTCATCGGACAGCTTTTTATGCTCAGGTTTTGTACCCCAAATGCCTAAATTTTTGTCGGCCGCTGCCCGCATGGCATTATCAAAAGCTTCCAAAAGGGGGCCGTAGAAGGCCTGATTTTCGGGAAGAATTCCTAATCCCTGCTGTAACAACTCATAGTTAATTAGCTTATCCTTGTGCAGTACATACACATGAGAATCACTTAGCCCTTCTGATTTATATTCTTTGGGAAGGTACAGGGTTACATCAAGCCCAGGCAGTTCTCTTTGCATTCTGTCCATAACAAACTGCCTCAAGGAACCATTAATACCCATGGAAAAGTCCATTAGACCAACTAGAGTGAAGTCACGAACCCTGCCAGCCACCTCGGCTCGAATCTGGTTGGGGGCAGTGATTTCCATAATCTTTGCTTTGCGAATATGAAAACGGGAGGATTGAAAAATAGGTTCCTGCTCCACGGTATAGGAATAAGTCACAGGTACTAGCTGCCCACCTATGTAGGTTCCCGCCTGAAATTGACCTGAGGCGGACTTAGTTGGGGTTCTGGCGGAAGACATTGATAAAAGAAATAGGGATATAAGGAAGAGTTGTAAGCATTTCATGCCAAAATGGTATCAAACAAGGGCGATTTTGTTCAATGGATTTTTGCTGACACAGACCCAGAGTTCTCCCAATTTTTCTCTAGGCTAATGCTGGGATTACCAATTCCATAAAAATATAATAGTGGCATATGGATTCTTGAGGCCCATGAAGCCTCGTTGTGGTAGGCCCCTTGATGCTCAAAGTAGAACAAATCCTCAGAATTTTTGTAGCCAAGTTCTTTGAGCGAGGAACACATTTCCTGAGTATCCTTCATGGCATAGGATACACCATCTCTACCCATGCCCTCATGGCTTCCCATATCCATCCAGATTTTATGGTTCAACTTGTTTTTGGAAGGGATAAATATTTTTTGCATGTATTTTTCATCCCACCACAAGGAGGGGGAAACGGCCCCTATCAGACCAAAATGGTGAGGAAATTCAAACCCAGCCCATAAGGAAATTAACCCGCCCAGACTTGAGCCCATAATGCCAGTCTTTTGTGGATCGGTGTTGGTGCGGAATCGGTTGTTGATAACTGGCATCAATTCCTGAGTGATAAACTCCAGATA
>DITF01000155.1 GCA_002422125.1 bacterium UBP17_UBA6191
TTCCATTATAAAAGATCCTCCTCAGCCCAATTCAAAAATCCAAAACTCTCGTCATTTTCATGAACAGTATCAAAATCCAGCTCTCCAACCTTCTGAAGAATGCTTTCTTCACTTACCTCAAAAGCCTCGGTCACAACCTCATGAGAACGAATGCCCACGGGTCTGACAAGATAGTTGGTGGACTGCACTGCGACAATCACACCGATTTTTAGTTGATCTGAATCTTTAAACAAAACAAGATCCTTTCTTTGATGCAGTCGAAAAAATCCAGACATTCATCCTCCTATTGCAAAAAACTTCTGGTTTGTACATAATATACTATCCCCTCCAATCCATGGAAGGAATCTGGGAGGAACCTTAAGTGGTAATTAAAACAGGCTCAGTGGCCGATTACAGGCCAATTCTCAATGTTTCGCCAGCTTCTTCTATCCCTGAAATTGAGAAAATCCGCCCTGTAGCTCCTACTGAAAAAGTCCAACCCCCCAAGCCTAGAGCCCAGGATAGTGAAGATTCTAATACTTTTCGGTTTTCTCTGGTCGAGCAAAAAGATCCTTCCAGACCTCCAGCATTCAATCTGGCAAAACCACTATCCGAAAAACCATCTGAAGAACCAGCCGAGGAAACGGATGAGGCTAAAAAATCAGAGCAGTCTGATGGTGGCAAGCCTGATTCAGAGTCAAAAAAGGCCTCAGGACCAGGTCGGGAATTAAGTCAGGCTGAGCAGGAGCAGGTCAACAGATTACGGGCCCGTGATGCCGAAGTGGCTGCCCATGAAAATGCTCATGTGGCCGCAGCCGGACCCTACGCTCGAGGTGGGGCCAACTATAGCTACCAGACTGGACCAGATGGAAAACGCTATCGGGTTGGGGGCCATGTCAACATTGATATCAGTGAAGAAAGGGACCCCAGAGCTACAATTCAAAAGGCTCAGGTAATCTATCGTGCGGCACTGGCTCCAGCAGAGCCATCCAATCAGGATCGTTCCGTGGCATCGGCTGCCAAACAAATGGAAGCACGAGCCCGTGAGCAACTGGCCAACGAAGAAAAATCAAATTCTATGAGCAATACCAAACAAGCCCTGGATGCTTATGAGAAAACCTCCAAAGCCAAAGCTCAATTCACTTCCGGGTTTTCTCTGGCTGCTTAACCGGATTAGCCAAAATCCCCAAACAAAAAAAGTAGAGACAGAGGTTTCCGTAAATGTGCAGATTAAAATCTGTAAACCCATGCAAAGACAGGCACAGGCACCCAAAGGCTAAACCAACAGTCTCAAAACGGTAGTTCTGCAGTCTGGTATCAAACAATCTGTAAATGGAACGAATCAAAAGGACAAAAATACCCAAAAACAGAAACAAGGTAAACACTGAGCCCATTTCCATCAAAAACTGCAACCAATCATGATGGGCATAATCAAAGAGAAATTCAAAGCCCGGACTGCGGTAGGGTAACATGGCCCATTCAAAGGATCGTAAACCATGGCCCCAAATCGGGGAATCCAAATAAGCTTCCCAGGTAGACTGCCAAAGTCTGATTCTAAAGTCCATAAACTCAAACTGGGCGTTTTGTTGAAAAAAGGAAAAAAATCGATCTGATAATGCCGGAAGCCAGCGCGAGTATACCAGACTTAAAAATACTCCCAGACTAACAAACCAAAAGGCCAATATTGTAAGTCCTCGGTTTCTTAGGCCGGGTGCAAATGCCATTACAATTCCCAAAACCAATAGACTCACAAAAAATGCCAGCCAGGAGCCACGAGACAAAGCCAGAATAAAGGCAGATAGCTGGATAAAAAATGCCAGAGCTGGTAAAAATCGCTCCTCCCCGTTTCTGGTATAAAAAAGGGAGGCCTGCACAAACAGAGTCAATTGTAACAGCCCCGCAAAGTGGTTGTGGTTTACAAAGGTTCCAGAAACAAACTCGGCCTTCTCCCACCAGGTCTGTTGAATCACCCCTGTATAAATCAACAAGGCATGAGCGGCATAAAATGTACCAATAGAGGCGATGCCCCAAAACAGATACCCCCTGCGCTTTTCGTCCCGTCCCAATATTACGGCCAAATAAAACCAAATTAGGGCGGCACAAAAATCCAGCCAGCGCAATAAGGAAGCATAAGGAAACTCAGATACCATAAAACAATGAATCAATAACCCTAAGAGCCATAAACCAGGTAGTACAAGCACAGGCTTTCTGAAGTCCAGCCAGTGCTCTCTTCGACCGCCTATATATAGATTTCTCCATTCCACCAGGATCAGTAGCAGGATACTCATAATGGTGAAAAGGGTTCTTTCGACGGGATAGATTACCCCACGAAACAAAGGCATCAAAAACAAACCCAACAGGCTCAGGACCAGAATGGCATAAGCGCTGAATCGCGAAAAATCAGTTCGAAACATAAGGCTCATAATAAGCCTGATACTCCTGATTTCTTCGCACTTCCGGCATTCTACTCAATACAAAACCCAGAAGTTTGGCGTCCAGGTTTTTCAGATTCTGTAAACATCGGCTCAAATCTGCCTCAGTAACCCGACCAGAACCGACCACTAAAAGCACGGGCAAATCAAGGCCAATAAAATCACTGGTATCACTGACAAGGGTCAATGGAGCCGAATCAATCAGCACAATATCAAACTCTGCCTTGGCTGATTCCAGAATCCTAGAAAACTCTTCAGAGCGCAGATAACGGGTAGTATTTTTAACCTCGGGAGCCTTAAAAAAATACAGATTCTCAATCTGGGTTTTAGAAAATTGTTCTGAATCCATGGAGCGAAAAAACTGATGCTGTTTGGGTTTTCTCAGATCCCCATCCATTAACAAAACCCTTCGTCCAAGCTGGGCAAAGGCAATGGCAAGATTGGAAACAATCGTACTCTTCCCTTCTGCCGGAACCGAGGATGTAATTAAAACTGTTTTAATTCCCCTTTGTAGATAAAGCTCCAAATTGGCCCTTAAAATCTTAAAATTTTCAGCCATCATGGAGTTGGGATTTGTCTGTACCAAGGTAGGTAAGAGGTGCTTTTCCTTTCTAAGAAGTGCGTTTTCTGTAAACACACCCATTAGTGCCAATTCCGGTAAGAGGGCTTGAATCTCCTCTTTGGTTCTTAAACTCTGATCGAGATAATCCCTTAAAAAGGCCAATCCAATACCTAGAAAAAAACCTGTTACCAGTCCCAATACCAAGTTGATCAATTTTTTGGGCTTTACCGGATATACCGGCAGAGTAGCTGGTTGTATCAATTTCACATGCCCGATGTTCAATCCAGACTCAACTCCCACCTCCTTGGAGCGTTTTAATAAAAGCTCATACAGAGTTTCATCAGCAGTCAGTTCCCTCTGTAATACTAAAAAATCGGCCTTCTTCTTGAGTAGAGTCCTGAGTTTTTCGCGATGCTGGCCTAACTGAAGCAAAAGTTGCTCTACCCGAACCGAATAGACCCGATAATTTCGTTGGGCCTCAGAAAAGTCTTTTTCCAGTCCTTGTAACAATTCATTGGAAGACTGCTGAAGGCCCTGGGTAGCCTGGGTTTGTTCTTTGGCCAGTCTGTCCGATAACATGGCTAAGGATCTTCTGGCTGAGACAACTTCGGGATGCTCTTCCGTGAATTTTCTTTTGAGGTCTGTGAGCTTGATTTCCAAAAGGATCTGTTGCTCGTTTAGCATGCGATCCGTGCCCCGATCTCCTGAGGAACGACGGCTCCTTTCGGCTTGCACCTGAGCCGCTAAAACCTCAACGCGCTCTCTTTCCTGTTCCAGCTCCAATACAGCATCTTCATAGTCCTTTTCGGCAACCACGATCTGCTTTTCGACTAAAAATTCAATGCGTTTATCCAGCGATATGGCCTCCTCTGTGAACTGAAAATCCTCCAGGCGCTTTTCACTGGCATTTAATCTTTCGCGAATGGAAGCCACTTGCTCATCCAAAAAGCGAGCAGCATCCAGGGAGTCCTGATTTTTAAGATGTAAAGAGCGACGAATAAATTCATCGGAAATTCGGCTAGCCGTAGTTTTAGCCACTTCTGGATCGGTGTCCTCAACACTTAAAACCAAAATATTGGTTCCGCGCACAGCATCAACAAAACTCTTTTTTTTCAGTTTGCGAATGGCCTTATCTACAGCATCTCGTTTCTTTTGATCCTCACTAAGATCAAAGTCCAGTCCCAAAAGGCTCTTTAGTCTGACTTTTAAGGCATCAAAAATACCGGGTGGAGTTACTTCCTCATGCAGCTTTAATGCCAGAACCGTGGCCTCAAATACAGGATCACTCTCCAGAATTTGTTTTTGGGTATCAAAAAACTCCTTCTGATAGGGTAAAAGAAGATTTTTGGTGAGGTTCACATCCTCAAGTTTTTCCTCAATCAGAAGTTTGGATTCTGCCTCATACACCGGAGTCGTAATCTGATTGGCCGCAAAAGCGGCAAAAAAGCACAAAACTGTACATAAAACGATTTGGCCCCGGTAAATTCTCAGAATTTGAACATAGTCGAGGAGATGAAAATCTCTACCACTCTGCAACATAGATAATATCCCCGGCTTTTAAATCCAGGTCCTTCTCCCTGCCATCAAAAATGCGCACAGCATTAACTCTGGTGGCCTCAGCCGCTCCCTTACGAATCACCTGCACATTATCACGGCGGGCATTTTCAGTAAAACTTCCGGCCAAGGCAATGGCTTGCAATAAAGTAAGTCCACTTTTTAAATTAAAGGCCCCAGCCTTCTTAACCCCACCCAAAACCGAAATGACATCTACAGGTTCCGGTACAAAAATTCTATCCTCAGGCT
>DITF01000219.1 GCA_002422125.1 bacterium UBP17_UBA6191
GATCCAGGTGAATACGAAGTCTGGCTGATGTTTGGTGGGCTTCGTTTTAACGCCGATGATTTGACCTTTTTGGATTCGGCCGCTAGTGTAAAGGCTGAGGTTACCGTAACCTGGTATGCCAAACCGGTCCTCGTAGAATCTAGACCCCCGGACACGGCTGATGAAATCCAGAAACTTGTGATTGCCAACAATTTTCTGCCTCAGGATATACAGACCCGTTCCAGTTTATACCCCACCGATTTAGAAATGCTGACACAGCTAACTGAGGAAGACAAACTGGAACGGAACAATATCCGTTTCCCCGCCCTTCCTATTGCCAACTATTCCTATCAAACTATTTTAAGTCAGCCACTGGTTCTCACCCATGAAAAACAGCATACTCCCATCGTTGCTGAAGCAGAAATCCAGATGTTTCGTTTTTATGAATTAGAGTATTTGAATCAGGAAACTGGATTAAGCCCCGATTCTAGACAGACAAAAATTTCTGGGGTTGGGGCCTGGGATTACAGTTACCCAGGGACCGGAGGATATACGGTAGGCGGATTTTCTTTCTCAGCCATTGATAAAAGAAATACTTGGCCACCCAATTATGACCCGTCCCAGCCATCTAAGTTAAATCGCCTCCTAAGAACAGAATCCAATCCTTTGGATGACCCAACAACCGATACAAATCGCCGAGGATATGATGCCTCTGGAGATCCTCAAACTGGAGCCGGTTTTGATGCCACTACCAACATGTTTTTACCTTTCAGTGACAATTTTGAAGATGCTCATCAAGGGACTCTGGCTTCCTGTGAAAATTTTCCTGTAGCCGGCAGTCTTTATCCTGCAACCGCAAATGACTGTATGTTAAAAAACCCCCTAGCGTTTTATACTTGGTGGGAAATCAAATATGCTTGGTTTATGCGTTACCGCCGTCCTGATGGTCAGGTGCATAAAACCATCCTCAAAACTGGAAATCTGGGAGAAATTTTTGCCCTGCACCAGTTAGCCTCACAAAATAATCACTGGACTCATCTGACACGAAATCTGGCCCCCTCTCATCTCAGTGCAGACGGAATCAATGCCTGGACAGAACAACAGCCTCTTTTTAAGTCGGTTGGAAACCCATCGGAGCGAAAAATTAAAGTCAGAATCCCATTATTTAATCAGGGGGCTCTATTACAGGGTGATTCCATGACAGAAATGAATTCCCCTCTGAAGAATCTGGATACTATGGGTAATACCTTTTCCGCTTTATATTCACAGATTTATCCCATTAGTTTCCCAGTCCCCAGTGAACCGGCAGTGATTGAAATTGGCCTACAGATTTTTTATCCCATTATGAACTGGGAAGGCCGAGATCCTGTACCAGTAACAAATCCTCCCCAGTATGCCTATTATGATGCCGTATATTGGGGCAATTTTTCAGATGCCACCTGTATTGGCCCTGGCTTTGTCTGTCAGGCCCAGCCAGAGGATTTTTTTACCATGGCGGCCTATTCTTTTGGGGGAGAAAACTTTAGTGCCTGGCCCCGTCTTGCCAGAACTTTCCAACCAGCTACTGCCACGGGCCCATTTGATACAGAGGCTTTAGGTCTAGGGCTTCAACTAGCCCTTGATATCTCTACTGGAAGCAATTCCCCAACGGGCGGATTTTTTCATACAGCAGGGGAGGAAATCACCTATCAGTCACCAGGTGCTGGCCGGGATGATTTTCTGGATATCATCGTTTTAGATCAAAGTCCACCAACTCTATTAACCCTGAGTGGAAGCTCTTTAGGGGCCCTGGCGGGAGGAATACCATCCCAGGACATCCTTTTAGAAAGTGAGGATAACAATCCTTACGGGATTTATCGCTCCCATACAGAAATCGGTGGTCTACCCACCAGCAAAAGCCCGGCTCTGATTCAGTTTTCCTATGATATTGGGGCTGATTCCAGAAACAGATACGGTCTTGGGTTAAAACATGCCATTGGAGTAAACCGGGCCTATGGTTTTAATCTCTCCCATATCACATGGAATGGGAGTGGAAGTCCGCAATACACTATACAGCCTCAATTTAATCTTTCCATTGCAGGAGCTGCCACCCCTTCCACCCTGCAAAACCCGGGTTATCTTTATAACCCAATGAATATCTTAAACACATTTTCCGATTTCTATTATCCTCAGACAGGTTATGATCTCGATAATGCCCACAATATGGTGGAAAGAATATACAATCCGGCTCCAATTCCTAACACAGCCCATATAGATTTTTCTCAGATCCATCAAAGATTAAACTACTCCGATATGCCTTATTATTCCCCACCCGAAGTTCTAGCAAGTCCTAAACAGGAGAGTATGAGAATCAACAATCTACAGCTTAACGGTATTCAGAATCATTGGATGATGGTTCTTTATCCGTTTCTGCCCGAAGACCCCTATCGCCTCAATCCTTCCTATGATTCCTCTGTTTCGGATCTGGTTCAGTTTATAGAGCCGGATCATCCAGTTCATGGATATATCAGACACGATCCCGCCTGTATGCGTGCTTCAACCCCTGTGGCGATTTCCGATACCTCAAACTGTGTTATCCGCACCCGTTGGAGAATCCCAGCCCAAAGCCTGATTACTCCCTATTTTATGGATCCCTTACAAAGCCTTGAACTGATTGCCTATGCCAAAGTCAGAGACATTCGTCATATTCCCAATATGAATCCCATCTCCGGAAGTTTCACTAGCCCTGCTTTAGGACAGAACATAAACCAGATTCCCGGCTGGCCAGACTGGGACTTTTCCTCCCCACTCTTCTTAAGAATTGGAGCGGAAAACCCAGGGGATTCAAGCCTGGATGTCAATCATAATAACAACCCGACCACCACTCTTTTGGGCCGGGTGGAAAGGGCCATGAATACTTACACAATGGCCCATGCAACCGAGGTGTCCCGAATTACAGTCCTTGATCAATCTCCGCCCAATCTACGAATTGCCATCTCAGAGGCCAAGTACAGAACCAGAGTGGAATATTCCCTGATGGAAACCCAAGGATTTAACATCTTTGGGGAAACTCATTCCGAAAACTTTATCTTTTTTCGCAGTCAAGATCCCCGTGGCTTGATCGGTACAGAAGAAGCCGCCTTTTTTACATCTGATCCCATTTCTGCACCGCAGCACCCCAATCTTCACGAGTCTGTTCGTTCCAATCTGATGATAACCTCACTGGTTCCTTCCAGCCTGAGCAGCTTTCATCAAATGTATCGAATCCCGGAAGATGTGCGTTTTGAGGTGCGGGTAGATGCGGCTGACAACCGAAGTCTTGATGGAATTTCCATTCGTATTAGCGGGGGACACACAAGTCAATACACCCATCCCTCAGGTTATCAGCCCATAGAATCCATGTACAAATTTCCCGAAATCATCAGCACCCAAGGAAGAATCTATCAGCAGAGTAAGTTTACTTCCTCTTTTCACCACTATCCCAAAGCCGGATTCTACGATGTCCTAAAAATTGAGGTTTTTGATAACCCCGGTTTTAGTGGCAATGGAAGCGTTGTTTATATCCCGGTGGAAGTTATTCTGATGAATGTCCATTTCCGACAGATTGGCAGTGAACAAAAACTGGACAGAACAGTGACCTCACCATAGAACCTGCCCATGATCTCTATTCAGCTATGCAATTTTTTTACACTTTAGCATATACCTTAGGGCAAAAAATCTTAAACAAATAGAGCTTGCAGAAATGATGGGTTTTACCAAAGCCACTTGTCCAGATGGGAAAGCGGCAAAATAAATCCTAAGTACAATCTGCTCTGTGATAAAAATCAGGTTTCCCTTGCATTATGCAACAAAATGGTTGCATAATTACAATATGGGAACTGATGAAGATATTTTATTTAAGGCTTTGGCAGACGCCAGTCGCAGAAACTTATTGGACAGATTGCACAAAAATGGCGGTCTGACACTAGGAGAACTTTGCGAAGGCCATGATATGAGTCGGCAGGCAGTAACCAAACATCTGGCACTGTTGGAGGCTGCAAATCTAGTCGTTTCTGTGAAGAAGGGACGAGAGAAGCTTCATTACTTAAACCCGATTCCAATCCATGAGATTTATATTCGCTGGATCGGAAAGTTTGAGCAGAGTCGGGTATCGGCACTCAACAACCTTAAACTGGCATTAGAGGAGAAAAACAATGACAAAACCTGATCAGGTGTACACAACTTTTATCAGAACAAGTCCTGAAAAACTGTGGGAAGCCATCACAAATCCCGAGTTTACGCGTCAATATTGGGCAGGAAATGCCAATATTTCTGATTGGAAAAAGGGTTCAAAGTGGGAGCACAGTGGAGAAACAGGCACAGTGCATGTATTTGGTACTGTGGAAGAAGTTATCCCGCTAAAACGCTTAGTTCTTAGCTGGGTCAATCCATCTGATTTAAATGATGTTTCCAGAGTCACATTTGAGATGATCCCATTAAATGATACTGTACAGTTAAATGTGGTTCATGGTGATTTTCAGGTCGGCTCTAGTATGCCGGACAGTGTTTCCAAGGGATGGCCAAAAGTACTTTCTGGTATGAAGTCCTATCTTGAGTCAGGGATAGGCTTAAACATTTGGCGCGATACTGGGGGAAATTCTTTGCAATGTGCAGGATAGGTGAAAATCCAGAACCATAAATCGTTGCAGCTAAAGCTCCCGGCTCTAAAGGTCGGGAGCTTTTTTGCTTCATGATATACTCAAGACATGAAAAAGTTCTTTAATACAGCTGGAGCCAATCAGCCAAGACTTCATTACACAGTCGCAAGACCCATTGGGTCTAAACCAATTTTGGAACTAATTGAACAAGAAAAGTACTTTACCCATCATGCCCCAAGGCAAAGTGGTAAAACCACCCTCTTGCGCGAAATTTGCCGGCAGTTGAATGAAGAAGGAAAATATTTAGCAATTCATATCACTGTGGAATCTGCGCAAGCCGCTAGAGATGATGTCCTTCAAGCCAATCAAGTGGTTTTACAGGCATTACAACTTTCTTTGGAATTGGCTCTTCCTACGGTGGCTCAACGCTTCCCGCCCTCAGATTCATTTTTGAACCAAAGCTCAGGCGTTCAGAACTGTCTTTCTCAGTGGTCTAAAGTGTCAGAAAAACCCATAGTTTTAATGATTGATGAGATTGACTCCATGGCCGGAGAATCCTTAATCGCTCTTTTGCGCCAACTGCGGGCTGGATACGACCAACGACCGCATGCCTTCCCCCAATCCATTATTTTAAACGGGGTTCGTGATCTGAAGGATTACCGGATTTACTCCAAAAAAGACGACATCTGGCTCACTGGAGGGTCCTGCTTTAACATTAAGGCGGAATCGGTGCGACTAGGCAATTTTACTCTGCAAAATATCTCTGATCTATTTGCCCAACACGAGGCCGAACGCGGGCAAAAACTGGCTTCGGGACTGGTTGAGACAATCTTTGAACTGACTCAGGGCCAGCCTTGGCTTTGTAATGCCTTGGGCGAACAAATGTGCCATAAACTTTTCCCTGATGAACCTCTGTTAAATGAGCAACATTTACATGAGGCCAAAGAAGCCCTGATTTTATCCAGAGCTACCCATATTGATCAGCTTTATTACAGACTGGAAGATCCAAGAATTCGCCAAATTGTGATTCCCATGCTTTTGGGTGAGGATTCCTTTCATTTTCCAGCAGCAGATATTGAGTATGCCAGGGATCTTGGGCTTTTGCATGCTGAATCCAAAACCCTGCAAATTGCTAATCCTCTGTATAAGGAAATATTGCCCCGTGAAATGACCTATGTCATACAACAAACTCTTACTCAAGAACCTAAGTGGTATGAGAATTCTAACGGTACGCTCAATTACCAAAAACTAATGGATGAGTTTATGCAGTTTTGGCGGGAACATGGGCACAAGGAGTTTTATGATCGTGAGATCACACCCCATGTTCTGTTTATGGCCTGGCTGCAAAGGTTGGTAAACGGGGGCGGCACGGTTCACCGAGAGTATGCTCTGGGCCGAAAGCGCCTGGATATTCTGGTTGAATTTGCTGGTGAAAAATTTGTCTCGGAAATCAAGCTCTATCGCGGCGAAAAAACCCTATCTGATGGCTTAAATCAGATCTGTGAATACTTAAATCAGATCGGAATTTCTGAAGGCTATCTCATGATATTTCTAAACACTCAGGCCACGGATGAGGACTCCCGCTACCGGGTGGAGACTGTGGAGCACCAAGGTAAACGGGTTTTTGTGTATTGGTTGTGAGGGCGTTGAAAAATAATTTAAAATACCTCTTGACACTTTATACAA
>DITF01000270.1 GCA_002422125.1 bacterium UBP17_UBA6191
ACGGATACGGTTACAGAAAAGCAAGTGAGCAAGCACAAGGTAGCAACAAATCAATCTGTCACGGCTCATAAAAGAGAAGACATTCCTCAACCTGTCTTAAATCAGGTTCATTTTAGAGATAAGGGCCGGTGTAGCTTTGAAAAGAACGGAAAGCGCTGTAACCACAGACGGTATTTACATATTCATCACATTAAACCAGTGAAGGGTGGGGGCAAAAATTCAGTCGAGAATTTAACTACACTTTGCTCAGTTCATCACACCTATCTGCATCACAGGGAGGAGATTGAAAGATCCTTGCTTCTCCTGAGACAGTTTAGGCGGGAGCAGGGGATCAAGAATTGAGTTCTGGTCATGTATTGTTTGTATTTGTACGAATTTGTACTGGTGCGCTAGGTTCGGAATGTGAGGATTAAAACCCAGCGACTTGGCTCAGGTTATTGAAGTGGCGGTTTTGGAACAGACAAGAAATGCTCTGCCCAAACATTTGGTTCATGCCATTCACAGACGGGATCGGGGGCAGTGTTGTTATAAGGATGAATATGAGAACATGGTTACGCTTTGTCATGATCATCACAAGCTGATTCATGAGACATTTTTTGGAATATCCTGAAACAGGATCAGGTTGTATTTAGACTAAAATCTCAAAGCCAGTCCCGACGGGAATAAAATCGTATTGGTTTTTTAAGTGGTCCATCAGATTTTTATCGCAGAGGACACAGGTTGAGGTTCCGTTTTTGGAGAGAAACTCAAGTTCCTCGGCTCGTTCCAGCATTCCCCCAAGGGCTAAGAATTCGCGCTTGGCCTCAGTGCCGATGATGCCAAGTTTTAATTCCCCGGAGGCTAATCCACAACCATTGCGGATAGGCACCTGGTTTTGAGATTTTCTTTGCTGGTTCCAGTATTGGACTCGGTTGTGAACGGATAGGGCCGTTTCGACAGCATCTTGCATGTAATTGGCCGAGGTGTCTTTCAAGAATACAGCCACAATGGCATCTCCGATATAGCGAATCACAATGCCCTGGTGCTTATCGACCTGTTCTTGCCAGAGGGAAAAGTAGTGATTGAGAATAGAAACAACTTCCTCGGGATCATGGGATTCAGAAATGCGGGTGAATTCGCGAATGTCTGATACTAAGAGGGCGCATTCCGAGTGTAAAAGCTGAGATTCCTGGATTTTGGTAAAGGCCCCAATTAAGGCGGTGGGAACATAAGGAGAGATTCGTTGGCGTTCTTCAAGCACCTCAGACATGGTGTTGAAGGATTCTACAATCAGGCGGCCTTCAGGGTGCAAGCCCCGTGCGGAAACGGTGGGGAAACGATGGGCAAGTAGTTCCTGTAGACAGTGTTTTAAGATGGTAACTGGCTGCATCAGAATTCGGGACAGAACTAGAGATAAAAACAAAGATGTGCCAAAAAATAGAAATGTTAGTATCTGAAACCAGAAATGTAATTGGTAGACAGGGGCATATAGCTCTGATTCGGGAATATGGATCACCCATTTTGTGTTGCTAATGGACTGTGAGTCAAAGGAATATTCTAGCATTCCCATAGATTCAGTGGGAGCTTTGGTAATCCATTGAGAGCCGTTATAAATGTAACGAAGTTTGGTCTGGGGTAGAGACTGAAGATATAGTTTTTGCAGTTCGGAAGTAAAATACACACAGAGTTGGAATCGAAAGGGTTCCTGGGGTTTGCTAGCTAGCCATATGGCATGATAGCTATTCCCCACAAGAGTTAACTGGTGGGCAATTCCATTGCCGGAGTCGCTTAAAATATTGGCGGACGATTTTATTTCGTTAGGCAACATGATTCTTCGGAAAAGGGCATTTTCTATGGGAAAGTGTTTTTGTGCTTCCTCCGCGGAATCAAATCCTGAGTGAACTAAATTGGGGATAATCCAAGGTGCAAAGTTATTTAAGATGGCTTTGGGTAGTACTTCGATGTCTTCCGGGAAGTGAGACGGGGGATTTTTGCCATCAAAAAAAACCGAAGTGGAACCTCTGGGTAATAGTCCTTCAATTCTTGAGCCTTTGTGGAAAGTCTGTCTGAGGTTGTCCAGATATTGAGATTCCCATTGTGGCCAGGTTTCTTCAAACTGGCGAATGTCTTCCAGCGCTTGCCGTTCCCACTCAAGCTTTAGGTTTTTTAAACCCGTGTCATAAGCTACGGTGTGTAAAAACCAGAATGGCAGATAGACTACGATGGAAACAAAAAGCATCAAAACCAAAAGCCTCAATTCAAAATAAAATAAAAGCCTTTGTAAGAGAGGGTAGATAAAATAGCCCAAGATAACCAAAAGCGTGAATCCTAGACCCGTATACCAAAATGTAGGCCCGGGAAGCCAGGCAACGGGGACAGACATAGCATGAATACTTCCAGTGATTTCAGGATGCTTGTTTTGTATTTTTTGCCAGACCAAATCCAGAATGTCTTGGGTGCTAATCTGATCCAGGCGATACAAAATGACCGTCATTGTATCCTTGTCCATTTCATACCAGAATAGACAGGGGATTCGTCGAATTGTGACTAAGCGAAACTCTTGATTGAATTCCAAAATCTGTGCTCTGGTCAAAGGGACGGACAAAAACGATGGTGCCTTGCGTTCATACAGTTCTTCTTTACCAAACATTCCCATAGCCATGGCTTGCGGCCAATCATCGGGCATAAAGCCCGGGTGTTGATTTCCCACGATCCCCAGAACTCGATGTCGGCGGCTTACAAATCCTCCTCCAGCATGTTGCCAGGGCAAGTGTTCTCCTAGTGGGCTAACCATAGGTTTTATTAGGTTGGTGACAACCTCTTGAAACAGGGGGTCAGTCACTCTGGTTACTTTTTCAAATCCCATAAGCAATTGCTTACGAGTCTTGATTGCTTGCGTGATCTCATTTTGAGCGCTATGGCTTCTTAAGCCATAATCAATCAGATAGGACACAATCAGACCCAAGAGAAATAGGCTCATAAGTCTATAGATCATTAAATCTGAACCACCCGGACATTGGATTTTTTGCCTCTGATTTCCATCTCGTTGACGAATTGAAATGCTTCTAACTCACAGGCTAGTGCCAGCTCCTCATGCGTCATGATCCTTACTTGTGCATCTTGAGCGATTGCGCATAGTCGGGCTGCCAAATTTACCGTATCGCCAATGCAGGTATAGTCCATTCGTGACTGGACTCCAACCCTACCCACCACCACTTCGCCAAAGGACAGTCCAATGCCTCCAAAAATTCCAGGATACTCCTGGATCATGGCAAAAAATTCGGTTTTAAGCGATTGGGTAAATGATGTTAATTCCAGAGAAGTTACTGGCCAAGGTTTTAATCCCAGACAATCATGATTGGTAAATTTGTCAATTTCCCATTGATAGCGCAGCAGGGTGGATTGGGATAGGCTCAAGAACTGATTGTGAAACTTCATGAGTTTATCTTCATCCCATTGTTGCATCAGGTTGTTTGGGTCTCGAAAACCGATGAAGATGATCAGGGCTTTCATTCTTTGTGATGTGTTGTGGGTTGACAGGTTGGAGTTTTTGACCAAGGAGTTCAAAAAGCCTTGCATCAGAACAGTTTGTCTAAGGCCGTTCAGAACCTGATTTAAAAGCCTTACAACGATGGAAATTTCATCTCGGCTGTATACTCTGACCTCTTGACTCAAGTCCTGATTTTTGATCCGCTCACAGGCTTGTAGAATTTCTTGCAATGGTGTTGAGGATCGTTGGCTAATCAGAAGGCAAAGGAAGAGAGACAGGGCGATGAGCATTGTCATTAAAATTGGGATCCCGTAGGCTATAAGTTTACCCCATTGCCAGGCACTGCTAGTGTCGATTCTTAGTACTAGAACATAGGGTTTCCAGGCCTCAAAAGTTCTGGCTAGGTACAAGTAGTTTCGTCCATTTTCCTGACTATGAATCTTGATCGGTTGGCCAAAATGTCTTTGATGGGCTGCGATTTCATGAAATCTTCCCTGATTTACCAGTTCATAAGGCCATGGTTCTTGCCCGGCTGGTGGAAACAAATAAAACTCCAGTTCTGGCAATTGTTTTTTCACCTGTTGCACCAGCTTAGGAATATATAAGCTTCTGGAGTAGCGCACATCCACAAGGGCTGTGCCCCAGGGAGTGTTTTGTATTGACCATAAGCCCATGTGGTTGTCGACGGCGTTGATGGAATCGAAGCCACGAAAGGAGCGTTCTGGACCTTGAATATACTGATCTAAATCCTTCAATCCAGAAACATCTAATCCCAATAGCAGGCGCAACTCTCCCAGGGTTTGCCAGTGGCTGCATTCCGAAAAAACTGAGCCAGCGGGCAGGGAAGCCTGACACAACTGATTGTAAAATGCCATCCAGATCGGACTGATGTGCAACATGGTCGGGGGAGTCCCAACAAAGTCTCGGGAAAAATTGAAGTTTTGCCCTATCAGGGATGCAGTGAAACCTAAGAACTGGTGTATTCGGTGAAGATTGAGAGTTAGAGGATGTGAATAACGAGCGTATTTGGCTGCTAGGGCATTGATATGAGCAATATTCGTGGTTGATTGGGTTTTTAATAAACTCAGGCTTTTATCCTGATCCTGACACAATTTCAAATCGGGTCTGAAACTATCTGGCAAATAGGAATTAGCGTTGGCTGCATCCTGAATGGTTTGGCAATAGACTGGGAATACTTGTGTGATATGCTCCAGGGTGTCTTGGTACTGCTGTTCTTTATCATTGCGAACAATACTGGAATTTAGCCTTAGCCTCGCATGAATTTCTTGGGTAAATTCAGGTTCCATAAAAGCACTAAGGCCTTGAATTTCGTCCAAGATGAGATTGGCAGATTCCCTGTAAATCTGAGGGGCTAGTTCATGTACCTGATCCCACAATTGACCAATCTTTTCTTCCATGTTGTTTTGTAGAATAGTATGCAGATTCTGAAGCGGTTTACTATCCATCAGAACCAGAAAAGAAATCAGGATCAGAGGTAGCATTAATAATACGGTGGCAATAGCGTATACCAGTCTTTTGCGAGCCTTAATAAGAAGGTAGAACCAAAGTATCAGGGTAAAAAGGCAAAGCCACCGAGATATCTGAAGTCCCACGGGAATCGGATCGGGAATCTCAGCGTCGAATAATTCTGGTATTTGATTCACAAACTCAACTTTGTGAAACCAGACACCTTTGAGTTCACTAAGCCAGATAGGTTTTTCACTCAGCATATCCCGATGAATTTTTTGTTGCACCCGCAGTTCATCACTTTTATAGAGAATTTTTCGATTGTCACTGGTCATTTCCTCGGAGTGCACAGATAAAGGCATCCCTGGGCCAGGATCAAAGCTGTCAATTAAGGGAATGACTTTAGAGATCCACTGATTTCTAGGCAGGTTGTTTAGTGATACTGATGCGCCTGAGGCATCATAGCGGTACCAGGTGGATTGATAAGTCACCCAAGCTACCTGATCAGGAGTTTTATCCTCAACAAACATCTGCAATTCTAGGCCAGCCAAGCCATTCTGGCTTTGAACCAGTATATTTTGTGGTTGAGTCAGGCACGATGGAGAAAATGCATTCAAGTTCTGGATTCTTTTAATGACACAATTGGTATTTGGGAGCATTTGAGCCTGGCTAGTTACCAGTTCATTTCCCTGAAACCCTAAAATGGTATTGCCTTTGACGGAGCCAATGAGAGTTAGAAGAATCAGAGGCTTCAGGCAGACCAGAAAGAAAGGGAAGTTCATCTGTTTATTGTATTGACTTGTACCGATTTTCTCAATTACCTTGAGCATGGCAACGGTAGGAGGTAACTCGTGCGTCTTTTTATTAAGAATTTATTTTTAGGGTCAATGTTTTGTGTGAGTGGCCTCTTAGCTGAGTCGAGTGTTGAAAATAGAGTTGAGGATTTTGAATACTTCTGGAACGCTTACAAGCGATCTTATGTCTTTTTTGATTTAAAGAAGGCAGATTACGGGGTTGATTGGGATTCCATACGGGATAGTTTTTTAAAGCGAGTCTCGGAAACGCAAAACGATAGGGAATTATTTGCCCTGATTACCGAGGCCCAGACATTATTAAGAGACGGTCACTGCTACAATCAAGCCGTGGATTTACTCCTAAAAACCGAGCCCATGTATCTTTTGCAGATGCAATTTGCAGTTGTTGAGGGAAATCGAGTGGCTGTGGCCAAGTTACATCCAGAAAGTGAAGCCGCTCAGGCTGGAGTAAAGGTAGGAGATGAACTGGTGCAGTTTGGAGGCAAAACCATTCGCCAGTTAGCCCGTGAATCCCGAACCCTGTTTGCTGGTTCCACCGAGAGCCAATTTTGGAACTCCATGGTAGGTAGCTTGTTTTATCACAATCCATTGTTGGGCAAACCAAAATCGCCCAAAATCAATATGGTATTCAGAAATTCCAGTGGAGAAACCATCAATGTTGATTCGCGATGGCTGGTTATCCAACCGGCTCAAACCCAAAACTCGGTTAGTAGTTTTGTAGATGAAGGCAGAGGCATTTTGTTAAGTGATGCTCAGAGAATTGAAGCTGAGGGAGCCTTGCCTATGGATGTTCGCGTTTTCACTGAGGAAAATGTGGGCTATATCAAAATTGATACTTGGATGAAACATGAAGATCCTAAAGAGCAATTTGAGATGGCAATGACGGCTGTCAAGGATACAGATGGTCTAGTGCTTGATATGCGTGGTAATGGCGGTGGAGTTTCTACATGGGGTGTTTTGTTTGCCAACTATTTCATAGCGGGATCTAAAGAACATCCAAATCAGACCGTCCTGGAAAGATTGCTCTCGGAAACTTTTTTTAAAGTGGTGTTTTCCGGTATGAAAAAAGAAGATTTAGAACCCTTGTTATCTAGTGCTGAAGGTATTCATGCTCTTTTAACTCAGGGACTGAAAGAAGAAATCGACTTAGAAGAAGTTCAGTCTCATTTTAAATCTGGTGAGTATCGTGAGTTTTACAGGGTGTTTGGATTAAATGACCGAACCAATGCTGTAGAAACCTACACAAAGCCGGTTTATATTCTGATGGATGGGGGCTCATACAGCACCACAGATATTTTTATCACACTGATGAAAGAGTTTGGTAGAGCAACTACCGTCGGGGTACATAATGGGGCCGGCTCCGGAAGTCCAATTCCTTTTGTATTACCCAATTCTGGATTAAGTGTATATGTTCCTCACGGAAGATTTTTTCCTCCTAGTGGTTCCATGATCGAAGGCCGACCGTTAGAACCAGATATTCGTGTGTCACAGTCATCCGAAGATTTGGCAATTGGCAAGGACACAGCCTTAACCGTGGCCTTAAAGGCCTTGTGGGAAGAAATCAACCCATCTATGAGCGGCTATTCGGATTCTGGATTTGAAACCGGATCTTCAGAGGTTAAATACTCTACAATTGTTTCTGATGAAACCCCCTGGACCCGCATTCCTCAGCCAGATTGGTTAATCCAGTCCAACCTGGAAGCCCAGATGTTTCAGGACACTAAAATTAATTTAAATCAGTAAACCATCAGACTGTGGATATATGAACAGTGCATGGGTGTACTTGGTCGTGGCTGGCCTTCTGGAAATTTGCTGGGCCATAGGGCTAAAATATACAGACGGATTCACCCGCTTGTGGCCCAGTATTTTTACAATTGTTGCTCTCATTGCCAGCATGTTTTTTCTGGCAAAAGCCGCCCAGACCTTACCCATAGGCACTGCCTATGCGGTGTGGGTAGGAATCGGAGCCTTAGGTGCGGCTATTCTGGGGATTTTTCTGTTTCAGGAGCCAGTGTCTCTGTCACGAATTGGTTTTTTGTTAATGCTATTTATTTCCATTCTTGGTCTGAAGCTCACCAGTGAGTGAGGGGGAGTTTGGGGTGTTCAGCACCGATTCTTGTGTTGTGGTTCTGGTTGCCACCTGGCCTCGAACAGATTTATTGTGCCGCCGTTCTTTGCCAACTATTGCTAATCAGACCTATCGACCGGAGGCGATTGTGATCGTTTCTGACCGGCAAGATTTGACAGTGGTAGAAAAAGAGAATGTTCTAGCGGTGCTTGATGAACAACCCGTATTTTTTTTACGCAACACTGGTGAGCCGGGTGTTTCAGATACTTGGAATACAGGGATTGACTTCATCAAACGTCACTGGCCCACAGCCTATGTTGCGATACTTGATGACGATGACCAGTGGTGTTCTGAACATTTGCTGTCTTGTGTTACCGTTGCAACCAAGCAAGACTATCCTGATGTTGTGCTTTCAGGCATACAAATGCTACTCAATGGAATGAGGCTAGAGAGTTGTCCTTTAGAGACGGTTTGTGTAGAGGACTTTTTACACACTAACCCAGGCTGGCAGGGTAGCAACACCTTTGTGAAAGTAATGACATTGGTCAGAGCAGGTAAATTTAGACGAGATTTGGTGAGTACCAATGATAGGGATTTGGCCATTCGTCTTTTAGATTTACCTGATATAACTGTGGGATTTACCGGTAAAAAGACAGTCACATGGCATGGGGGAGAAAGGCAAGATGCCTTATCTCAACCAGGGTCGCAAAAAAAACTCATGGGTTTGGCTATGTTTTACAACTTGTATGCTCACCGAATGAATCCAAATGTACGCGAAATGTTTTTTCATCGTTGTTTGAATGTTTTTGGCTTCAGTGAGCGACAAATCATGGAGAATTGCCACAATGGAGCGGATTTATCATCCTTTTGAACCACAAATTTTCAAAAATCTATTGTGCTTGAGAAACACTACGATTGAGAAGCC
>DITF01000049.1 GCA_002422125.1 bacterium UBP17_UBA6191
CCGCTGCTGCTGGGCCGAATGCCCCAGCGCAGAATAGCCCTTCACCCTCTGGACAAAAGCCTCCCGGAGAATACTTAGCAGGAAAGGCTCCTGATCAAGTAACTCCAGGGGTTAAATCTCTAAGAGGTCAACATGTCAACAATCAGGGTAGAGTTGAGCCGTGGACTGCCCACTATGACCAATATGGACGACAAATTGGAAGAACTGATTACAATGCAGGCAACAAGGCTCAGGGAATCCCCAATACACACCATCACCATTTTAACTATGGCCCGGGAGTCAATAAACAGGACCTTGGACATTTTCCTGGTGAGTATCTCCCAATTACACCACTCAGATGAAAAAAATGGTTGAGATAATAGATGCAAAATTGGTGGGCTTTACTCTATCGCAAGAGTATCCAAAAGTCAGTTTCAAACAGAATGTATTAATCGAGCTGGAGTCGAGTGACAATGTGGGATTTAGGCTTCATTTATACGACTGTTCTAATCTGGGAATTAAAGAAATCGTTTGTGGGGGGAGGGTGAGTGTTTTCATTCATAATATCGAGGAATACGGATGGGAACGGAGTAGGTTTCTTATAAAAGTTCGCGAAAGCGATTTTTACTGTAGTAATTATTTTTTGACAAAATATGATTGTAGTCACCCGGTTTATCGTTTAGACCTAACCAAAGCAATCCATCAAAAAGTACCAAAAAAATCTGGACACATTCAATTTAACTTGATGTCAGTCAGGCGCGGTTTGGGTGACCGTTTTGTGTGTCAAATAGTACTTGGAAAAGACACTGCGTATGATCAGATGCTTGTGGTTCTGTGTGAAGATATTGCAGAAACTGTGGTTTGTGATTTTTCCTTAGGTTATGTGTATTCAATTGTGCAGACTGCTAAAGTTAGGATAGGCGAGGAAAATTGGATTAAAGTTGTAGATGTTGCGTCTGATGGATATCGGTTACTCTGTAAAAATATTCATTTTAGTACTATCCTAGAAGGAGACTATCGGGAAGAAATAGCTCGTTTTATGAGACTGGATGACTCGGAGTCTTGAACGCCCTCAGCCGTTGTGCCTCATTTTTTTCCACTTTAGCGTAGTAATCATCGGGTGAGCGATATCCCAGAGACTGATGTGGCCTATCGGAGTTATAAAATGTTACTCCCCGAATTGACATCATAAGAATTCCCAAATTAAATTCCCTTGAATTTGGGGAAAATTTCTAACACTCCCTCATGAACAGGATCTTAACATCAGTCTCTGGATTTCCTCCTCGGAAAGTTGTTTTAACTGATTAGGCATAAGCTGAAGCCTGAGGCCCCCAATTCTAACTCTTCTTAGACAAACAACCCTCATACTCAAGGCTCGGCACATGCGCCGGATCTGTCGATTTCTTCCTTCTTCCAACACCATGGAAAAAGACCGCTCGCCTTTAGCCTCAACTTTACAGGGTTTTGTCCATCCATCCTCAAGTTCTATGCCAGAACGCAAAGTTTCAAGATGTCTTGGCTGCACAACATCCTTACACTCCACCAAATATTCTTTCTCATGCTCAAAAGAAGGGTGAGCCAGCTTCTGAGCCAAATCCCCGTCTGTGGTCAAAATCAGCAATCCTTCTGAGTCCTTATCTAGCCTGCCAACGGCAAAAAAGCGTTCTTTTAAATGAACCTGATCCAAGAGATTGGGTTTTTCCCTGCCTCCAGTGGTTGACACCACCCCACGAGGTTTGTAATAAGCCCAGGTTTTAGTCACAACGACTTGCCCAAAAACATAAGTTTTACCAAGACAAGTAACCCGATCCCCAGGGTTTAGGGACTGACCCAGAACCGCTATCTCAGAATTGATAAGCACTTCCCGATTTTCAATCAGGGTATCGGCCTTACGGCGAGCACATATTCCCGACTGGGCTAAAAACTTATTCAGGCGCATGAAAAATCTCCTTTACCTGAATCCCACGGTTCGGATATCGAAACCACATTTTTTGAGCTTCCAGCTTCCAAAGATATCCCAGATAAATCAGTCCATGAATCAGCACAATAAAAAATACAACATGCATTTCACGAAACAAAAGCAGGATATCCCAAATCACTAGAACCATCAGATAGGACCAGATTGGCCAGAGTATCATAATATGCCGGAAGATATCTGCCTCTGACTGGACATTAGGCGGTAAAATCACCGGACCCACCAGAATCAAAAGTAAAAACCACTGCTTTTTAACACAAGCATATACCATGGGTAAAAGAACGACCAGAAATGCCAGAAACCAGACCCTTCCAAGCTCACCGTAAGCCAAGGCCATCATAATTCTGGCTTCTGAGGAAAATAGAGCCCCTAAACCTGATTCAGGTACAAAAAAATTCATAACTACCCAGGCTGGCACCAAAGCCGCTAGGGCCAGAACCAGACCGCGTTTCAACTCATGTTTGGGATTCACCTGAAAGTACACCAGAAGATACAATATCAAAACCCAGCCCAGATACCAGGAATACAATAGACCACAGGCAGCCAAAACCAAAACATTGGGTAGCTTTCGCTTCCAGCCAAACACAAATGAAATCAAAAGCAGGCTGTTTAACGAGGAATCAAGACTTTGTATCCACCAGTACACCTGCTCCGGTACCAGGCAAAACATACACAAAAGCAATTTGAGCCAGTTGTTGGCAAATGCCTGGCGAATTAAAAGCACTATGCACAAAAAACCTATGCCAAGACTCAGGGAAACCTTAAGAAAATGCCCTTGAGTCTCTGAATAATTCTGTAGAAAAAAATCCAGTCTTGAGGCCAGAAAACCCGAAGACAGTGGCATACTCACAAAATCAAAATAGGTGGAATAGAAAAAAAGAATCCCCAGACAAATGCCTGAGAATAAAATATCTGCCTGGCTGGATTTACTTACCACGCCTCATCCCTGGATTTAGATATTAGAGTAAATGTGGGCAGATATCCGGCATTATCAAGACCAGCTAATCGAAACCCAATCCTGTCCTTTAGATCAAGCCATTCCAATTCCAAGGGCAAAGACGGAAAATTATCACCAATGGGTCTTAACCACAAATCAGCCGACAGCCCAATCAAAAACTCATATTCCTCTCCAGTCTGATCCCCACGGATCCTGACTTGAAGATGATCCTGGTTTTCTCTTGGTCCATCAAGTCTTACAATCTCAGATCTTGGTACATGAATTACCCAAGCTCCATCTGGGTCACGAAACACCCTTCCCGATCTGGTTCCTCTAAGCCAGATTTCACTGGACACCGGCACGGAAGCCTCAGAAACAACCTCTGTTTTGATCAAAGGTAATTGGATGGGTTGAATCAGCACTTCCTCAAACAATTCGATGCGGGAAAACTCAGGTGGCAGTACGGTAAATTCCTCTACCACCACCATAGTGGCTGTGTTTCTACTCTGATCTACTGGTTTCCCAGGTACGGGGAAACCCAGATTTAGTACAGGCAGTAACAAACCCAAAACCAGTAAGGCCTTTGGGATTGGTCCAACCCATACTAACTTTTCTGAATCTCCTGGACTCCTCCCATATAGGGTTGAAGGGCGGCCGGAATTCTTATGGAACCGGACTCTGTCTGATGAATTTCCATTAGCGGAATCAGAATCCTGGGAGAGGCCACCAATGTATTGTTCAGTGTGTGACAAAATTTCATTTTTCCTTCGGCATCCCTATAGCGCAAATTCAATCGCCTGGCCTGAAATTCATAAAACATGGAGCAGGAATGCGTTTCTCCGTATCCATTTCGGGACGGCATCCAGGAGTTTATATCATACTTTTTCACCTGTCCCTGACCCATATCCCCACTGCATACCAAAGTCACTTCATAGGGAATTTCCAGAGACTGTAAAAAATCTTCGGCATTTTTTAGCAAAAATTCATGGGCTTCCAATGATTTTCTTTCATCATTTTCAATCACAATTACCTGCTCCACCTTCTGAAACTGATGAATCCGATAAAGGCCCTGAGTGTCCTTGCCATATGTACCAGCCTCGCGACGAAAACAGTGTGACCAACTAGCATAGCGTACTGGAAACTGCTCTGTCTTTAAGACCTCATCAAAATGATACGATGCCAGAGGTACCTCTGAAGTCCCGATCAAAAAAAGATCGTCTTTAGCCATCTTATAGGCCTGATCTTCGCCTCCAGGAAAATATCCGGTTCCACTCATGGCCAGTTCTTTGACCAAAAGCGGAACTGTCATGATTGTGAATCCCCTTTTCATCAAAAAATCCAGCGCGTATCGCATCAGGGCAATTTCCAGAAGAGTTCCCATATTCTTCAAAAAATAAAAGCGGGAGCCTGATATTTTCACGCCTCTTTCAATATCCAGCATGCCTAAAGAAGTTCCCAGTTCCACATGGGATTTTGGTTCAAAGGCAAATTTAGGCGCTTCACCCCAGACCTTGACCCGTACATTCTCGGAATCATCTTTGCCAACTGGCACACCTTCTGCCACTGGTGAGGGCACTTGCATCATCATTTTGTGAAAGAGTTCCTGATTTTGTCTCTGTACTTCTTCAATCTCTTTGGAAAGAACAGAAATTTCTTTCATTTGGGCTAGGTGGGCCGGTCTTTCTTCTGGGCTCAGACCTCTGATTTTTTGATTGCCTTCGTTGATCTGGCGTTTCAAATCATCAAATTTAGTCTGTAGACTTTTTCGCTCATCATCTACGGCTATCAACTGACTGATTTCCAAATTGATGTTTTTGATTTTACAGGTGTTTTCGATTAAGGCCTGATTTTCTCGAATGTAACGAATATCCAGCATCTCTGTTCCCTTGGTCCGAATAATATGCCGAAAACAAAAAGCCCTCGGGCTGAGCCGAGGGGTCTTTATTTACATACGCAAGAGAGGACTTGAACCTCCACATCATTGCTGATACTAGGACCTGAACCTAGCGCGTCNNAGCGCGTCTACCAATTCCGCCACTTGCGCGTGAGACGCCAAAAGTATCACGAAAATGAACTCTCCGGCAAGCGATTTTTATTCATGATATCCTAGCTGTTTTGCTGGACCAAGGAGATAAAAATGCTAGAGGAAAATTTAGAACATATCAACAAAATGATTGCTTTGTATGGTTTTCAACTTGCCAAGGCACTTATAATCTTCCTAGTGGGCAGATGGCTTGCCAAAGTTGCCGCTAACATCATTTCCAAAGCCTTAAACCGTCACTCCATAGAGCCTACTGTTGTTTTATTTACAAAAAATATCCTCTATTTTATGTTTCTAATCTGTGTGCTGATTGCCAGTTTACACGAAATCGGCTTTCAGACAGCATCCCTTCTGGCTATTCTTGGTTCCGCTGGCCTAGCGGTTGGCCTAGCTCTGCAAGGTTCTTTATCCAATTTGGCGGCTGGTTTTCTGATCATTATTCTCAAACCATTTCGCCTTGGCGATTTTATCGAAGGTGCCGGAGTCAGTGGCGTGGTGGAAGCCATTGATATTTTAACTACCCAGTTGCGAACCGGGGACAATAAAACCATATTTATCCCCAACTCCAAACTAACCGGAGACAACATCGTCAACTTTTCCTTAAAACCCACTCGCCGAGTCGATGTGACCGTGGGTGTCAGCTACTCCTCCGATCTGGATAAAGTCCGAGAAGTTCTCACCGAAACAATCCAAGCAGAACCCAGAGTTCTCAAAGAACCTGCATTTCTTATCTATTGCACGGCTCTGGCCGATTCCAGCGTCAACTACACAATCAGGGTCTGGGTCAATACCTCCGACTACTGGCCCACCACATTTGCGTTAAACGAAGCAATTAAACGAAACTTTGACAAAGCCGGAGTGGAAATACCCTTCCCACAAAGGGACTTACATATTCATTACAAAAATTCCCCAGAAATTTCTGTGTAAATGACATGACCTTAAGTATGGGCTTTCCCTGACACCAGCTCTGCTGAACAGGTGTACAGCGGGGCTAACA
>DITF01000327.1 GCA_002422125.1 bacterium UBP17_UBA6191
TAAATCCCCAGCCAGCGACTTTAAAAAAGGTGGGATGCAAGAATTGTCCCTTTTAAGGACCCTGGATAGTCTTGTTTCTGCTTTTGTGCAAAATGTGGGACCCATGAAAGAGTTTTCCCTAAAATCTTTGCAGACGGCCAAAATTTTGACCAGAGATATTGATCTATCTGGTCTTGGACAGATCAGCCTTGATGGTGGGAAGGTCAAAAGCTCAATCTATGGCACCTATTCCGAACAACAAAAACTTCAGGCACAGTATTTGAAGGCATACAAAATTTATCAGGAGGGGAATTGTACCGAGGCTTTAAAGCTACTTTTATCAGTTTCGAACCCATCTGTTTTTGAATTGAGGTTTGCCATTGAGCTGGCGAAACAGTGTGAGAAAGACAAAGAATCCGAGATTAGACAGAAACTTTTTGCCCTGGATTCCCAAGATTATGAAAACCTTCTGTTTTTAGCCAATCAGGCTTATCAACTAGGAGATCATGCCAAGGCCAGAAGTCTTTATGTTAGACTTTTGAATACGGCTTATGTCCAGGAGGCAGAAAGACAGATCAAGATTATTGATGGTGGGGGCAGCCATCGTTTGCGGGAACTGTTGAACAGGCAAAGAGAAGAAGCTAAAACGAATGGGGAACAGTAGTGAAAGAAACCGATCGTCGCCCTTTTGGACTGGTGTTTTTTGCCAAAAATCAGCGCTGTGCCCAGTTATGCAACGAAGTGGCACGGTGGCTGCAAATTGAGAGGATTCCATTTTTTGTAGACGAATCTTCTGAGCTTCAGTTGTTTAACATTGATTATCTGCCTACTCACAGTCTGGCCTCACAATGCCAGTACATTATCGTCATTGGTGGAGATGGTTCTATTCTGAGAGCCTCTCGGTATTGCGCTCGTTATGGAGCTATTCTGGTGGGGCTTCATGGGGGAACCAAAGGTTTTTTAACCCAGTTGAATGATAACAATTGGCAACAGGGGTTTTACCGTCTCTTGGAAGGCAATTTTCGCCTGCAAAAACGCTTGATGTTATCGGCTCAAGTATTAAGAGGTAATTCCAGTTTAAAAAAATTCATTGCTTTGAATGAGGCGGTCATTAAGGTCAGCTCTATTTCCAGAATTATGAATTTTAGGTTGGAGGTGAATGGGGCTTTGGTGGATGAGTATCCCGGAGACGGCATTCTGATCAGTACGCCCACTGGCTCTACAGGATATTCTTTATCTGCGGGTGGGCCTTTGATTCAGCCGGAACACGACCTCTTGCTGATGTCTCCGATTTGTACCCATCGTTTTAAGGCTAGGCCCTGCGTTTTTCGCTCAGGAGATGAATTAATGGTCGAGGTTTTGCCCCACAGTCCCTGGGTGGCTTCTGAGGTGGCTCTAACCTTAGATGGGCAGGAGGGTTTTTTTTTGGAGGCTGGTGATAAGGTCAGGCTGGTAAGTTCACGATACAAGGTGAAAATGGCAGTCCTATTTGAACAGGATTTTTTTGCCACACTTCGCAGTAAGATCGATTAACCATGGAGCAAAAGTGTGATACAATTCTCCCATGATTAAAAGCATTTTAGTCGGACTGGAGTCCGCAGAAAACAACCCAATTGTGACCAAGTATGCCATGGAACTCGGCAAGTTTTTTAATGCCGGGGTCACGGGAATGCATGTGCTTGATATTCGCAAGCTCTACAGCCCCTTTGTAGAAGATGTCTTTTACTCCATGGGCATGGCTTCGGTACCTAATTTTCAGGACATTGTCAGAAAAAGGCTTGTGGAAATCAGAGAAATTCTGCGCGATAGCTTTGAGCATGACTTAAAGGACTACGGGGTCAGAGGTGAGTTTCGTTCTGGTGAGGGGATTGTTTCTGAGGTGCTTACGGCAGAATCCCATAGCCATGATTTGCTCGTAATTGGCACGAAGGGTGAAAGGTTTCGCGTAGCTGAAATTCTTTTGGGTTCTACTTTTGAAGAGGTTGTGCGTCGTGTGAATCGTCCGATTATTGTAGTGCCAGCCGCCTGCCAGAAGTTTTATGTGAAAAAAATTCTGTTAGCTTATGATGGCAGTGATAAAGCCTCCAACGCCCTACAGTTTGTAGTAAATGCCATTGAGGGCAAAGGTATTGCTTTGGAATACCTCGTGGTGCATGACAGTTTGATTGAAGATGCTCAGGCAGCCTTCGCTGAAGGCAAACGCTATCTGGAAAACCGTAATGTGCCTTATCAGGCCACTCTCTTGCAGGGAGAGGCTGTGGAGTTGATTCTTCAACATGCCAAGCTGAATCATTGTGACATGATTGTGATGGGCTCCTATGACAGAAGTTTTTTAAAGAATCTTCTTTTGGGGTCAACCACAGAAGAACTTTTATCCAAGGTAAATCTGCCAACTCTGTTGATGCGCTAGTCGTGGAAACCTCTCAGTTTTTGGGGCTGACCCTAGGGATTGAATCCTCTTGTGATGACACCTCATTGTGTGTTTTAAGGGGGGATAGTCAAATCCTTTGCCTTAAAAGAGTGTCTCAGGCAGACCTGCATGCTGAGTTTGGTGGAGTAGTTCCAGAAATTGCCGCTCGTGGTCATCTGGAAGCCATTTTCCCTTTGTTACAGGAGGTTCTAAAGGAGTCTCAGGTATTGTTGTCGGATATTGATTTATTCGCGGCAACTGCTGGTCCCGGCTTGATTGGTTCACTTCTGGTTGGTTTTCATATGGGTAAAACTCTGGCTCTGATGAGTCAAAAGCCCTTTGTTGCTGTACATCATCTCGAGGCTCATTTCTGCGCCAATTATTTAGAGCAGGAGATCGTATATCCGGCTGTCGGCTTACTGGTTTCTGGCGGTCATTCCAGTCTCTATTTTTTACGAGAGCCTGGAGTATACGAGCTTATAGGAGAAAGTCGTGATGATGCCGTAGGTGAGGTTTACGATAAGGTAGGCCGTGAGCTTGGTCTTGGAGTAAATGCCGGGCCTGTAGTTGATAGGATTGCAGGATCCCATTCAGGTAAATGTGAGCTTGTTCTGACCCCACCAATGCTTCACAGTGGGAATTTTGACTTTAGCTTCAGCGGATTAAAAACAGCCGCATTAAGAGCTTGTCAGGATGGTTTCTCCAAAGAGGATATCTGTTATGCCTTGCAGAAGGCTGTAGTGGAGGTTCTTTTAAAAAAGACCTTAAAAGCCAGAAAAGATACTAAGGCCAAATCGGTGGTGTTAGCAGGGGGAGTAGCGGCAAACTCTCAACTTCGTGCCTCTTTTCTTCAGGCATCATTAAAGGGTCAGTTTGTGTTAAGTGTTCCTTCGCTTAGACTGTGTACCGACAATGGGGCCATGGTTGCCCGAGCCGGTTTGGAACGATATCTGCGCTATGGGCCCGATTCGTTGAGCACTCAGGCTTTTTCGCGTTTTCCATTGCACGACTACAAAGGCTCTAAGATATAAGTTCTTAGGCATAAAAAAAGCCCGAACCCAGTGAACTGGGCTCGGGCCAGAAGTTCGTAAAGAATTAGTCTCTATTTCCTAAAAGATTTAACAAATGCAAGAATAGATTCACAAAGTCAAGATACAGCATCAATGCGCCCATGATGGCTAACTTGTGTCCTGTCTCTGAGTATTCCATGCCGGTGATGTACTGTTCCTTGATTTTCTGTGCATCATACGCAGTCAGACCAACAAAAATGAAGACTGCGATACATGAGATAATCAGGGAAAACATCCCACTTTGCATGAATATATTGACCACCATGGCCAGAATCAGTCCAACTAAGCCCATCAAAAGTATGGAGCCCATGCTGGTCAAATCCTTTTTGGTAGTCAATCCATAAACTGCCATCAGACCGAAGGTGCCCGATGTGATCATGAAAACAGATGCTACCGACGCTGGGGTGTAAGATGCCAGTATGGGAGCGATGGTCAGACCATTTAGGAAAGAATACACAAAAAAGCTGATGGTACAGGTCGTCGTGCTCATGGAGTGAATTCTTGAGGCCAAAAACCACACTAAACCCAGCTCCACCAGCATCAATGGAAACACCCATGGACGAATGGCGTAAAATATATCCCCATTACCCAAAACGATGTACGATGTTGCCGCTGTCAAAAACAGTCCCAGAAACATCCATCCAAATACTTTTGCCAGATACGATGCCAGACCAGCCTGATCAATCGCTACCGCAGCGGCTTGAGGCTCGAAGCCAGGATGAGCAGAGTCATACCCATAATCTGGATTATGTTGTTTCTCCTCATGCTGAGGCGTATGGTTTTGCATTTCAACTCCTTTTAACCAATTGTTTTGCCACATTATAACAGATCGAAGTTTTTGTTTGCATAATTCGTGCCAAAATATATCCATCTGGAAAAATCTGGAATTCTATAAAATAGTTCTTCCAAAAAGTTGATATATTGTGTAGTGTGTGCATGGGGGATGGTATATGAGTGATAAAACAAAAAATAATCAGGTTGTTAATAAAGAGAATAAGCCAGAGACAACCAAACCAGTGGAACAGAACAACACTGGTACCGGGATCTTTCGTCTTGGACTTTTTCGCAGCTAAATCGACTATGATATATTACGGGTATGAGCCCCGTAGTTAAAAAACTTCCCGTATTGGTGGCGGCCAGAGTAGCTGCCGCTGAGGTTATTACCCGACCCGTTAATGTTGTCAAAGAACTGGTGGAGAACTCTATTGATGCTGGGGCAACCCAGATCAGGGTGAGCATCCAGGGTGGTGGCAAACACTTCATTGAGGTTTGGGATGACGGGGTTGGTATGGTGGCAGAAGATCTGCTTCTGTCCTTGCAAAAACATGCAACTTCCAAAATTTTTTCTCTGGAGGATTTGAATCATCTGGATTCTTTTGGGTTTCGGGGCGAGGCTTTGCCAAGCATTGCGGCTGTAGCCAGATTGCAGATTGAAAGTCGATATAAGGGTTCTGAATGTGCTTATCTTGCCAGTCAAAGTGGGGTAGAGGCTTCCGAGGTTCAGGTTTCTTCTTTAAGTTCAGGCACCAAGGTGACTGTCAGGGATCTGTTTTACAACATTCCGGCCCGATTAAAATTTCTGAAGAGCGAAAAGTATGAAAAATCCCTGATAGAGGAGTTGATTCAGAATTTTATTGCCGCCACTCCCAATATCAGCTTTGAGTTAAAGAGCCATCAAGAACGGGTCCTTTATCATTCAGGTCTTGGCGGTGATGAAGAAATGCTACAAAGCATCTACGGGGCAGCAACCGCTTCCAGAATGGTGGAGTTAACACCCAAAAAACACCCCATTCTTGGATTTATTACCCGTGGTTATGCAGGTCTTCCCGATCTTTGTCGCTCCGATACCTCGCAACTGCGATTTTTTGTCAACCGCCGTATTGTGAACCATCCTGGATTAAGACGGATGATCCGAATGGCCTACGACTCCCTGTCCGAGACAAAAAAATGGCCGGTGGGACTTTATTGGATCGAGATTCCACCACGGATGTTAGATGTGAATATTCACCCGCAAAAAACCGAAATTCGCATTGAAAATGAAGTGCTGTTAAATGAATTTTTGTTAAAAAATGTCAGGCAGTTGCTTTTGAGCCAGGACTTAAGTCCTAGAATGCAACTAGGGACCACAATTCAGAAGCTGAGTAGTATTGAGACAAGTTTTGAGCCTACATTAGACCCTGATATGCCTAGGACTCTTTATAGTCAAAGCCCGTTACTCCCAAAGGAACCTCCCGCTGAAAAGGTAACCACTCAAACCCTAGCCAAACAGGTAGGATCATTGAAAATTCAGATTCCTGAGGAGCTTAATTTAGCGATTGAAAAGCCAAAGGTCTCGCGGTTGGATAAGTTTCGAGTGGTGGGGCAGCTCAAAAAAACTCTGATTCTTTGTGAGTCAGGGGAAGATATGATGGTAATTGATCAGCATATTGCCCAAGAGCGGGTTTTGTTTGATCAGTGTTATCTGGCTCTTTGTGATCCAGGAAAAAATCTTCAGACTCAGAAGCTTTTGAGCCCACTGCGCTTTTCTGGTACGGCTAGTGAACTTTCTCTGGTTGAGGAACATAGGCAGTCTTTATTGAGTGTGGGAATCGATTGTCGTGTAGAGGGTTTGGAGCTTTTAGTCTTTGGGTATCCTCAGGAGTTGAGCACGGGAATTGATCGGGAGTTTATCCAGAAATTGTTAAGCTCCTTGGAGAAAAATCAGGTATCCAGTGTGATGGAGGATTATTTTCGGGAAATTGCTTCGGCATTGGCCTGTCGTGGTTCGATTAAGGCTGGAATGGAGCTAACTCTTGCGGAAATGCAAAGACTGGTGGATGATTTGTCTTATAGTGCCAATCCCTACTTTTGTCCTCATGGCCGCCCCGTAATCGTAAAAATTAGTGTGAAGGAACTTTTGTCACGGTTTCATCGATATGAATAGGCAGATATGGTGTCTGTTTGGAGCTACAGCATCTGGTAAGAGTGAGATGGCCATGAGCCTGGCGGCCAATCACCCACTAGAGATTGTCTGTATGGATGCTTTTCAGGTTTATCAAAATATCCCAATCCTTTCGGCTGCCCCGGATTCTGAGGATGTAAAAAAGGTCCCCCATCACGGTTTTGCCATTTTAAGACCCGATCAGAGTTTTTCGGTAGTTGAGTGGTATGAAAGAACCGTGGCTACTATCTGTGCCATTTGGGAGAGGCAAAAGATTCCTTTATTAGTCGGGGGGACTGGGCTGTATCTCAAACTGATCCAAGCCGGTCTGGAGGAGACGGGAGCAGCAATTAATTCCGAATTGAGGCAGGATTTGGAAGCCAAGGGGCTAAAAAACGGGTCGCTTTGGCTTTGGGATGAGTTAAAGCGGGTCTGGCCCAAACGAGCCGATGAGCTTCATTTTAATGATAAAAAACGAGTGATTCGGGCTCTGGAGATTTTTTATTCACCCAATTCCTCTCAAAGGGGGCAAATCCGTGATGAGCTGGCTATATTCTGTCCAGAGTGGAAAAAAATCTGGCTGAATCCAAACCGGGATCTTTTGTACCATAGAATCAATCAAAGAGTGCTTTTGATGGAAACCCGTGGACTGGTAGAGGAAGTTAAGAATCTTCAGAATTCTTATACGGTACATGGAACCATCTCACAAGCCATCGGTTACAAAGAAACACTGGGCTTTTTGGCTGGAACCCACTCTCGGGAGGCATGGATTCAATGGATACAACAAAATACAAGAAGGTTTGCCAAAAGGCAGTTAACCTGGTTTCGGGCGCAAAAAGATGTTTGGGAGTGTTCCTCGGTCTCGGATATTGCTCCATGGTGCAGTCCGAAAACAGTCTAAAGCAGGAGCTATTTCACAATCTTTACGCTGAAAGAAACATTCCTGTACCGGCCATACCAGTTAAGCCGGGAGTGCATCTGGTGGCCCCACTTGATCTTGGCATTAGTCCGCTTATGCCACCCGGAGGTTTTGCCTATTTATTGGGATCGTTTAGCCCATCTCCAGGGCTTGGGGATA
Organism: bacterium UBP17_UBA6191; assembly: GCA_002422125.1. GTDB lineage: Bacteria > Muiribacteriota > UBA6191 > UBA6191 > UBA6191 > UBA6191. The sequence continues at coordinate 7,458 of DITF01000327.1, forward strand.
AAACCATTTTGTTTGAATGGCCGGATAGGGGCAATGCATTGGTATCTATTTACAAGACCCAGTATTTCAGCGGTTGGCGCTGGTTTTGGTATGGGCAGCCTGGTGGGGCCTATGGGCAAATTGTTGGGGGGTATTACGATCTATCCGATCAGACCTTGCCCTCAGCCCCGGCCATGACCAAGAGCTGGAATCATTTACGCTTAAGCTGGATCGCTCCCAAAGCCTCGGGCTATTCCACAAGAGTTTCTCTAATGATTAGTCCTCGTGCTGATCTGGAATTGTTTAATGCTCAGGCAGGAAAAATTATCTATGACGGGCCCGGTACCAGTACTAGCCTGATGTTAGAGCAACACCCCGGAACTTGGGTATCTCTGGGCTTTTTTGGTATGCGTGAGATTAACGGACTGAGAATCGATTCAGGAGGTGGTGTACAGCAGTTCACATCTTCCTCCGGGGCCATTAATCCTATCGCTTCCGTTTTTAGTTCCAGAAATTCAGATGGCCTGCAATCAAGAACCCTTCTAAAATTTGCCATCCCCAGAGTTTTGAGCACAGCCCAGACATTTTACAAGTACCGTCCTCCCGGCTCCGCGGATCCTGAGGATCAATATGGCAATGTTATGCCCTGGCCCAAGTCTGAAGACAGATATATCATTCAAGGGTCGCATTTTATGGCTCAGACTTTACCCGATTGGAAAAACAGGGTAACTGTTTTGGTGGAAAGAGATATAAATACTGGGGCCGAATATGTCGTGGATCCACAGTACATTTTAGATGGGGATCAGAACCGGGTGGTAGTCTCATTTCTAAATCGTCCCAACACAGCACTTACTGGACCAATTCTTGGAGTGGATCAACCATGCCGCTTTCTTGAAGTCTATGCAATTCAGGGTGGTAGTGGATTAAGCAGGGAGTCGGCCTTTGTCTCTAACCCGATAACTCTAAAAGTGGTGCATGCGAATCCTTACCTGGCGAATAAATGTCAGCTTTAGGTCGGGTTTGTTGGGACTAAAATATAGTTGCGTTGGGATTTGAAATGGCATACTCTTAGCCCTTATGCAAGTTCAGGAGAAAATCTTTGTCGCCGGACATCGTGGGTTGGTCGGCTCATCTATTGTCAGACAGTTAAAAATCCAGGGCTTTGAGAATCTGGTTTTGCGCACTAGCCAGGAATTGGATCTTAGAGACTCCCATCATGTAGATAAGTTTTTTGCGGCCAATCGACCAGAATATGTGTTTTTGGCGGCAGCAAAGGTTGGGGGCATTTGGGCCAACAAAACCAAAAAAGCCGAGTTTTTACGAGACAATCTTTTGATTCAGACTAATGTGATGGAAGCTGCCCACCGTTTTGGCGCCAAAAAGCTTTTGTTTTTGGGCAGTTCCTGTATCTATCCAAAACATTCACCCCAGCCCATGAAAGAAGAATATCTTCTTACCGGTACTTTAGAGGAAACCAACGATGCTTACGCCATTGCCAAAATTGCAGGCATCA
>DITF01000198.1 GCA_002422125.1 bacterium UBP17_UBA6191
AACCCTGTCAATCCGCCAATACTGAAGGTAAACAAAAAGGTCAAAGCCCAGAGCATGGGTGGATCAATCTGAATAGAACCCCGGTACAATGTCGCCAGCCAGTTAAAAATTTTAATGGCGGTTGGAATTGCTACCAAAAAGGTAATAAAAGAAAACACCAATCTGGCAACATCGGAAATCCCGCTGGTAAACATGTGATGAGCCCAGACAAAATACCCAGAACCTGCAATTGCCATGGTGCTATATGCAATGGCCTTGTAGCCAAAAATATGCCTGCGGGCAAACACGGGCAATACATCTGAGATTACTCCCATGGCAGGAAGAATCATCACATAAACCACGGGATGAGAGTAGATCCAGAACATGTGCTGGTACAAGACAGGATCCCCACCAAGGTTTGGATTAAAAATGCCAATCTGTAAAGTTCTTTCCATTACAGTAAGAAGCAGAGTGATTCCAACTACAGGAGTTGCCAAAACCTGAATCCAGGCGGTTGCATATAGGGACCAAACAAACAGGGGCATATCAAACCATCCCATTCCGGGAGCCTTTAAGCGGTGAATGGTAGTCAAAAAGTTCATGCCTGTGAAAATTGAGCTAAGTCCCAAGACAAATGCCGCCACCAGGGCCAATGAAACATTAGTCTCTGTCTGTATTGAATATGGTGCGTAAAAGGTCCATCCACCGTCGGGTGCCCCCCCGTTAGAAAATAGAGAAACAACAGCAAGAGTCGCACCAATCATGTACATGTACCAACTGGCCAGATTTAATCTAGGCATGGAAACATCGGCTGCACCAAGCTGCAATGGCAAGAGAAAATTCCCAAAAATGGCAGGAATTCCAGGCACAATAAAAAGAAATGTCATGATCACCCCATGCAGGGTAAACATGGCATTGTATGTTCTTGGTTCAAAAAACTGCTGACCCGACTGAAATAGCTCCAATCTCATCATCACGCCAAGACTCACTGCTACAGCAAAAAAGCTGAACATAGCAATAAAATACAAAATCCCAACCCGTTTGTGATCCGTACTTAATATCCAGGATAAAACCCAGGCAATTGCTCTAAACACACTGGAATTTTTTCCGGCCTTTTTTACAGCCTGGAACATTCCGGCAAAAACAACAGCGTCGTCATGATAAAACGCCTTAGCTCCTGCACCCATAACCACTATCCTTTCACATCCTGATCAACATCTGTTCTCTTGGGGCCCCCATAGACCAGAAACAAGAGGAATCCTGCGAGGATCAATAACATCACTGTTCCAATGATTCGTGTAACCTGCATTACATATTTTTTAGCCCCTGGGTCATAGCTAAAACAAAACCTTAAAAGCTTTGCAATTGTGGGCCCTGTTCTTTCGGCCTGAGCCTCCGCGAGAGCTAACTGTATATCAAAGGGCAAAAATGAGATTCCATATAAATAACGACTAATTTTTCCGCTTGGCGACACTGCAATGAGAGTAGCCGAATGGATAAAGTCTGTTCCTTCTCTTTTATAACGAAATCCTGTGGCATCCGTTACTTGTTTAATACTCTCAGCATCACCACTCAACCACAGCCAGTCCTTATCGCCTGGGGGATTTTTCATGGTGTTAAGATAATTGGCTTTTTTCTGGCGGGCCAACTCTGGGGTTTCTGTAGGATCAAAGCTTAGTGTAATCAACTTGTAATCCTGTCCAGACTTAATTCTGAGCTTGTCAATTGCTTTGGTTAAGCCTTCCAAAAGAGGGCTACAGATTCCAGGACAACGATAATATACCAAGGTCAGGATTACAGGTTTATCCATATAATCTGACAGCCGGACATCGTTACCAGACTCATCTTTAAACGAGAGGTTCAAGGGGATCATGCCACCTAGATTCTCTTCAATACCAATAGCTAGCTCAGTCTCTGAGTCACTGGTATTTTTTAGCCCCGTTTCCACTGACCAAAGGGGCATCAGAAGGGAAATCAGCAATATAAATTGAATTAAGTGGTTCATGCAGGGCCTAAATCATTGTTCGCAAAAATTGATACAACAATTCCCAATCCTCTTTGCTCATAAAAGCGGAACTAGCCTTAAAGGCCCGACTATCGTTTGATCCTGAAACCACCATGGCCAGACTGTTGGAATCGCTTCTCCAGACCCGGTTCTCCGAAAGAATCTTAATAGCTGATTCTCCATCGGCCACAATAGAAACAAACTGCTTTTGACCAGGAAGATAATCTGCTGACAACAGTAGTTCGAGGGCCTGCTTATAGCGCTCCACCTTTTTGAGCTCTTCCTCAGCCACAATTTGAATCGCCTTTGGAACAGGAATTTTTGAGGCGGCCTTAACCCCAGATGCCAGAGAATACAGACTATCCATTTCCTCAATCTCAGCCTGAGACACAGCCACCTTTCCCGAGCCTTGAAATTCTTCACGAATATACTCAATCATGGCAATGCGATCTTCAACGGGTAATGTATCGTAGGGAGCCATGAGGGTTCCCGCTCCGCTTTTTAATGTCTTAAACATTCCCGCGTAGTTTTTGCCGTTGACCCAAGTACCGGTATCTTTAAAATTGCGTGGCTTAGGGTTCATGGCAACCCCTGCGGCCCCATCACCTAAGCCTTTTTCACCGTGGCAAAACATACAGTTTTGGTTATACAGGGACTTGCCCCTGGCCAAAATATCGGCATCAGGTTTGCCTAACAGGGTAAGATTCACCGGAGCCGTTTGTTGGCCTGCCTCCTGTTCAATCTCAACATAGTTGCGATCTATTAACAAAGGACTCCATTCTTCTATCTTGTTGCCCTTAAAACTTAATAGGCCAAAACACCCGATTACAACCGCTGCATATGCCTGAACTATTGTAGATTTATCCATTCCACACCCCAGCATTATAGTTTAAATTCCAGACCCATTTGTAACTTAGGATCCTTGACTGGCATCAACTTAGCCTTGGAGCATTCCTTATGAAACCAAAGCATGATCAATCCAATTGCTAAAACAATAAAACTAATATCCACCAGACCAAATACTGAAGCCCCGTCCTTGGGGTGATAATTTGGCATTACAAGCCAATACAGGTCCAAAAAGTGAGCAAGTATCAACCATCTTGCCATAAAACCTAGAACCGATGGCATGGTCTTTACCGTTCTTGAAAGCAGTAAAAAGAAAGGTAGTACAAAATGAAATATCAATAATCCCATAGTGACATACATCCAACCGCCTTCCCATCGCTTAATAAACCAAAGAGTTTCTTCAGGCAGGTTTGCATACCAAATCAACATAAACT
>DITF01000347.1 GCA_002422125.1 bacterium UBP17_UBA6191
GTCCTGTAAAAATCCATCCAGCGATTCCTCTATGGCATGGATTTCGGGGCTAGTAGCCAAGGGTTCTGGTTTTTGAACCAACTCCCTTCTTCCCAGGCACTTCTGAACCTCATATAACACAATAGATACTGCGTGAGATAAATTTAAGACCGGGTACACTTCACTAACAGGTATAAAAATGGAGTAATGGGCATATAAAAGTTCGCTGGTGTGAAGACCTACATCTTCGCGGCCAAATACCAAAAGAATTTTTTGGCTGGTAGCCAATCTTTTAGCCTGATCAGTTTGCCCCACCAATTCATCCAAACTTAAAACCTCTCGATCTTGTCCGTATTTTGCGGTCATTGCCAGCACAAGATCAAATTCCCCTGCGGCCAAGGCATCTTTTAGGCTATCAAAATAGAGAATATTGTTGATTCTTGTCTGACCGTGGCATGCGTAACTTGCCACCGTTTCTGTCACTTCGGTTCGAGGTTCCACCAGAATCAGATCCCCGGCCTGAAAGTTTTCCAAAAGCCGCAAAACTGATCCAAGGTTTGATTCTCCCCGACAACCTACAAGGCATACAGATACTTTCTGCATCAGCTAAGACACTCCTGTGGGTCTAAAAGCGAAAATAGTTCTACAGGAATTTCTTCATAAGGGTGAGAAATTTTTAAGGCCTCCATAACCACTCTCAAATCCTCTGAATTCATGACCATTTCCAGCTTGCACTCGGCCACTGCTTCCAGTACACCTTTGCTTCCGATACTAGGATTACTACTGGAAGAGCCGCAAAAATAACCAGTCCCTGAGCTGACAAAAGCACAGTGGGAATACTCTCCAATTTTACCTGCTCCGGCATTACCTAAGGCTATTCTCACCGCATCCACATGCGATACCGGTACATTCACCTGAAGCTTTATCCTTTTTGACTTCATGAAATCCCCCCAAACAATGATATACTTGCCGAGCCATTTTAACAGGGACTTTAGTGAAAGGGGCAAGAATGCTCACTCAGGTGTTGCAGCTTTTCAGAACAATTCTGGTTTTATCGATAATTCTAGTTGGTACAATCCACGCAAAACCCAAAGACAGCTTTGAATCCTTCCTCAAAGATGCAACTGTAATGGATGGGTATCTGACCATCTGGAAAAAAGAACAGAGCTGGTATCTGGTGGTGGACCCCAAAATGTTGAATCAGGATTTTCTGATGAGCTCTTCTATCGTAAAGGGACTTGGATACGGCGGTATGTTTGCCGGAACCATGCTCAGTGCCCGGGTAGTGTCTTTCCGAAAAGTTCAGGATAATTTACAATTCATTTTCCGCAATGTGCGCAATACCTCAACCGATGACAAAATCTTAAAAACTGCCGTGGACAACGCCTTTCGCGATACCATCTATGATGCCCTGCCCATTCTGGCTGAAGAAGGTGGAAAATTTTTAATCGATGCTGGAAAATTTTTCGCCTCGGATATCTACGATCTGGGCTCTTGGGTCAACTCCTTGATGCGTGGTCGCTCCAGTTTTAACCCTAGGTTGTCCTATATTGATTCTGTCAAAAACTTTTCGGGAAACACAGAGATCAAGGTCAATCAGGTGTATACGGAACGAAGCGTTGGTGGCGGGCAATTTTCCGTGGAACTGCTAATTCATTATTCCTTTTTTCCTTTTCCTGATGATAATTTTCGGCCCCGTAAGGCTGATCAAAGGGTCGGGCATTTCCTGACCGCCCTTAGAGATTATTCCATCAACGAAAGACCGGACAATTACATTCGCTACATCAATCGCTGGAGGCTGGAAAAGGCCGACCCACAGGCCGAAATGTCCCTGCCCAAAAAGCCCATTATCTACTATCTGGCCAAAAATATTCCCCACAAGTATCGAAAATTTGTCAGAGACGGTGTTTTGGAATGGAATAAGGCCTTTGAGAAAATTGGTTTTGTGGGAGCCATCGAGGTCAGGATCCAACAGGATGACGACACCTGGGATCCAGAAAGCAACTCTTATAACACAATTTCCTGGATTGCCTCAGAAACTCCACAATTTGGGGCCATTGGACCATCCCGAGTCAACCCACTAACTGGGGAAATTGTCGATGCTGACATTCTTATGGATGAAAGCTCCATCCGTGGCCGTACATTTCAATTTGATCGAGCTTTTGGCAGAGCCTCAGCCGACAAAATGGAGTTTAACGCCAAACCGGACGAGATTATGGAAGAGCCCGTAACCCGACCATCTCATATACCTTTTTGGTACGAGCCCTGCCGTGCCTCCGATGCGATTGCCCATCAGTTGGGACTCATGCTGTTAGCCGGAGGATCGGAAGGCTCCAGTACCTCCTCCACCAAAAGTACAGAGGATATTGCCTATTATGAAAAACATAGAGAAATGTTTGTTGGTCAGGCAGTGAAATGGGTAACCATGCATGAGGTAGGACATACCTTAGGTCTGCGGCATAATTTTAAAGCCTCCACTGTCTTTACCCTGGAACAATTACAGGACAATGACTTTGTAGAAAAAAATGGGGCTTATAACTCGGTTATGGAGTATCCGTCGGCCTTAATGCCACAAGGGAAAAAAGATATTCACTATTATTATACCCCAACTCTAGGAGCCTATGATTATTGGGCCATTGAGTATGCCTACAAGGTATTTGATGAAAAAGAAGAAGACAAAAAACTTCAGGAGATTGCCTCCAAGTCCCTTGAGCCCCAA
>DITF01000072.1 GCA_002422125.1 bacterium UBP17_UBA6191
AAGATTTAAGGCGGGTGGTAAGAATTGGTGAGGCTCGACCTGTAATGACATGAAAGCGGATACCTTCCTCAATACTGAGCCTGATTCCCATCCCATCTTTGACATGAAAGTCCTTGATGACTTCCTGACCATCCAGCCCAAAGTGCAGAACACCACTATTCATAACCCCATCCACATCCGAAGCTACACACCTGATTTTATTGCTGTGTGGCAATAGTACTGTCTGCATGTCTCACCTAATCTTGGCTTGTAAAATGTCATGCATTCGTAACAAACCAGCCAACTTGCCATCTTTCATGACTGGAACTACGGTCACAAATCTTTTTGGGTTTTGCATAATCCGCAAAGCCTCCTCGGCCAGCATAGACTCTTCCACCGCCACTGGAGAACAGGTCATTACCGACGAAACCATAAGAATATCCAACTGATCACGGTTCTTCAAAAGCCTTTTAATGTCCCCATCAGAAATCAAACCCTTGAGCTCCCCATTCTCNNTCCTGAACCAAAACGGCCCCTAGATTTGTGGCGATTAAAATTTCCAAAGCCTCAAACATACTTTGATCTCCCCGCACCAGAGGCAATTGATGACTCATCAAGTCTCTGACTCGCGTCAGAAGCTTGCGACCCAGTGCTCCACGGGGGTGAAATCTGGCAAAATCATGGGACTCAAAATGTTTGATTTTCATAAGGGCTGCAGCCAGTGCGTCCCCTATAACCAGAGAAGCCGTAGTTGTGGCCATTGGCGCAAGGTTTAAGGGGCAGCCTTCTTTTTGAATCTGATACACAATAGAAGCGTCGGCTTCCTGGGCCAAAACCGAATCCCGGTTACCAGTGATAGCGATCAGTTTATTTCCAAATAGCTTCAAAGATGGTAAAAGCCCAATCAGCTCTTCGGTATGCCCACTGTTGGAAAGGGCTAAAAACACATCTTCTGGCACGGTCATTCCCAGATCCCCGTGTAGAGCCTCAGCCGGGTGCATAAACAGAGCCGGTGTGCCTGTGGAGGCTAAGGTTGCGCAAATTTTTCGACCAATCAGCCCCGATTTTCCCAGACCTGTTACAACCACTCGGCCTGTACAGACAGAAAGAATTTCTACAGCTTTTTGAAACTGCTCCCCTGCAAGAAGCTCAGACAAAGAAGATATCCCCCTGACTGTATGCTCCACAACCTCCTGGGCGGCTTTTACCCCTTCCATAACATTATTCACAACTAACCCCGTTTTACCAAAGAATCAATCTTCTGGGCCATAATCAGAAGTTCTTCGAGCTGATGCAAGGGATACATGGTGGCTGGATCAGAGAGCCCCTTTTCGGGGGTTGGATGCACTTCCATAAACAGTCCATCAATCCCATTGGCAATGGCCGCCCTGACTTGATTAGGAATAAATTCACGCATGCCACCGGTCTGATTTCCCATGCCTCCTGGTAGCTGGGCCGAGTGGGTACCATCAAAAATTACCGGAACTCCAAAACCTCGAATCACGGGAAAAGAGCGTTGATCCACGACTAGATTGTTATATCCAAAGCTAGTACCCCTTTCGGTAATACACAGGTTTGGATTGCCGCAGCTATCAACTTTTTCAATGATGTTTTTGACTTCCCAGGGGGATAGAAACTGGCCCTTTTTGACATGAATGGTTTTTTTAGTTTCAGCCGCCGCCTGTATCAAATCCGTCTGTCGGCACAAAAAAGCGGGAATCTGTAAAACATCAACTACCGATGCCACCTCAGCACACTGATCCTTATCATGCACATCGGTTAAAATGGGAAGATCTAATTCCTTTTTCAACTCCAAAAACCAGCCTAGGGCTTTGTCCATGCCAGGACCTCGATAGCCACTGATGGAAGAACGATTGGCCTTATCAAAGGAAGATTTAAAGATATATGGAATACCAAGACGGGTGGTGATTTCTTTGACCTTGCCCGCAATCTCAAACAGAAGCTCCCGACTTTCGGCAATACAAGGACCGGCAATCAGAACAAAAGGCAGGTTGCCCCCAAACTCAATATCTTTATTACATTTCACTATTCTTGGAATCATACATTCTCCTTAAGCTGAATGCTTTTGGCCGCCTCAATCAAACCTTTAAACAGAGGGTGAGGTCTCCCTGCTCTGGACAAAAACTCAGGATGAAACTGGCAGGCAATAAAATAGGGATGATCCGTAATCTCAATCATTTCCACTAGGTGCGAATCGGGAGACAAACCAGAAAAAACCAGCCCCTTGGCCTGCATGGCATCTCGGTACCCGTTATTAAACTCAAAACGGTGACGATGCCTTTCCTCAATTTTTTGGGTCCCGTATAGCCTCATAGCCAAAGATTCTTCCTTTAAATTACAGGGATAAAGACCTAGTCTCATTGTCCCGCCCATTTTATCCAAGGATCTTTGGTCTGCCATTAAATCAATCACAGGCTCACGGCAATCTGGATCCATTTCCCTGGAATTGGCTTTCTCCAGTCCTAGTTTACTGCGGGCAAACTCAATTACGGCGCACTGCATGCCTAGGCATATTCCTAAAAATGGAATTGCATTTTCTCTAGCATATCGAATGGCGGCAATTTTTCCCTCAATGCCTCTAGGTCCAAAACCTCCGGGTACCAGGATAGCTTGCACCCTTGTCAGTTCCTTTTCAGAATATTCCTCAGAGTCTATCCAGCGCACCTCAACTCTGGCATTCATTGCCAATCCTGCATGCAGGATGGCTTCAGAGATGCTTAGGTACGCGTCTCTTAGCTCCACATATTTGCCCACCACAGCCAGCCTTAAGGTAGTTTCACCCTTAAAATTCTCAAGAGCCTGAGCTAAAAAAGATTCTTTGGCACAGACATTTTCAAGGTTTAATACCTTGCCCACCTTGTCTAAAATACCCTCAGACTGCAATGCCTGAGGCGCACGATAGAGATTATCGCTATTCATGGACTGAAAAACGGAATCTCTGGCTACGCTGGAAAAAAGGGCGATTTTTTCTCTGATTTCACGATTCAAAGGCTTTTCGGAACGGCATACCAATACATCTGGAATGATTCCAATTTCTCTTAACTTCTGAACAGAATGTTGGGTTGGTTTAGTTTTAAGCTCACCCGATCCATTCAAAAACGGCACTAAGGTCAGGTGAATATTGGCTACCTGATGATCCCCTAGATCCCAACGCAGTTGTCGAATAGCCTCTAAAAATGGCTGCGATTCAATATCTCCAACCGTCCCCCCCACTTCCACTACTAGAATCTGGGTCAGATTGCTACGAGCTGCGTCTAAAATTCTGGCCTTAATCTCATTGGTAATATGCGGAATCACCTGTACGGTGGCTCCAAGGTAGTCGCCCCGCCTTTCTTTCGTGATTACGGTTTGATAAATTTTTCCCGTGGTCAGATTGTGTTTACCACTTAACCTTTCATCCAGAAATCTTTCATAGTGGCCCAAATCCAGATCCGTTTCCGAGCCATCATCAGTCACAAATACTTCTCCGTGCTGATAAGGAGACATTGTCCCCGGATCCACATTGATATAAGGATCAAGTTTCATGATCGCGACTCGGTATCCACAGCATTTAAGCAAATGGCCAATGGATGCCGAAAAAATTCCCTTACCCAAAGAGGAAATCACCCCACCGGTGACAAAAATAATCTTCATGAACGGTTTCCTTCCCTCAAGTGCATCCATTCAACCCTTAAAGGCGACTCCCTAACCGTGCTCAGGGAACCAAAAAATAAAGACAGACAGAAATAGATGAGCAAAAGAACCATAAGGGCCATGCCCTCTTCACGAGAGGGTTTTACCCCGATTTGATCGCGAGCGGTTGCGTCCAAATTTTTTCCCTCCGTAATAAATCGAAACATAAAGCACAGCCAAAGAAATGCCAAACAATACCTGAGGCAGCTTCTGAAATACAATGGCCCCAGTCACAAACAAAAAAAACAGAACCTGAGACAGCATCTTAACTTTACTTTGAGGCTTACCTACTTTAAGCGTGGGGAAATTACCATTCATAAGCAGAGCCAACACAATGGACAGGCCCAGAATCAGATAACCAACCTCTGGGTGATTCCCCAATCCACGGCCAAAAGCAACCCCAAAACTGGCAAATATACCCGCAGATAAAGTCGATGGTATGCCTATAAAACAGTCTGGGGCATTGGGATTTGAGGCCAGTTTGTCAAACTTGTACAAACGATAAAATGTGCCCACAATATAAACTAGCCCACAAATGCAGGCTAAAAACTGCCAAATCTCGGAACCAAACAAAGCGCGATTCTGAATCATAAGCACACCGGGCACTAGACCAAAGGCCACGGCATCTACTATAGAATCCAGTTTCATACCAAAATGCGAGGTGGCTTTTAGGGTGCGAGCCGCTGTACCATCCAGTTTGTCCAAAACCACGCACTTTAAGAGATCCCAACAGCCGGCCACCATAGTGCCGGCCATCATGGCCTGTATGGCATACCAGAGGCTCAAGAGAGAGATAGCCGAGGGAATAAGGTATTTAAGCCGGAGTACGAAGCCCATGATTTAACAGATTCGCTTCCAGTTTATTGACTATCCCCTTATCCATTCGTACGCTGATGGTCTTATGCTCATCCACCCTAACCAGTCCAGGATGGCCCCCAGACTGAGAATGAACATGTTTCATTTCAGCATAAATGACTTCCAGTTTGCCTTCTTCACGACCTTTGGACAGGTAGGCCGCCAACTGGGCCGCCTCACGGATACAATCCGAAGATGCCCTGGTTCCTTCCTTCAAAAGCACATGGGACCCAGCCAAATCCTTGGCATGGAACCACAAATCCTCTCTAGTCCCCGCATGCCGTACTAGGTAGTCATTTTCTTTATCGTTACGACCAGCGTACAAGGTGGCTCCAGCCGAGCTTAAAAACATTCTAAGCTTCGATGCCTTGACCTTCTTTTTCGAGGTGACTGAAACCTGTTCTTTCGATTTGGCCCTGAGTCCAAGCGAAGATAACCTTTGTACAAAAAGCTCCATGCGCGAAGGATCGGATTCATGCATGGCCTCCAGTTTCAAACGATTCAGCTTCTGTAACAGTTTTTCCAGTTTTTGGATTTCTTCCTCAACTTTGATCAATCCCCGTTTGTACTTTTTGGCCTTATTGTAGTAAGCCTGTACATTGGCATCCGCTCCAAGCCTTGGATCCAATGTCATTGTAATCACAGAGCTATTTTCCGTAAAATAGTCAATCACCGTGACCTCTGATGTAAAAGCCTTGATGCGATTTCTCTGGGTGCTCAAAAGACCAGCTTGTCTCTCAATTTCCTTGTGGGTCGCATAGGTTTCTCTCCGTGCCAAAAATCCCCTTAAAACCTTTTCCTTTTGCTGAATCTCACGATCAATTACCGACATGGCTTCAAGTCTGGCTTTTCTTAAAATTTCGCGATTCTGTTCAGAAGGAGCAAATTCTGAAAACAAAGATAAAAGAGACTTATGCCTGTGCACAATTCCCTCTTCCACCACCGGATAAATAGAATAGTCCACGATTCCAAATTCATCAGAAATCAGATAAAATTCATTCGTGCTCAACGAGGTCTGGATTTCTTTATCCAGGGCTTCTTTATCCTCTAGTGCCTCTGGGCAATCCCTAAGAATAAAACTCAATAACTTAGGAGTCAGTTCACGGCACAAGCCTAAAAGAGAGCTTTTTTCCTTATGGGTCAGAATCTCTCGGATCAAAGGATCTTCAAAATCTACATCCTGTAGCTTCGGTTTGGGGTGTTCTGGTATATGATAAACATCTCCTGCCTGTACCCCATGCCGATGGGCTCCCAAAATACTTTTGTCAGAATCCATTAGAATCAGGTTGGCGCGAGATCCCTGAAGCTCTACCGCTAGCCAATGGGTCAAATTGTCTTCTACACCGGGGCGGCCAAACCCTAAAAGCAAAACTCTTTCTGCCCAAGGGGACTCAACTGCCAACAATCGCAGTCCCGTCAAATGCTTGCGCATCAATCCACAGAAAGCCGGCGGCTGTTCAGGTGCTTCCTCACGATGAGGCAAAATATACATAGCACAGCAGGATGCCTGTAGCTGAATATGTAAGTATGTGTTTTTGTCTTCCTTCTTATCAGGGCGATAAAACTGCAAAACCAACAGGTCTTCACGAATTTCATGAATCCCATCAAGTCGGGCCCTGAAATACTGTTCCCTAAATTCCCGCCCCAATATCGAAACTTCCAACCAATCTAACTTCACCAGAAAACTCCCCCACCAGAAGCCAAATCATCTGAGGCCGACTGACAATCAGAATACTACGCCTGTTTCTGCAAGGATTTGGCAACCTCGCTCGCGTAAACATACAACGGATTTTCCTTGGCGCGTGAAGATTTTTTTGTCAGACGCATGGCAGCTTCAAACTGATTTAAAGCTTCCTGCCTTTGACCAAGGGCTACATGGATCTCTCCAAGGGTACAATAAGCCTGGGCATATTCAGGCTTTTCCGATACTACCTGAGATGCCTCTTGCATAGCTTCCTGATGCATTCCAAGCTGTAAAAGACAATCTGCCATGTTATTTCTGGCCACATGAGCCTCTTCAGGATTTAGCTCCAATGCCTTACGGTAATGGTTTAAAGCCTCCGCATACTGTTCACTGGAATACAGGGCATTGCCATAATTATAATGTAGCTCATCCCCGTCGGCTCCTAGTTCCATAGCTTTAGAATAACAATCACAGGCCCGTACAAACTGCTCTAGTTCATAATGGCACATTGCCTGATAAAAATAAGTATCCGAGGATTCGGGATTTAACTCCGATGCCCGTATGAATTCCATCAAAGCGTCTTCAAATTCTTCCAGATTGTAATAAGCAAAACCAATATTGAATCTGGCACTCTCAAGTTTTGGATTGATGATTAAAGCTTCCATCCAGGCCACAATCGCCTTCCAGTGCTTCTTGTTCTTAAAATAGACATTTCCCAAGTTGTACTGAGCCTCAAAAAAATCCGGCTTGATTCTTAAGGCAGTCCGATAGGAGTCCTCAGCTAAGGATAAACTATCCATGCGGTAGAACAGATTCCCCAGATCCTTGTGCAAAACAGGATTCATCGCATCCGCCTCGACCATACTTTTTACCTTGGCCAGTTCCGCAGCATAATACTTTTTCATGAGATACCTCCCGTAACGGCAAAAGCATTATACTTTGAAAATTAGGTGGATTGAAAGGATTGACGATTGTATTTCGGACATTAGAATAGGATCACACTATTTATGCGGAGTCAAATATGAAAAAAACCATGCTAAGAGGCCTTTTAGGGTTGAGTCTGATTTGTGGATTAACCCCCAATTTTGAGGCTTCTACCATGCCCAAGAAAGCTTGGACTCTGATGGTGTTTCTGAATGGGGACAATAATCTGGACCGTTTTGGGGTTCAGGATGTTGAAGAAATGACCAAAGTTGGCTCAAGTGACTCCGTCAATGTAATTGTGCAGTTTGACCGAGCCTACGAAAAACCCGCCGATCGCCTTTTTATCAAACACGGCAGTTTTGATGTCGTGGAGCATCTCGGTGAAGTAGACATGGGTTCGGTGGATGTTTATGTGGACTTTGTAAAATGGGGCATAGAAAATTATCCCGCCGATCATTATGCAGTGGTCATGTGGAATCATGGTTCAGGCTGGAACAAACAACCAGGTACCGAAATCAAAGGCATTTCTTATGATGACCAGTCTGGAAATCACATCACCACCAATCAATTAACCGATGCCCATAACCGCATTGCCCAGATGTTAGGCAAAAAGTTGGATATTTTAGCCTTTGATGCCTGCCTGATGCAGATGCTGGAAGTGTCCTACGCCGTCAAAGATTCCGTGGAAGTAATGCTAGCCTCAGAAGAAGTAGAACCAGGAGAAGGCTGGGCTTACACTGAAGCCCTAAACGCCCTGCAAAAAGCCGGAGCTGGCCGCCATGGGGCCGAAGCCTTTGCCACCGAAGTTGTGGACACCTACATCCGCTCCTACCAGAATGGCTCTCAAGGCAACCGCAAGGCCACACAAAGCTGGGTCTACCCCGCCAGACTGGACAAGGTTGTTGAAACCCTCAATGCCGCCGCCCAATCCCTAATGAAGCCCACCTATACCGATGCCATCAAAGCTGCAATTTCCGAAGTCCAGCGCTATCACGAACGCTCCAATGCCGATGCCATTCACTTCCTGAAACTGCTTCAGCCCTCAGTAAGCGCCGAAGATCAAATCCTGATTGCCCAAGCCATTGCCGCCATAGAAGCCCATGTCGGTCACAGTAAAAACACAGGTGGCAGCATGGCAAACAGCTTTGGCACTGCCCTTTACATCCCCACCCGTGGCTGGTCCTACAACAAAAAATACGAAGATCTTGCCTGGGCCAAAGACACCCTCTGGGATGAATTTCTCAACGCCCATTTTAAGGCTTCCAATACCTTGGAATCTGATTTGAAGTGATTCTGTACCAGTTCATCAAATCCAGAGCCATAAGGCTTTGCATATTATTTCATTTTCTGTCTGGTTCTAAGGATTAGGGCCGTGACATCTTCGGGGAGTTCTTCTCTGGTTTGGAGTTGGGCAAAAATTTGTTCGGCCTTGGAAGAATCGCCTTGCACAAAATAGAGAAGAGCAAGGTTGCAAAGGGTTTTGATGTCATCGGGGCGATGGCGCAAGATTTCGTGAAAGGCTTTTTCTGCTTTGGGGTATTCTTTAAGTTCGGCATGGGCACGGGCCTTTAAGGTGACATATTTGATTTTTTGGCTTAAGGCAATGGCTTGATTGATGTTTTTGAGGGCCGCCTTAAAATCGCGTTTTTGCAAACATTCAGAAGCCTTGCGAAACATGGTTTCGGCCTGTTCGGTTCGGGAGGCTTCCACATGATCTCTTAAAAGCTTTTGCCAGACTTCTTCCCCCAGGATTTTACGCATGGCATCACGAATATGCACACGAAGTACGGAATCGGCTTGAACCAAAGACTCCTTAAGGGCAGGAATGGCATCCTGAAGTTTTAAGAAACCCAAGGCATCAGAGGCGGCCTTTTGCAAAGACCAGGTGTCCTGTTTCAGATATTGGATGAGTTTAGGCATGTCAGAGCTATCCCCACAGCGGCCTAAAGCCTGGATGAGTAGTTCCACTAAGGCCAAATCTTCGGTTTTTGCTAAGGCCTCTCTTAGAACTGGCCCCAACCTTTGATCGCCTATGGCTATACAGGCTTTTACAAAATCTTCCAGCAAATCTTCTAAACCAGTACTGGAAAATCTGAGTAAATCAGGAACCAAAGATACATCCCCCATTCTGGTTATGGCTCGTAAAGCCTGACTTTGCAAAAGCCAGTTATCTTCAGATAAAGCTGCCTGAATGCTGGGGTAAACCTCAGATCCGCCTAATTTCCCAAGGGTTTCCAAGGCCAGAAGTTTAAGCTCCAGATCCTCTGATTCCATTAAAGGCAGTACCCAAGCCAAAGCCTTTTTGTCTCCAATCCGTCCAAAAGCTTCCACGACCTGCCGGC
Organism: bacterium UBP17_UBA6191; assembly: GCA_002422125.1. GTDB lineage: Bacteria > Muiribacteriota > UBA6191 > UBA6191 > UBA6191 > UBA6191. The sequence goes on from DITF01000072.1 coordinate 9,478, forward strand.
GAATGGAGGTATATTCATCCTGCAACACTTCGGCTAAAAAAGGCACAGCCCGAGCTGATCCAATCGAACCCAAGGCCTGCACCGCATTACTTCTAACCTTCCAGTCTGAAGATTCCAAAAGCGGTAAAAAAGCGTCACACAACTCTTCGCCTACCTTGGCGGCAATCTGAGATGCCCAATAGTGCTCCTCACGATTATCCCCGCGCAAAAGTTCCAGTACTGCCTCTCTGGCCCGATCGGGATCTGAGGATAAAACATTGGCCGTCACCTGATAGACTGAACGGGGCCATCGTTCCTTAAAAACTTGTAACAATCGGCTTTGGGCCAGAGTTCCCATATCTTTTAGAATGGCCTGCACATTCTCCACAATTCCAGATTGGCGACAGGATAAACAACGAATCAAAGCATCCAGATAGGATCGATCTCTCTCGCCTTTTAAAGAACGAGTCATCCAAAAAATTCGGTTTTCGTCCTTGCCCGATAATATCTCAATGACCAAATCCTTTTGATGCCAGTTCATTTGCCGAATCGCATCCGATGCCGCAGTTCTTAAAACCCAGTCCGGATCATCAAAGATGGAAACCAAAGCTGGATAAAATCTGGGGTCCTGCATTCCCTGCATAATCTGAATCACCCAATACTTCTGATTGGCAGTCCCAGCATTCAGGTTTTCCATTAGAATTTGTGGTTCCGGCTTTAACTTAACAATACTGCGGGCGGCCTCATTACGAATCTTCCAATGCTCATGCTCCAAAAGCCCCATCAATACAGCTAATACTTCCTCATCATCACTAAAATCAGCTAAGGCCTGAATGGACAAAATCTGGATATCCCCTTCTTCTTCAGAACTCAGAGTCAGAAAAATGGAGCGAGCCACCGGGGCCTTCATACGCCTTAAAGCATTCAGAATCCAAAAACGACCTTCCCTATCCCGTTCATGAAACTTTTCCAATAGCGGGGCAATGGATAAGTCCCCGATCTGGGACAAGGATTTAGCCGAGCCAAAGCGGATAATCCTTGAGTCGTCTTCAAGTCTGGATAATAGATGAGACAGGGCATGCTCTCCTAAATCGGTGAGAGCCTGAATTGCCATATCTCTGACCCGTTCTGAGCCATGGTGTAACCAGGGAATGAGCATAGGAACCGATTCCGGCATGCCCAGTTTTCCAATGGCTTCCAGCCCTGCACACAATATATCCTCATCGCTGGTATCAGCCATGATCTTCTGAATGGTTTCAAGCTCTCCACGAAGACGCAGATCCCCAACTAGTTTCAAGAGCCAGAAAATCACCTCTCGATGAAGTCCCTTTTTGCGTAAAGCCTGAGTAATGGCTGCATGGCCTTTGGATCCTGCTAGCATCATGGTGTGGTAAACCTGATGCTTCTTATTCCAGTTGGAGCTAGTCAATTCCTCAAGAATTCTGGGATACAGATTTTCCTTGTAGCGACTCAGATACAAAGAAGCCAAAGACCTAACATCTAAATCAGGATCGGCTAACATATCGACTAGAGGTTGAAAACCGGCCGCGGCCCCACTGCGACCGACAATGCGCACAACCTCAAGTCTGACCAGTCGGGAAGAGTCAGAAAACAGACTTAAAAACTCCTGAAGCACGGCACTATCCAGCATGGTCTGCAGGCCAACTACCGACCAGTAACGAACCTCGGCATTCTGATCCTTCAAAGCCTTAATCAATGACTTTTTTGCAAACTTATCCGGGGCTTTGGCCAGAGCCTTGGCGGCTTTGATTCGTACGGCTGGGCGACCATCCTGAAGTTGTACCAATAATATATCCAGATCGGCAGAAGACATACAAAACCTCTGATCTAAAAGTCCATGGAAACCTTAACATTATAAACCGTACCAGTATACCCTGTTCCCTTGGAAGATGGGGCCTCTACCTCATGTTTATAAATCCCCTCCAAAATGGCATCCCTAAAAATTTCCTTTTGCAGGCTTAACTGAATTTTTTGCAAATCACTGTCTTGTTTAGTGATTCGGTCTTCACTGTTACCCTTGGACAAATCAACTCCAAGGCGTAAATCTGTTTGCATGGGAGTATATAAAACACCTGTACCCAAGGTCATTTCTTCCCGATCTTCACGACCCGTATAATCACGACGAATGATGGAGGCATAACCCCTAAGATTCAAATTGATGGTTTTATCTACCTTAAATTCTTCTTCTTCCAGCCCCAAAACATTTTTGGCTAACAGGTCTTCATCATCACTTTTCAGATACCGTGCCGATACCATCCAATCCTGTCCCAAAGATCTGGTAAGCCCTGTCTCCTGTTCAGCGATTTTCTGATCAAGGGCGGAAGCGAGATTCAACCGATCCCGATGAGCCAACCGGTAATCAAGCCGAATTTCATAGGGCAGATTCCAGCGCAAGTCATAAGCAATATCCTCATGACTCGAAAGCATTTTATTTACGACCCTCTCCTCTTCTTCCATGGTGCGAAAACTCAATCGATGATCTAAGTCCCGGCTTTGCTCCCAACGAAGAATCTGGGATGTGGTTAATGTCTGAACCGGGTTGGGTGGGGTTATATAGTCTTTTCGCCGCTCAGGATTTTTTAAGTCCACCAGATTAAGATTGGTGGATTCCAAAACCAGCCTTCTTTTTAGCTCTTCTTTAACTTTAACGGAATAGTCAAACTTTCTCCCGACCCGATAACGAAGATCCATGCCTGTGGCCGAACTTAACAGAGTCTCTTTGTTGACAAAGTTATCTTCTTCTCTTCTTAAGTATTCAATCTGGGCCTGCAAATCGCGATTGACTCTCCAATTCAAATTTAAGCTGTGATCCTGACTTTCCTCATTGCGAAAATCTCGCATCATGTCTTCAACTTCGCGCTGACGAAATCCATAGTTCCAGGCCAGACTGGAACCGCCGCGAGATGACAACCCAAAGGACTGATTTTGAATTTCAAGGCCAGATACATTTAACACCCGATTTTCTTCTAGATCAGAATCAACATCAACTCTTAACCTCGAGGAAAGATCCCAGGAAACCCCGGCATTTTTTTTCCTTTGGGTCTGGTAGTCCCTAAGAATATTACCGGCCCAAGTGGGTTTATTCTCATTTTTGTATCCCGCCCTCACTGGAAGTGAGCCAATCTGGGATTTTAAGTTGCCCGAAGTCAGAAAAAACTCCGTGGTATCTTTTAGGGGGTCATCGGCTAAATTGGTAACCGATTCCCTTAACAGATGTTCATAAGAAGTCTTGCCCTGATTGATACTGACTTGCATGCTGTTTTGGTCAATGTCCCCCAAAAGACCACTGTCTTCACCCTGGGTTAAAAATGCGTCTCTGCCAATAGCTCTGTACCCCGGACTGATTCTTTCCTTCTGTAACGATACCTTGTGAAACTTCCCCGTCTGGGAAAGCCCAAGATCAATAACTGAACCCTTTTTTAGCGGTAAGGAATTGGAGGCAATATCCAGGTTTTGCACACTTCTTGCCATTTCTACCTGACCCGCCAAACCGTGCCTTAAAGAAAACTTTCCATCCATGCCAAAAATGCTGAGTTGCTGTGGGGATAGATTGGTAGATAGCATCATATCTTCATCGATCTGATCCTTAGAAAGAGCCCAGGTCAGACCCAGATGATTTTTTTCATCAAAATCATATCTTTCCCTAAGACTAAATATACGATTTTTAAAGGCATTCCCATCTCTTAGAGATTCATACTCCACAATAATACTTTCCGTATTTTCAATCGGTAAAACCTTCAAATCAAATTGTAGGGTCCCACCCTCATAATCTACGCGGTAATCTACCCCAGAAACAAGTTCCCGCCCATCAATTGTGACCCTTTCACTACCCGGAACAATAGGGGCCTTTTTAAGAAGAAATTCTCTTTGTAATCCTTGTCCAAAAAACTGCTCTCTCTCTTCTACCCCTTCGGATCGGGCCATCAAAAATGAGGAACTTAACTTACGATTTTTGTGGGTTAGGGCAATACCCATGGCTTTTTTGTTGTGAAGAATATATTTGGTATCGGGAATCTTTAAATCAATCCGGCCCATCTGCAAATCAAAGTTGTCGCCACGAATTCCCAAAAGAATTTTGTCATCCTCGTCTCTTTCCGCCGAATCATCAAAGACGGCATGGATGTGTGTTCCTTCCGACACTTCCCCCTGAATGGTGACCCGGGTATGCTGCTCAAACTTGGAGTCCGTAATTGCCATAGGGTTGTTCTGGACAAATTGGTTAAAGTCTCCCTTGTATTTATAATTATTAAACTCCACACTTTTGGTTCCATAAATCTCCACCGAAGGCTGAAACCGCGGCTTTTTTGCCGCAATTTGTGGCTGCATCGGGTTTCCTTGGGCTGGTTGGGCCGGTAACACAATCCAGCCTAATCCTTCTCGCGGAATACCTGCGGCCAACAAAAACTCCTCGGTTGTGAGGGCTTTGGGAGCAGTTGATACAATCGGATCGGCAGTCATTACAGGTGTAGCTGTGACACTCTCTGTTTGGGTTTTTGACTGGGTTGATGGTCGGCTTTTTCCAAAAAAATAGCGCGCTCGATTTAGTCCCCCCGCATCCAGAGATACAACAATTAAGAGGTATAATAAAAACAATCCTCCTGGGGCTCTAGGGCGATAGAGTATGCGCATCAAACCCCAGCCCTATGATTTCTCGGATGAAAATTCTGATAAGTCCTGTATAGATACTCTTTGGACAAATGGGTATAAATCTGGGTTGTGGTAATGTTGGAATGCCCTAAAAGCTCTTGCACAATCCTTAAATCCGCCCCATTATCCAAAAGATGGGTGGCAAACGAATGCCGAAAAGTATGGGGGCTTAGCTCAATTTTTACATTGGCCAACAATGCCAGTCGTTTGATTGTTTTCCAAACAGAAATCCTTGATAGTCTTTTCCCATGTTTGTTTAAAAATACGGCTGGCTCTGTTTTACTAACCCTTTGTTCCAGCCTTTCTGTCCTTAGGTATTCCTGCAAAGCCTGGCTAGCCATCAGTCCAACCGGAACCCACCTCTCCTTGGATCCCTTGCCCAGAACCTTCAAAAATCCTTCCTCAAATTCCAGATTGACTAAATCCAAACCACAAAGCTCAGACACCCGCAAGCCACATCCATACAAGGTTTCCACAATGGCCTTATCCCGCAAACGATAGGCTCCATCGGCAGTAGCCTTAAGCATGGCTTCGATCTCAGAAACACTCAAACAGGTGGGCAGGGATTTAGGCAATTTGGGCAAATCAATTCTATCCACGGGACTCGTTATCCGAAGCTGGTTCTGAATCTCCCAGGAGTAATACATCCTCAAACTGGTGATCTTTCTGGCAATTGACAAAACGCTTAAACCGGCCAAATTCAGAAATTTCAGATATTGCAAAAGGCTTGTTTCCTCATCTTCTGATGAATTTTCCTTATAGATAAACCACTGCGACAAATCATTGGCATACGCCTCCTGAGTATTTGCCGACAGGCCTTTTTCTACACGGATATATTGTAAAAACCCTTCTAGCTGCATAGCACCGAGCAGACAAAATCTGCCTAATTATGGTTATTTTCGTACTATTCAGCTATCGTCTGTATAAGGATAATAATAAACAAACCTTGAACAACATCATCTGCTCAAATGGGAATATCAGTAAGATTGGTATAAATCTAGGGGCAGATCAATCAGGATTTTCAATTCTGAAAAGCTTATCATACTGCGACAATTTAACTACTATATACTCATCCTTGTTAAGCTCACTAGGTAGCTTATCTCTTAATATTGAGGTTACAAACTGTATCCCCTTTTTATTGACCAATCTAGCAATATTCAGAAGTTGGTTGCCATGCATGAGCTCTTTTTTATCGTTGAGTAGAAAGTGCAGGCAGGCAATGTTTTCTTCATCAGCAAACAAGGTATATGCAATGTCAAAACAAGATATTTCGCCCTGCTTTTTCCCAGAGCTAAAATTGGCATTAAATGCAGAGAATTCATACAACTTGCGTCCCTTATTGTTTGTTTTAGGGTCAGCCTTCAAAAGGTACTTTTCCCCATACAGCTTTTCAGAGACCTCAGAAAAGTGCTGGTTGAACTTATTTATCTGTTCTCTTACACGACTAGCAAATTCGTCGGAAAAAATCTCATCGTCAATTTTAGACAACTCATCCTTTAAATCATCCAACTTTGATTCCGTTGTTTGGATTTGCTTCAGAGTGTTTTCATATTCGCCCTTTTTATAATACTTGGCATTAAGATCGGATATAAGTGCCTCCAGACTTTCAAATGAATCACTTTGGGTTACGATAGTGTTCAATCTGGATTCTTCGGCGAGCACAGAATTTAATTTCTTATACTGCTCCTCAAGTTGCGACTTAATGTTTGGCAAATCTTGGGCAATAAACCGAACTTTGGACTCTACCATCTTGTTGTGAAAATCATGAAGCTCTTCAAAGGTCTTCTGTATTCCACCAACCAATGATGTTGCCTGATCATAAATCTGTTTTAACTGCCGCAAGTCTACAGTAGATTTACTAGACTGAGCTTCTAACTGGGCTTCTAAAATCAATTCTTGGCGCAACTTAAGTCTTCCAATCTCAGATGCAATAACATTGATCTCAAATTTAACTTTGTTCAGCTCATCCAGATCTTTTGCAAAATTTGAGTTGAGTTGAAGGGAGTTCTTCTTATGATGAAGATCCGCTATCTCCGACTCGAGTAAGGATAACAATGTTTCGTATGCAGATTTTGTTTGCTGACTTTCCAAGCGTTTTTTAAAATTTTCCTCAACCGTAATTTGAGCAGTCAGCCGCTGCTTAACATCCCCACTCCCAAAGTCGCAGCCCAAAAGGAAGAGGTAAAGCGTTTCATATTCATCATCTCTTGTATATTTGTTTAAGACCTTTAATGTGTTGTTAATACTGAGGTCGCTATAGCGAATGTTGTGGGCTATTATTTGTCTAATACTTGGCTTTTTTCCATAGTGACCAGGAAACAAAATATTGGTAAGGCCCTCCTCAAAGCTTTCGATAGTTTTATTTACACCATCAATGCTTTGAACTTTTTTCTTGCCAGGCAAAAAATTTCGTTGGATGTGAATCTCACGAGAATCTTCATCGCTGAGGTCATCTTTGAGAACCAACGAAACATAAACCTCATTTTGCACAAGAAAGTCTTTGACTAGTTTGTTTTCATTCTTAGGATTTTCCGGCTCAATGTATATCTCCTTGTCATTGCCACCAAGACAATAGTCGACCAACTTCAAAACCGTAGTCTTACCAACATTGTTGCCAGTCTCTTTACCAACGGTGATAGGTGTTTCATCCACTATGAGATTGAGGCCAGTATGGAACGAGATTTCTCGAATTTTGTGTCCATCCCCACGAGTAACTGTCAAAGACTTCAAGAACATAGCCCTACCGTGCCGTTCTCATCCAAGGTAATCAAATTGAGGAGATAAAGCCAGTCAAGACACAATACAAAAACAGCCATACCCATTTTGCGCTCAGCAATTGTCATTTCATACAAGTCCAAGAGCTGCATTGACCCCTTGTTTTGTAACACTTCCAGGACAAATGCACCGTTGAAGTAAATAGTTTGCTCAGGGTGAATATTATCTGGAATCAACATTAGTGTCTCGCATAGGGTTTTCAAAAATTTTGCAACGAATAAAGGCATCAACAACCAGAATCTCTACACATAGTCTAAGCTCCTCGTCTGGCATTTTCGTATAGTTAGAGCTACTCCTAATCAGATTAACAACCTTATCGATGATTTCAAAAAAGCGATCATCTGGATTTGAAGCATTTAATTGTTTGTACTCCGAGCGGATACGATTGAGAACCGAAAGGCTTTTATTCGCTCCTGCAAGGTCAAAATCCTTATAAATTTTATCAATCCGACTCTGATAAATTGCATAATCTGTTACTAAATCCCTAGCGCGATTTAGTTGATTAAACGAGATTTTTTCCTCAATTTCAAACGCTATTTTTTCCCAATCTGTTTCCTGAAGAGCTAAATCCTCTTTGGATAAAATTTTAATGACTTCAGTGAGGTTAGATTCCACTTTAGTTGGGTCTGGTTCAGGCTTGATTTCCTTTTCCAAAAATTCAAGAATCCCCTTCATCCTATCTATTCCCAACCCATTGACTTCTCTTAAAAGGCTGGGGATATCGATAATATCCTGCTTAGGCGAGAAAATTAGATTGTTCGGAATCGAATAATCTTTTCTTCGTAACTCATCACCGTCTTTAGAAATGGATATAAATTTAAAGCGGTACTCACAATATTTTGACAGGCTTTTTTTGCTAAGAGCTGAATCAATCTTTCCCTTTTTAGCCGTACTAGAAACTTGGGCAATAATTTTATTTACATCATCGACTAAATCAATGCTTTCAGCACTTTGATATATAGTGTTTAAATTCGTTAACTCCCAGCCAAAAAGCAGATTTAAGAAGTGGGTATAAAAATTTTCCGAATGCAGATTAAGATCCAAAATATTCAATTTAACCCGTACCTCAATACGATACGCCAGCCCACTGAGCAGTCCCTCAATAGCGTTAATATAGCTTTGGCGGTTCATCCATATCCCTTCTCACTTTTCCGCATACCCAACATATCAGCTTACACCGAATTTTGCAGACTCTTCAAAAAATTTTTGACCTCTGAATCGCTGTTTAGTTCTACAACTTTGGAGCGGCAGTCGTGTTTGATAATCGCCTCTTCAATCTGTGGATTTATCTTTCTTTTGAAGGTCCAGATGTATTTGTAGAAGTCCAAATCCATTTTCTCATGGCAGCCGAGGGCCATATCGGGCCGTGAAGACTTGCGACTGTATTTAAAAACCCTCGTAATGGCTCGCCAAAGGCAAAGAATGGTCGGTAGGTTTAAAAAAATTATTTTATCGGCAACGGGAAACCGTAGATTAAAGG
>DITF01000319.1 GCA_002422125.1 bacterium UBP17_UBA6191
GATCCCAAAGACCGTATACCAGTATTATGTTTTTATCTGTATTTTAAGACTGCCAAAGGCCGTAATGAGTTTGTTAAGGCCGTAGCACCTTTGGGTTATGAGCTGATTGAAAAGATTCCAGCCAACAAGGATGCCGGAGTTACTGCCGGGGTGGTGTTAAAGGCTGATCTTGGTTTTGATAGTCAGGATCAGTATGAGGCCCAGCTAGAGCCAATTGCCAAGGAATATGGGGGCTATTACGATGGAATGGAGCAGGTTTAAAGCCTGAGTAGAGGCCATCAGAACAAAAATACACGGGTGCACTGGCTATAGATGGTTCAATAGTGCTATTTTTCTTCCACTAAAGGAGAGGCCATGAAAACCAAAAACACTCTGGAGTCTTTGAAACTGGACGGAAAAATTGTATTTGTTCGGGCTGATCTGAATGTTCCGATTAAGGACGGAAAAATTACGGATGAAACCCGCATTCAGGCAAGCATGCAAACCATTGAATATCTGTTGATGAAAAACTGCACCGTACTTTTGACATCCCATCTGGGTAGACCCAAAGGCGGATTTGAGGAAAAGTACAGCCTAAAGCCTGTGGCCACCAGAATTCAGGAAATTTTACATGAGCCTGTGGTTTATGTGAAAGACTGTATTGGGGATGAGGTCAAAAAGACCCTGGAAAAATTTAAGGGTAAGGCCTCAGTTTTGGTTCTGGAAAATCTCAGATTTTATCCACAAGAAGAAAAAAATGATCCTGAGTTTGCTAAAGAATTAGCAAAGCATGCAGACTTTTACATCAATGATGCCTTTGGCACAGCTCACAGGGCCCATGCCTCAACCCATGGGATTGTGGCTCATTTGCCATCAGCCCCAGGGTTTCTTCTCAAAAAAGAAATTGATTATCTAGGGTCTGTATTTCAAAATCCAAAACGCCCTCTGATCACTGTATTGGGTGGCTCTAAAGTGTCTAGCAAGCTGTCGGTTCTTAAGGCCCTTTTGGAAGCATCGGATAAGGTGCTAGTTGGTGGTGGCATGGCCTTTACCTTCTTTAAGGCTCAAGGGCTGGAGATTGGAAAATCTCTTTGTGAAGATGAGTTTTTGGAAGAAGCCAGAAATCTGATGAAACAATATGGGGAGAAACTTGTTCTGCCTGTGGATGCCAGAATCACGGACAAGGTTTCTGAAGGCCAAACTGTTGAGGTGGTAAATTGCTCAAACATTCCCGCAGATATGTTGGGTGTGGATATAGGGCCAGCCACCGAAAAACTATATTATTCACATCTCAAATCGGCTCAGACAGTTTTGTGGAATGGGCCCATGGGAATTTTTGAAATTGCCGAGTTTGCCAATGGAACCAAAAGCATTTGTGAATACATGGCTGAGTTAAAAAACTGCATCACAATTGTAGGCGGTGGTGACTCTGTGGCTGCCGTGACCCAGATGGGATATGAAAGCAAAATGTCGCATATTTCTACTGGTGGCGGAGCATCTCTGGAATTCTTAGAAGGCAAAACCCTACCGGGAGTGGCTGCTTTAATGTAAGTGCCTATTGTGGCATTTCCAATCAAAATGGATTTAGCGGTCGGTTACAGCATCCGATGGATGTTTGTAATCGACCAGAATCCCAGAGCCACGATAATAATACCCATTGGATTCAATATCTTGATAATCATAGGGATTATCCAAGGCCAGAAGCTTGGTTGAATTTCCTTCCCAAGAAATCTCTCTGGTGACATAAAATTTACGCACTGCGGTACCAGCCTCACACAAGTTTTTGACTTTCTCGATATCGCTATTCTGGGAGCGGATACAACCATGAGATCCTGGGGCCAATCGGATGGCAGCCCAATCAATCAGGGCATAACCAATGGTTCCATGAATATACTGGGCATGTCTGTCATTGAGTTTGGCTGTCCACTTCCCAAAGGCCGCCTTTAATGGCTCTTTATCCCAAGCTGGATAGTCCTGATTGCTGTAATTTTCGTGCCAGGAAAGGATCCTAAAATCACCGACTCTAGTTTTAGAGTTATCTCCGGCTCGATTATCTTTATGCTCTGGATGTCCAATCACTACTCGGTAGTCTAATAAAATGCCCTCATCATCAAAGACCTGCAAGTAAGAACCGGGTAAATTCACCATGATTCTTGGCTTACCTGAAACTTCTCTGTCTGAACTATTTTTTGTATCCCGCTTGGTCTGAATACAGGCTACGGCATCTTTGATAGAGGTAGAAACTTGGCCACCACAGGCCCGTAGAAGAGTGGTAGAGTTCATCATTTTAAGCAAGGCTAAATAATCATTTCTTAAAACATCATCTGACTCATTTAAAAGCTCTTGAGCATATTCGCGAGCCAGTTCGGAATCATCACGAAACACACCTCTTAAGGACCCGCGAAAATCACTGAGCCGCAGGCGAAGAGGAGATATCTCCTTTTGGGTGAAAAAAACCTTGATTGCCAGCAAATCGACGACCTTGAGACGGTGATGCAAACGAGCAACTAAATCGGATTGAGCTTGATAATCTAACACCAGGTTTTGGGCACTGCCTTCTGTGGTTTCTGAATGTAAAAAAGAAGAGGCAATCCAACCAACCGTACCTTCGGCTAAACGAATGTGAACAAAATCAAGTTCGGCCATTCGCGCAGACTGCCCTTCTGTAATTGACCCAACTTGAGTTCCTGCCCCGGGTTCACTCTGAGCCTCACAATTTTTGGTAAAACGAGCCTCAGACTCAGCATAATCCTGATGAATATATCCCGTTACCTGATCGGCAAATTTTACCTGCATTCTGTCACCAACACGGGACAGAAGTTCAAAGGTAATGCCGCCATTGACCTGCTTAATTACACTAGCATCGGCCTCTGGCCCGGATCTCACATTTAAGGCTGTGACCCCAGGTCTAATTCTGAAGGCATTTTTCTCAACACAGGACTCCTGAACATAGGCCGTCTCACCATCATGCACAATTAAGACAAATCCTGGTTTGGAAGACAAAACTTCAAACTGGACTCCTGAATCGATTTGTTTGAGAATCCGGGCTTCCCTTGAAGGTTTTTGCCGGACATTGAGCTTTGTCACCCCGGCACGCAATCCACCAAATATGGAAGAATTAGGTGGGCTCGCATTTCTTGGAGCCGCTTCTGTAGCAGGTTTTTGATCATCGGAAGACCACAAACCACTAAAAAAATCAAAAATTCCCGCCCCTGTAAGACTGGGGATTAAAAAAAGAGCTACCGCTAAAAACAGGGACTTCATATCTGTTCTACGCACAGGCAGCCGGAAATGTTGCTGAATCTGCTATACTTCCTGCATGAGATTTCTGAATGTTTTTTTGATCCTTTATTTTACACCAACTCTTGTAATGGCCTGCACTCCAGACCGAACTTTTAGCCTGGAACCCTTGCTCTACAAGACTATATATCCAGGCATCCCCTTACCAAAATTTAATGTATGTGACATTACCAGCAGTACAAAACATAAACTGATATTTCTTATCTCTCAAAAAACGCTTTTATGGTATCAGGATAATAAGTTGTTTAAGCAAATGACGGCTGTTTCTGGGCGCGGATCACAAGCCGATAAACAAAAAGAAGGCGATCAGACAACCCCGCTAGGTCTTTTTTATATCACTCACAAGAATCAAAACAGCAGTTTTTATAGAAGCCTTGGTATTAGCTATCCCAATGAAGAAGATGCTTCCCGTGGATTAAAAGCCGGTTTAATCAATCTGAAACAGTTTCAGGCTATTCGCAATGCCATCAAAGAGAAAAGAACTCCGCCTCAGGACACTGGGCTTGGTAGCCACATCATGCTTCATGGAGAACCAAATTCTCTCAATTCTCTGGATTTTCTGGGCCGGCTAAAATCCAAAGCCCTGTCAATGATGGACTGGACCAATGGCTGTGTGGCCGTGAGTAACGAAGATATGCTTCCCTTATTTGAAAATGTGGAAGTCCAATCTTCCATAACAATTTTACCCTGAGATCATGAACAGGCTCAGAAAGGACATCATGGTTCAGAAGATAAAAACCGCCATTATTGGTACAGGAACCGCCGGATTAAATGCTTACAGAGCGGTGAAATCCTTGGGTAAAACCATTTTGATTGAAGGTGGGCGCTACGGAACTACCTGTGCCAGAGTTGGTTGTATGCCCTCTAAACTTCTGATCGCCGCAGCCGATGCTGCCCATCATGCTGAAATTGCCCCTCAGTTTGGGGTCCATCCTAAAAACATCGCAATTGATGGGGCTCAGGTAATGGATAGAGTCAAGCGGGAAAGGGATCGTTTTGTCGGATTTGTATTAGAATCGGTGGATAACATTCCCTCAGAAGATAAACTAGTGGGTAGTGCAGAGTTTATCGCCCCCATGACCTTAAAAGTAGGCGATCAGATCCTGGAGGCCGAAAGAATTATCATTGCCACCGGCTCGCGCACGGTTTATCCAGAATACCTAAAACCCGTGATGGCCAGAGTTATTAGCAATGAGGAAGTATTTTACTGGAATGACCTGCCTAAATCCCTCTTAGTCATCGGTACCGGAGTGATTGGGCTGGAATTGGCTCAGGCCCTGCATCGGCTTGGAGTTCGTGTCACCGTAATGGGACGGGGAGGACGAATCGGGATTTTTTCCGATCCTGTCCTTCGTCAATATACCGCTGAACACCTGGAAAAAACCATGGATTTTGTAGCTAACGGGAAGTTAAAAGATTTACGCATAGAGGGAGATCAGGTATTGGGCTTAATAAGTCGCAATGGTTCTGAATTTCAGGAGGATAGTTGGGATTACATACTCTGTGCCGCAGGTAGAGTTGCCAATCTAGATTCTTTAAATCTGGCCGCTAGTGGTCTAGGTCTTGATAAACAGGGTCAGCCTCACTTTAGCCGACAAACGCTGCAATGTGGTAGCCAGCCGGTGTTTCTGGCCGGGGATGTGACCAATGAACTACAACTCTTGCATGAGGCCGCCGATGAGGGACGACATGCTGGGCTTAATGCTCTTCACTATCCCAACCTAAGTGAAATTAAGCGAAGAAGTCCCTTAAATATTGCTTTTACGGACCCACAGATGGTGGTCTCGGGCCAAGCCTATTCCGAGCTGGTGCCAGAGTCCTTTGCCACGGGAAGAGTAAGTTTTGAGAATCAGGGCCGAAGTCGCATTATGCTGGTAAATCATGGGCTTATGCATGTCTATGGAGATAAAGAATCGCACAGATTTTTAGGGGCTGAGATTTATGGACCCCAAGCCGAACATCTAGGACACCTTCTATCCTGGTCCCATCAGATGAAGCTCACGATCCCGGAAATGTTGGCCATGCCCTTTTACCATCCTGTAATTGAAGAAGGGTTGCGCACAGCCTTAAAAGACTTGGAGAGCAAACTACAATTGATTTAACTTGTTTCCTTGAGCTTGTGGAATCGGGCAATAAAAAAACCCTCACACAAGGCACTGGGTGAGGCCTTGATACATACATCAGGCTTAACAAAATCGGTCGTGACTACGGGTAAAAGATGAGGGAACTCCAACCGTAGTGGCTGAAGTGTCATGTCTTTATAGTTTTTCAAAAACCAATCCACCATCAATTCGTTCTCTTCCTGGGCCAGAGTACAGGTAGAATACACCAGAATTCCTCCCGTTTTTAATGCCTCATAAGCGGAGCGGAGCAATCGCCTTTGTAATCTGGCGTGTTCACGAATATTCTTTTCCGACCAAAAGGCAAAACTTCTGCCTGAGGACACCTGAATACGCCCTTCCGCTGAACAAGGAGCATCCAGCAATATTTTATCAAAATAGGCCGGTTTTTCTGATCCGATCTGGGCTCCATCACCTAATCTGGTCTGAGCAATCAATACTCCCTGTCTCTCAAGGTTAAATTTTAAGCGTTCGTGGCGAATTTCGTTTAGTTCGTTGGCTAAAATCTCTCCTTGATTATTCATTGCTGCGGCTATCTGGGTTGTTTTGGAACCTGGGGCCGCCGTCATATCCAACACTTTATCCCCCGGTTGTGGGTTCAAAAATAACACTGGCATCTGGGAAGATAAACCCTGTAGATAAATTCTTCCATCCGTATAGGCATTCCATGACTCCACCCAGTTTTCACGGCGATTTTTTAATACAATGGCCTCAGGAAAAACCGGAATCCTCTGTACTTGAACCGCTTGCTTCTGCAAATCTTCAAGGATATCGCGCACCGTGGCTTTGAGGGTATTCACTCGAAGTACAGTGTGCCTTTCCTCCATAAATCCCCGTAGAATTTTCTCCATCAGGGGCTGGGAATACTCAGACTGCAACCGCATTAACAAATCTTCTGGAAGGCGGCGGCGAGCCGCCTGAAAACTAATACTCATGATTGTTTGATTATCACATAATTTTGATTTTCGTTGTATCATCAAAACATGAAAAAAGACTCCTATTTTTTTTATGACAATCATGAGTTTGAGTGGGATCGGGTTCTGAACGATGAAGAACGCAAAAAAATTGGGGATACCTGGTTTCGTACCGATACCCTGGATGCCTGGAGGCATCAAAGAATGCGCGCACCCCTTCAGGCCATTATTGAAGCCGATAAAGAAGCCTCATGGCTAACTATAGGCGATGGAAGATATGGAACCGATGCCAACTTTTTGATCCGCAATGGGGCCAAAAAAGTTCATGCCAGTGATCTGTTTGACAGGTTATTAAAAATAGGCCATGAAAAGGGTTTTATACAGGACTATTCTGCTCAAAATGCCGAGGACTTAACCTTTGAGGATAACTCCTTTGATTACATTTACTGTAAAGAGTCCTTTCACCATTTACCCAGGCCCTATGCCGCCCTCTATGAAATGTTTCGGGTAGCCAAAAAGGCCGTGATTCTCACCGAACCCCGAGATACAACCATTGAAAAAAGCGTTATGCCGCAAATCCGCGACTTAGCCAAACGAATTCTGGGTAAAGAGATTAAACCATCCCACAATTTTGAGCCCGTGGGCAACTATGTGTATACCATTTCTGAGCGGGAAATCGAAAAATTTATGCTGGGAATGCACTATACAGAGGTGGCGTTTATTGGCTGTAACGATGCTTACCAACCTGGTGTAGAGTTTATTCCCACCGATTCTTTAGATCCTGAGCACATTAAGACCCGAGATAAACTATTTGCTTCCATAGAAAAACAGGATTCCCTTTGCCGTCGTCGCCTTCGCAGTACTGGAATTCTGACCGCTGCCATGTTTAAGTCAAAGCTATCTGATGAGCTTGCATTGAATCTGAAAACACATGGGTGGACCGTAAAAACTCTGCCCACAAATCCATATCTGAAAAAAAGTTAAAAGCCTTATCGCCCCCGTTGAGCCTGCAAAAGCAGTTGCACCACGGTTTTATTACAATCTTGGGAGGAATCGGCAAACAAATAGCGAAATGCATATTTTTTGGCTATTTTTTCCACCATGGCCAAGTGCTCCTGCAGGGTTTGTTCGTAGGCACTGAGTAAATGAGTCCCAATATCAATTTCCATCTCCTTCTCGGTTTCCATATCTTTGAGTGCGTGAAATCCGCGTAAATCAGGCCGAATTTCTTCGGGAGACAATACCTGTATGACATTGACATCAAAACCGAAATAGGCCAGTTTCTTAAAAGCCGTATCCAAGACTTCTTCTTCAAAGAAAAAATCAGAGACTAAAAACAAGATCCCCCTGCGTCTCTCTCTCTGTAAAAAATCTTCCACGGCTTGCAGAAGTTTTGATTCTCGCGCTGGTCGTAGAGACTGCAAATGCTGAACAAGCCGAGGATACTGCCCAAGGCCTATACAAAGGGGAGCAGAGGTCAAAAGCTGCTGACCAAAGGGATAAGTATGTACCATATCCTTGGAAGCCAAAGCCACATAGGAAGTGGCGGCTGCAAACTGCAACATAAAATCCCACTTGGAAGGGCTTCCAAAACTCATGGAACGGGACAGATCAAGCATCTGAAAAATATGCTGGTTCTCTTCATTGTAAAAAATTTTAACAAAAAAGCTATCAAGGCGACCCCATACATTCCAGTCAATAAATCGAATGTCATCCCCAGGGTTATATTCTTTATAATCCTTAAATTCCACAGAGTGGCCTTTGCGGATCGTTTTTCGCTCACCAATTCTCTGTCCGGGAAATTTATGCTTGGAGATCAGGCTTAATCGCTTTAACCCCTTAAGGAACTCAGGGCTTTGCAAATTTTTCATTACATTTCTTCTTTGTATTCTTCACGGCTCTCAAAAAGTCGTTTTAATCGTTCCTTGTACTCCCGTGGAACATTGGGTCTGGACAAAAATCCTTCCAGTTTCTGCTGAGTATTTTTAATAGTCTGCCGTTTAAGGTTCTGGGTTGCTTCAACTTTTTGGATTTCTCCAGCCTCTCCAGAACCTAATACTCCATAAGCTTTGGCATCGTACTTGCCCTCGTCTTGATCTTCCTCTTTGGAAACTTGTGGCATGGTAAGTTCTGGCTGTTTGGGTTTACTCTGTAAATGGGGCAAATCCTTGGGAATCTCGGTTTCTGTTCCGGTTTTGTCGGAACTTACAGTGGCCGCAGGATCTGATTCCGCTTCCCCTTCTTTCACTTCCACAGGCTCAACCGTTGGGGGTGGTGTCTCATTCTCATTCTTTGTTTCGGACTCCGTTCCCTCTGGCTGAGCTTCCTGGGGCTGACCCTCTTCTGACTCTTCTTCTCCTTCTCCTTTTTGTGACTGGGACTCAGCCTGCTCTTTTGGTTTTTCATTTGATTCAGATTCCGACTCGGATTCAGAGTCAGAACTGGACTCGGATTGCCCCTCTGACTCGGATTCAGATTCTTGAGATTCCTGAGACTCCTGAGACTCCTGCTCCTTTGGAGGCATCCCGTCTCCGCCTTGATTCTGATTGGGGTTTTGCTCCTCCTGCCCGGACTCTTTTGACTCCTGATTCTGGGCCCCACCTTGATTGTCTGAAGCCGCCTGACTCGCCTGGGCTGCTGCAAAGGCGGCCGCTAGGGACATCAATAAAAGCAGAAGCAAAAGAACCAGAGTCTGAAACCAGAAATATTTTAATTCCTTCTTAATATCAACTATGGAACTGTCGGGCATGATTTGGGCAAATCGCGACTTGGTAATTTCCGTAAATTGCTCATGCACTACACCCTGAGTCGGAGAAAACTCTAATACGGTAGGAAAAAAATCGTGACCGTCAAACCGTTTATCCATCAGAAATGCCGTGGCAAGGTAATCCTGTTTTTTGCGATGCCAGAATACGCTTAAAGCCAGAATTCCCAAAAGCTTGGCAATTACAGTAGACAAAATGGCATAAAACAGCCCAATTTGAGGAATAAGAAGCAAGCCTAAAGCCAAGATCAGCCCCGTGCCCTGTTTGTACATCTTCAGCATCTGACGGGTTAGTTCATTCTGATGCCAGGTTTCGATATAGGTTCGCATGGTATTAGTGTATCCGATTCAGTCCGGTAGCACCAAGTTTGGACAAAGGCTTTTATAAATGTTTCTAAGACCTTGCAGATTTTTTGTCTGGGAAAAAACCGCCTTGACCAATTCTTGTCCTGAAGTGGATTTCTGAATCGCTTTTGTGCGATCCCAATTTTTGATTAACTCTGCTAGTTCTCTCGGATCTGACTCAGAGACATAAAAACAAGAGTCCCGCAATTCAAGCTCCATACCCGCATGCCGACTAGTGACAACAGGCAGCCCAGCCTGCATTGCCTCCAGAATTAAAAATGGCAACCCTTCTGAATCCTTGTTAGCTGCTTCCGTAGATGGATGAAGTAAAACATCAGCCCATAAAAAGTGGGCCTGTCTTTCTTCTTCCGTTACAAATGCCCCGCTAAACTCAACTTTTATACCTAATTCCCAAGACAAGGCCCTCAGCTCATTTTCCAAAGGCCCAGTGCCTGCAATGCGAAGCTTTACGAGAGCACCTTTTAATTTAGACAAGGCCAGAAGAACAAGTCGGTGATTCTTCTTTTCTCTTAAGGAGGAGGCCATTAGCAGGCGTAGAGTCGGATCCTCGCCTCTGGTTTTTTTTTTGGTTCTCACTTCGGGAATGCCAGGATGAAATACTTCAATCTTGGTGGAATCTAATCCAGCCTGAATCAGATTTTTTTTCATAGTCTCAGTTAAGGCCAAAATTTTACTGGCATACCGACACACAAAACGGGTCAGCTTAGGCCATTTGACTAAAAATGAAGAGGCATCATGACCATAAAAACTCAGAACCATTGGCACACGAAAACGCATAAGTAGTGGCAATGCAAATATAGCATTGCTACCAAAATGGACATGAATCAGCTTTACCTGAGAGGAAAAGCTTAATAACCTGCTAATATACGAGCCTATCCCATTGCACCAGATTGTAGCTTCGGTTTGTCTTTCAATCGCGGCGGGCATTAGGTAGGCAAAAGCCATATTATCTTGGGGGACAGCTTTAAACTGTTCCAGAATAAAGGTTTCCGTCACAGCCAGGGACCGTAGCTTAAAATGCAGAATCATGGAAAATTTTAAACCTATTTCATGCCATCACGAAACCATAAAATCAGAATTCTGGGGATAAAAATCAACCAGCTCAAAAAACGGTAGATTAGACTTTTATTGGTAGTATTCAAATATACCAAAAGCCCATGAATCCTAAGCATAGCTCCCTGTCTGCTCATCACCCCGCCTGTGGACTGCGACTCCAGATGAAAAGCTCTAGCAGCCGGAACCAAAGCAATGTCATGCCCAAGGTGCCTTAATCTCTGACTCAATTCAATATCTTCCATGTAGCAGAAAAACTGGGGCTCAAAGTCATGAATTCCGGCTAAATTTCCAGTAATTTTTATGGCAAAAAATGCTCCACAAACAAAATCTGTGGGCATAATGCGCGGAGCTTTATCCATCTCAAAAATATAGCGGTTTCGATCCGGGCTCCAGGTGAAAAAGAAGTGTTTGGCTATGCGGTTTCGTCCCTGGGCAATCCGCTCATTTTTCCAGATCAATAAACCCTGGGCCAGAAAAATTGGGGTTTGTAGTACGGTAGCTGCCAAAATTTCAATGGCACCATTTTCAGGCCGGGCATCGTTGTTAAGTCCAATAAACACCAGAGCTTGCTCGTCACGAGCGCAAGCAATCAATCGATTCATGCCTCGGGCAAAACCCTCATTTTTTCCGTGGAAAATAATCTGCTCCTGATAAAACTCTGGAGGGTTGGGATTATGACAGACGATTCTCAGGCGGGGTCGGTGATTAGGGCTCAAACTCTCAATGAGCTGCCACAACAGGGCATCAGGCCCAAAGTGAACAACTCCAATCAGGATTTTGTCATCAGTAATTTCAGTGTTCATAGATTTAAGGATAACATTTTAATTGATTGTATTAAGGATTTTGTTGACCCTCCCGATAGTCCATGCATCAACGACAAGAGGTTGTGGAATGAAGCGAAAAATTAAAATACGCAAGGAAGAGCAGACAGAAAAGTCCAAAAAAATGCAAGCCAAATCAGGCACCCATCTTAAGGAACCTATGTCCGCCCGTCTGCAAAATTCCACGGATTTCATGAGGAAAGAAATCTACAACTAAGTGTGTTACTGGAGGGAATGAATGTCATCGTCTATTAAGTTGCTCACCACCAAAGAACTGATGGATAAGCTTAAAGTAAAGCGCAACACTATTTATCAGTTACGCAAAGAGGCGGAACTGCCTACCATCAAATTAGGTCGAACCATTCGATTTGATGAAAAAGCAATTGATGCCTGGTTGCAAAGCATGAGCATCAAGGGAAATGTTGATTTGGAAGAATTTGATAAAGTCGGTTAGGTAGATTCAGATCATGGATTTATCACTGCCTTTAGTTGCTAGTTCGGCCTTCAGTGGCATGAGTGCAGTCTTTCTGACATTCTTGCTGCGAGATGGAATCAAGTGCCGCAAGGAAAACAAATTGATTTCGAACCTGCGCAATCCAAGAGCTCCTCAATGGGAGCAGCAGGGCCTCAGTCTTTGATAGCGACGGAAGTATAGTTGCACTGGTTGCAGCAGAATGCTTCCGTCGTTTTCCATTTCCATGTACAATCAGAACATGCAGATTTACAAGGAAATCCTGGAATTCGTTAGACAAGATCCCGCTGCCAACGATTTGATTACCCTAGGGGTATCAGGGTCTAAGTGGAGCGTAATCCAGTCCGGTTCCCGCTATGGTATTGCCATGACAGTGCCTTCCTGGAAAGCCAACCGATGCATGGAAAATCCCCATAACCGTTCTCTATCCGAAGTGTCTGAATGGATTTTATCCTGGGATTTTCAAAAAGCCAGTCTGGGTGCAGCCGCCATCAATTGCATCTTAAACCGCTCTGACAGCATAAAAAATCATTTTGCGCATGTGAAGACCAAGGGAAAACTTCTCCCCAATTTAAACCCCAATGAGCTGCTTGTAAGCGTCGGGGACTTTCCTTTCTTAAAACAACTCAACCATCCCAATCTGGTAATTTTGGAAAAAGACCCCAACAAGGGCACTCATCCTGATTCAGCCTGTGAGGAATTTTTACCCCAAGCCAACATCGTGATCATCACTGGGGCATCGTTGATTAATAAATCATTACACCAAATTCTTAAGCTGTCGCAAGCCGCCCACACCAGAATCCTGATAGGTCCGAGCACACCAGCAGTTCCCAGCCTCTTGTCCCCAAAAAGACTTACACAACTAGGAGTCACTGTCCTTACCCAAAACCCAGAAATTCCAATTCTGGCCGGTTTGGGAGCCTCACGGGAAATTTTTGATTCCCAATTCAGCCAGGCACTGGATATTTTTGCAACACCGTAACCATTTCCTTTTCATTGGCAAAGGTCATTTTTTTTGCATCCAACTCAGAAAGTGGACACCAAAAAAGGCGATAACTGGCCCCTTCTCTGCCTTCAGGATCCATAAGAATCTGATCTACGGGAGGCTCTCCCCCTAAAGATTCCACTCGGAAATACACAGATATCACTTGAGTATCATTAAAATGGGATTTCACGAACCCGCGGCCAACATGAACTACATCGTGAACCTTAATCTCAAGATTAGCCTCTTCACGAAACTCCCGAATCAAGCAGTCCACCACTCCCTCACCTAAATTTACTCCCCCACCCGGAAACTTCAGGATGGGGCCATCATGGTTTGGGTACCACTCTTCCGACAAAAGCACACTATCCTGATTTAAGAGGATCCCATAGGAACGGACATTAAAACTGCGAACTGTCATAAAAGCTCAGGGTTCATTAATACCGATCTGATTTTCTCCAGGGCTGTCTCAAGTTCAGATTTTTTTATGATAAGTGGGGGAGCAAAACGAATCACATTTTCATGGGTTTCCTTGCACAAAAGCCCCAGTTTCATTAAAGCCTCACAAAATCTTCTCGCCCCTCGAGCTTCCTTTTTCAAGACCATGCCGATCATTAGTCCTTTGCCCCTGATTAGCTCAATATGAGTAGAAGGAATGGATCTAAGTTCGTTTAAAAACCATGGCCCCAATTCAGCCGCATTTTCAACTAATTTTTCATCACGAATCACACAAAGCGATTCCAGGGCGACTCTGGAGGCCAGGGGATTTCCGCCAAAGGTCGAACCATGACTTCCATAGGTAAATACACCTAAAACCTCTTTAGACGAAGTTACAGCCGAAACGGGTAACACTCCCCCGCCCAAGGCCTTACCCAAAATATACATATCTGGCTTGAATCCGTAATGCTCTACACAAAACCACTTGCCTGTTCGACCCAGGCCAGTCTGGATTTCATCGGCCATTGTCAGAATTTTTTCCTGCTGGCAAATTTTGGCACAACTGGAAAAATAATCATCAGGAGGAACAACTACCCCAGCCTCACCCTGAATGGGCTCAAACAAAAAACCCACGGTGTTTTTATTCACGGCCTTTTGGAAAGCTGCAATATCACCATAGGGCACAGTTACAAAGCCCGGTGTAAAAGGGCCAAATCCTTTTTTGTATCCTGGCTCAGAAGAAAATCCCACAATCGTGGTCGTGCGGCCATGAAAGTTATCTGAGCAAACAATAATCTCAGCCTGATTTTCTGGCACACCTTTTACCTCATAACCCCACCGCCTAGAAGCTTTAATAGCAGTTTCAACCGCTTCCGCCCCTGTGTTCATAGGCAAAGCCATTTCCATGTCGGCGATTTCGCACAAGAGCTTCAGAAAAGGGCCCATCTGATCGTTATAAAACGCTCGTGAAGTCAGGGTGCAGGCATCAGCCTGTTGTTTTAGAGCCGCAATAATGCGGGGGTGGCAGTGCCCCTGATTTACGGCAGAATAGGCTGATAAAAAATCCATGTACCGATGGCCTTCAGGATCTTCCACCCAGATACCCATCGCCTTCGCAATAACCACAGGCAAGGGATGATAATTGTGAGCACTATATTTTTCTGTGACTTCGATTACATTCTGACTTTGATTTTTGATCATGGGACTGTTCCTTAAAATTGCATGGAATGTTTTGACAAAAGGTTTAATAAAGCATTGGTCTCAGAATCAATACTTTGGATCTCCTGCTTGATAGACTTTTTGGATTCCTTATCCTCAGTCTTGCCTAACCTGTTTTGCAGCTCTTCCTTTTCAGATACCAACATTTTCATGTGGTCATAAATCTTCTGGCATTTTTCATCCGCACTACTGGCTAGCTTGTCATCATCTTTAAAAAACTCATCCATCAGGAGATCATACCTGGATTTACGATCCAATACTTCGCTCATAACACTTCCTCTTCCTCGGAATGCAGCAAGTCATCCCTTTTCAATAGCTCTTCCAAAGTTTCTCTTTCGGCCCGTGCCATCGCAATCTGATAGGCCTCATTGTCCCGTAGATCTACCTGACTATGCAAAAGCGATAGATCGTGGCGACGAAACTTTAATACCGCAAGTCTGGCGCGATAAGAGCCAAAACCCATCCCCACAAGCACGCGCTCACCTAGTTTTAGAGCCGATTCAAAGGTTTCTCTCTCAATTCCGTCTACTCCAGCATGAAGTAACTGCAGTGCATGCCTGCGATCCCTGGCCCTGCAGTAAATCTTCAAGTGGGGATAATGATGCCTGGATATCTCAACCAAGGTATTCACCGTATCCGCACCGTCGGCACAAATTATAATCATAGACGCATTTGCCGCCCCTGCCGCATGCAAGGTTTCCAGCCGAGTAGGGTCGCCATAATATACCTTAAAACCGAATTTTCTTAAAACTTCTATATGGTTGGGGTCGTTATCCAGGATTGTGGTTTGAATTCCTAAACCATGTAAAAGACGCACTAAAGACTGCCCAAATCGTCCACAACCAGCAACAATTACTGGATGTACCTCATCATTGATTGTATCCGCTGCCTGTTTAAATGATTGATTTCCCACCCGCAAATAAATTTGATCCAGAAGTTTAAGCATTAGAGGGGTCGTAACCATGCTCAAAGCCACAACTAAGTTCAAACCCTGAGAATTCTGCAAAGAGATCACCTGAAACTGCAGTGCAAAATTGAGAAGCACAAATGCAAATTCACCTACCTGAGATAACAAAATGGCAAAGAGCATAGCATCATAAGGAAGCATCCCCATGCGATATCCCAAAAAGGTGTGCAACAAAAATTTGGCCAAGACAATTCCTGCCGTAAGACCTAAAAAAAGTATGGGATGCTTATACAGTAACCCTAAATCCATGGACATGCCAACGGATATAAAAAAGAGGCCCAATAACAGTCCCTTGAATGGCTCTACACTAATTTCGAGTTCGTGTCTGTACTCCGATTCCGCTAAAACCACTCCAGCCAAAAATGTGCCCAATGCCATAGATAACCCAAGTTTTTGCATTAACAGGGCAATCCCCACCACCAGAAATAGAACCAATGCAGTAAACACCTCCCTATTGCCGTAAGCAATCATGGTGCGAAACAAAGGTCGGGCCAGATATTTTCCGGCAACAATAATTCCCGCGATAACCAATATGACCTGTAAGGCCTGATTGCCGGATTGAGATGACTCCGATGAAACTACCGTATGAGAAAGCATGGGAATAAGCGCAAGCATGGGAATTACAGCCATATCCTGAAACAAAAGGACCGAAAAGGAGGATTGCCCTGCATCGGTTTTAAAAAGTCTTCTCTCCTGCAATAGCTGAATTGCCATCGCAGTAGAAGACAAGGCCAGTCCCAAAGCGATGGCAAAAGCCTCTGAATTACCTAAGCCCAACCATGAACCCACCAGAAAAAAAACGAGTGTGCTCAGAAAAACCTGAGAAC
>DITF01000047.1 GCA_002422125.1 bacterium UBP17_UBA6191
GTCGCTTAAAAGAACTTTCAGGGGTAGAAGATGGGGATCTCATTGTCTTTGTGGCAGATAAAGCTGATGTCACCAATGCGGCTCTAGGCTGGTTAAGAAATTCCATAGCCAGGCAGTTGAATCTAATCCCGGAAAATCAGTATAAATTTTTGTGGGTCACTGATTTTCCTGCTTTTGAATGGAATGATGAGACTAAGGTTTGGGATGCCAAGCACCATATGTTTTCAGCCCCAAGGGAGTGCGACATGCAATACCTTCAGGATGGGCAGCTCCAGAAAGTTTATGCTGTGTTATATGATCTGGTGTTGAATGGAGTGGAACTGGGTTCAGGTTCATTAAGAATTCATAATGCTCAGGTTCAGAAGCATATTATGCAAAAAATTGGTTTGAGTGATGAGGCCATTGAGCAAAGGTTTGGTTTCTTTCTCAAGTCTTTGGAATATGGAGCACCACCGCACGGAGGGATTGCATTAGGCCTTGATCGCTTAGTTATGACCTTGCTGCAATTAGAGAATATTCGCGATGTAATGGCATTTCCTAACAGTTCTGGGGCCAGATATCTTCTGGATGATTCCCCAACTTCAGTGCCTTTGGAAACCCTGGATGAACTGCATCTTGAAGTAATACCGGAATAACAATGAACAGACTCTAGGAGGTAGGCAATGCAAGAAAATCGGCTCATGAGCGTTGAGGAAATCGAGAATCAATTGGCGGAATGGCCAGGATGGATTTATCGGCAAGAAGAGAAATGCCTGCACAAGGTGCTTGTGTTTAAGGACTTCATTACGGCATTTGCTGTGATGGCTCAGGTGGCAATGTGGGCAGAAAAACTCAATCATCACCCTGATTGGATGAATGTCTATAATCGGCTGGAAATTCGCCTGAACACCCATGACTTGGGTGGGGTTAGCCTTTTGGACTTTGAGCTTCTGGCCAGAATTGAGGAAAGTGTGGCCCAGAGAGCAAACCTGGAGGCTTGGCGGATCTGATGGAGCCCAAAAAGGTTTACAGTGTTTCTGAAGTCACTGGCCTGATTCGGATTCATCTGGAGGCTAAGTTTCCTAGTGTATCGATCAGAGGAGAGGTCTCTAATTTGCGGGTCCAATCCTCTGGGCATGCCTATTTTACTCTCAAGGATGCCCAATCACTGATTGCCTGTGTCTGCTTTAAAAACTATTGGCAGAGGCAGAACGGGACGATTCGGGATGGGGATCAGATTCTGGTAACCGGAGCTTTGAAGGTCTATGAACCTAGGGGAAACTATCAAATCAATGTGATTGATTTGCGGGCAGATGGGCTAGGAAATTTACATGCTGAGTTTGAGAAAAGAAAGCAGTTTTATAAGGAAAAAGGCTATTTTGAAGAAGCCCGAAAACGAGCAATCCCGTTTTTCCCCAAAACAATAGGGTTGGTAACTTCGGCTTCAGGGGCAGCTCTTCAGGATATGCTCAATGTTCTGAAGCGAAGATTTAGTGTTGGGATTACAATTCTAGTGCAGAATTGTCGCGTTCAAGGCCAGATGGCGGCCCAGGAAATTGCAAAGGCCATAGAGCTTTTGCAAACTCAGGCTGAGGTGATACTGCTGGCCAGAGGTGGTGGTAGCATTGAGGATTTATGGCCATTTAACGAGGATTTGGTGGTTGAGGCTGTATATCTTTCGAGGATACCTATAATTTCAGGCGTTGGGCATGAGACAGATTTTACTTTAGTGGATTTTGTGGCTGATGTCAGAGCCCCCACTCCTTCAGCGGCTGCCGAGTTAGCTGTACCGGATCGGCTGCATCTTTTGGCTGTTGTAGGTAGATTTTCGCGCATGGCCAGGTTTCAGGGTAATCAGATCCTTGTAGATTGTGCTCGCCGGCTCAAGGGCCACGAGGCTTCTGATCTACACGCAATTTTTCAGGACAAACTCGATCGCCGGAGTTTGGATTTGGATCATTTAAAGAATAGGTTAGAGTTTTTGAAGGTTCACTATTTTTTGAATCAACGATCAAAACTGGATCAGTTTCAGTCTGGACACAGATTAAAGTTGGTGTTGCGATTTCTTGAGTTTAAGAAGCGGGACTTAATTCCGATGGATCAAAGACGGGTTACTCAGGCGATTCGGCAAAAAATCGATAATTTGCGCAATGGTCTGAAAACGGTGATGACTCAGTTGATGGTATGCGATCCTGCCCAACAGTTACAGCGGGGGTATAGCTGGTTGTTTTGTGGGGAGTCAATGATAAACTCCGTAAAACAGCTTACAGTTGGCCAGGATGTTTCGATTCAACTGGTGGATGGCAGAGTTGTGGCTAAAATCAGTCAACTGTGTCCTGAAGGTGATGCTAATGGATGAAATGGAATTTGAGGACGCTTTAAAAGAGTTGGAAACGATTGTGCAAAAACTGGATGATCGCTCCATTCGTCTGAAGGATGCGATTAGTGCTATGGAAAGAGCGCAATTTCTCTCGGAGCTCTGCCAGAAACAGCTTCAGGAAGCGGAAAATCGAGTCAGAGTCTTAGAGCAGAACACAGAGGTTAAAACAGAATGAGCCTGATTGCCTGGAGTTTGCTCATTTCGGCTATGGGTGTACTGATATATGCCATGGGGACAGTCAATCCTGCGGCCACTCATTATAAAAAGGGCATGGAATATCTGTCCCAAAATAATTTCCACGATGCCGAGCAGCATTTTTTAAAGGCTGTGGAAGCAGATAATCTATACACTGCCGCTCACATGAAACTGGCGGATTTGTATGAAACCATGGGGGTTACGGAAAAGTGTTTGGCCTACTTGAAGGCGGCCGTAGCCAGTTATCACAATCAGTTTGATAAATATGCCCTGCAAACAAATTATAGAATTGCAGAAATTCTATACAGCCAGGGCAAGTATCAGGATGCTTGGTTAATTTTTCTTTTGTTGTTTCGCATGAATTATGTGTCAGCCCCCCTTTATTATTTTTTAGGCGAGATGTACATGATGCATAAACGCTATGGGGAAGCGGTCAATTTTTTTGATGAATCCATGAATCTTGATGCCAACCAGCCACGAGTTAAGTTTTATCGTTCCTTGAGTCTGATTTCCATGAAAGAATATAGAGAGGCAGTCAAAAGTCTGACAGAATTGTCATCCGATCGGGAGTATGACTCACAGGCATTATTTCTGATGGGCAAGCTCAGCTATGACATGGAGAGATTTCCCGAGGCCAGTATGCATTTTGGGCATTTGCTGGAGCTTAAGAACCCACCATTTTTAAAAGATGTTTTATTGTTTAAGGGTTATGAAATCCTGATGAAGGATGGGCCAACCTCAGAAGATTTAATCAAGGCCAGCCAGATTTTTAGCCGCGGTACTCATTTGAAAGATTTGCCCCCAGAGGTTAGGAAAGAATTTCTCTTTCATTTAGGAGGAGTTTACATTCTTAATCGCCAGTTTAATGAAGCAAAAATGGTGCTTAGAGATCTATGTAGGCTGGATGCCTATTACAAGGGAGCAGATCAACTCTTGAAACTGGTTTCCAAAGAAATGCTGATTAAGGAAGAACATGGCATGATCATGGAGAAGTATCAGAAGGTGATGCGTGACGGTCATTATAAACATGAAATTCTCAAACCATTAAGGCTGGATTTGTATCAGCCCAAAAACCTGCCTCTGTATTCTGTGGAACAAATGGAAGACAATGCTCAAAAAATGTTTGTAAAAATTCTGGAGACCCAGGAATCCATATCCTATGATCCCAGTGCCCCGGCCACTCCGATGGATTTGTCCAACTCCAACTATGATACTTTTTTAAAGACAGCGGCAAAAATTGCGGAAAAACTCGGAGTGATGGTCAATAAAAATCTGGCTACCAGCAAGTATGAGGTATTTTTTGTGGGAATTGATAGAAGTGAAATGCGCAGTCTGCTTTATTTTTTTAAGCCCACTTCCGTAGTTGGGGCCATGGGTGTGGCAGATGTTATGGATAAGGGCGAAGAGCTGGAGTGCAAAAAAGTCACCTATATCAATTGCGGCAGTTTTACCGAGGACGCACTGGATCTGGGGCGCAAACATCAAATGGTTTTGATCGATAAACGCGATCTCAAGAAACTTTTGTAAGGGCCTGTTCGTGATGTATGTTTGTTACGAGATTTCGCGAGGGGTTCAGACACAAGGCGGAGGACTTAAATGTAGCGATGGCGTGCTTGTTGCACGGTGAGATGGATTTTAGCCGCACAACACAGTGCCTCGACTCCGTAGCAAATCGCAGTAGAAGAGAGATCACGAACAGGCTCTAAGGAATGGTATGAAGGAAAAACTCGATGTATTGGCTGAGAAAATTCGCCAGTCCATGGCAGGTGGTGGAGAGGCCAGACAAAAGAAACACAGTCAGGGAGGGCGGTTTTTGGCCAGACAAAGACTGGAACTCCTTTTTGATCCCGATACATTTGTAGAACTTGACAGGCTGGTTACCCATACCTGTAGCGACTTTGGGATGCAGGACAAAAAGATTATTGGTGATGGTGTGGTCACAGGCTGGGGTTTAGTAAACGGTCGCAAGGTCTTTGCCTTTTCTCAGGATTTTACCGTTTTTGGAGGTTCATTATCCCTGGCCCATGCCCGAAAAATCTGTAAGATTATGGACATGGCTATGGATGTTGGGGCTCCAGTGGTTGGGTTTAATGACTCTGGAGGGGCCAGAATCCAGGAAGGGGTTGACTCTTTGGGTGGGTATGCAGAAATCTTTTTTCGCAACACAGAGGCTAGTGGTGTTATTCCCCAGATTTCTCTGATTATGGGACCTTGTGCCGGTGGG
>DITF01000288.1 GCA_002422125.1 bacterium UBP17_UBA6191
CCGAAATCAAGACGATCCGCACCACCAAGGCGGAGCTTGAAAGAGTCCGATTGCAGAAAGGTGATTTGCTCATTGTAGAAGGCCACGGCAATCCTCAAGAAATTGGTCGGTCCGCTGTTTGGAACGGTGCAATAGATAATTGCGTTCACCAGAATCATCTAATTCGAGTTCGGGTCGATGTTTCAATCATCACAGAGCTATATACCAGTTACTTCATAAACTCTGCTGGTGGCCGCGCTCAGATGTTTAGGGCTGGTAAAACAACTTCTGGCTTGAACACGATCAGCAGCAAGAACATTAAAGAAACACAAATTCTGATACCACCAATCAACCTCCAAAACCAATTCGCCACCATTGTCGAAAAAGTCGAAGGGCTCAAATCCCGCTACCAGAAAAGCCTTAGTGATCTGGAAAGTCTTTATGGGGCACTAAGCCAGAAAGCATTTAAGGGAGAACTGGATTTGTCGCGGGTTGACTTAACCTGGGACGACGCGAGTAACATGGAAGAGTTGAACCGCGAAATTGAGACAGTGTGAATATCGTGTGCCACAAGTCTTGGTCACCCGGTCAGGATGGCAATCCGCTCCCTTGCGTTGTGCATGCGTTGGTTATACAAATTTCCGATCATCAGTCCTATGCTAAATCAATGCTCGAAAAAATTAACGAAAACAACTGGATCAACCATCTCAACCCCGTTGCGAAGGTCACATATAAGAAGAGAGTTGAGAGAACCGCAGAGGGGCTGGCGCGTAATTTTGCAAAGCAGGCCAACAATTCCCAAGTTCAGGCTGAATTTGGCGAGTACATGATTTCGATGTCAACAGTAGAAAGTCTGGTTGCCGAGCTAGACCATAAAGGTATTCCCCTCTCTGAACTCTGGAAAGAAAAATTGAGTGGAAATCCTGGCTTCGATTTCCATACGGAAACACCGTGCAACTATGTTGCATTTGGGGAAGCCAAGTATCGGAGCACTGGAAACGCATACCAAATGGCTGGAGAGTCAGTTGTAAGGTTTATCGGTGACCAAAAAGATTTTGGTGATGCCGAGGCACTTCGAAATTTTGTGACTTCAGCCGCCATGTCTAATCTTGTTGATGATGAAACAAGAAGCTTTACTCTTGCGTTCTCAATTAGCTCGAATAATTGCGAGCTAATTTTCCAGAATGCCATGAAGAATAAACATGTTAAGGCGGTTGCTAAATGCGCAAAACACCTCTTTCTAGTTGGGGTTAAGTCATGACACCTAAGGAAGTCAAAGAACACCGTGAGCCGGAAACGCTTCTTGGCGAATGCTTATCACGCATCCAAAAATCTGGTCCTAATGATCCAAAGGATTTTGAGATGCTTGCTCTCATTAAGCTTTTTCATGTGGAGGCATTTAAAAAATATCAAGCTCGAATTGTCTGCTCGCTAGGGCTCTTCTACAAAACCGATGTGCCTAGGGATATGCTCAGTTTAGCATATTCCATTTGGAAAGAGGCGATCCGTGAAGAACATGAAGAAATCCTTACCCCCTTGCAGTGCGGCATCAAAAACGGAATTAACAATCATATCTATTATTCATTTTCAGCTCCCACCAGTGCAGGAAAGTCGCATCTGTTCCGGAAACTGATTGAAAAAGCAACGGATGATATTGTGATTATTGTCCCTTCGCGCGCATTAATTTCGGAATATACGATACGGATTAGAGAGCTTCTTCGCGGGAATTCAACGATACTCATTCTCAACTTTGCGGACGACATAAACAGATTAAAGACCAAGCGCCGTGTATTTGTTTTAACACCAGAAAGAGCAGTTGATCTCTTTCGCATGCAAGAGCAGACATCTGTAGGTATATTTTTATTTGACGAGGCGCAACTCGCAGATGCTGATGGAAACCGTGGAATCAATTTTGACTCAGTTGTTAGGCGTGCCAATAAAGTATTCCCTAGGAGTAAGAAGGTATTCGCTCACCCATTTGTTGCTAATCCTGAGGCGCAATTTGTCAGAAATAAAATTCAAGAGAATCATTCCAGCAAGTGTTTCCCTTATCACGCTGTTGGGAAGGTATTTTACTCAGTAAAGAATGACGAATTCTCAATTTTTTCTCCTTATATTGAGCGTGGGGATTTGAAGAAGAATCGTTTGATTCTGGACAGCGATCCATTGACAAAAATACTGAGCGATGGAGGCTCCGCATTGATCTATGTGAGTAAAAACTCAATTTACGACGGGTCTTTCCTTAAGAATTTCAAGAAATATATAGACTCCTGCCAGCCAATTGAAAATCAAGAAGCACTGGACATTGTTGAGTTGATTATTGAGTCTATCGCTGCCAAACAGCAGCAGTCGAATATGATCGATCTCATGCGAAGGGGCATTGTGATTCATCATGGTTCAATTCCATTATCTGTAAGATTCCTGATTGAGCAATTTGTAAACAAAGGGTTTGCTCGCCTTTGCTTTGCGACCTCCACATTAGCCCAAGGGGTAAATATGCCCTTTGATGTGGTCTGGATCGAAAACATGAGATTCTACGGTTCAGATGAAGACAAGCCATTAGCATTAAAAAACCTCATCGGGCGCGCTGGTAGAACAACTATGCAGACAGATATCTTCGACCATGGAATCGTGATTACTGACAATGCTAAGAAGCTTAGCGAGATGATTTCATGTGAAGTGAGAATATCAGGAGAGTCTAGGCTTGATGCCCCCCCGAATGAAGAACCGGATGATTTAACAGAACTGCTCGAGGCGATCAAGAATGAAAATATGAACGACGAATATAATTTGCCAATAACCAAGTTGGAGCGTCTCGCATCCGAACAAATGGTTGGTGTCATCAAAGGCCTACTTGACAAACTATTCAGAAACGGGGGCCTATTGAAAGGAAATGAATACAGAACTTTACCTAAAGGCGACAGACAGAATATTAAAGAAGGGTTTCGGAAAGTATTTGAAGCCTCGTTGGATCGTGAGTTAGAAAAGGGAGAAAAGACCGTTTTGTCAGTGGCTGTTCAAATCCTCCTTTGGCAACTGCAGGGCAAAAGTTTCAAAGAAATACTTGGTCTGAGGTCAGCGTATGTAACTGGTAAAGACCAACAACGAGAAATAAACAGAGAATTTCGGCAAGAAATAATCACAAAGGAAAACAGGGATCGGCGTATCCGAAAGATACCTCTAAAAGGATCGGCAATCCCATTCACCTTACCGAATAAATCACTCAAAACTGTTCCGTCGCAGTTTTTTGGCGAGACAGTTGGCGATTTCAACTACGACCGCCTAGTTTATGACACATATGATTATTTAGATAAGGTGATATCGTTCTCGCTTTCAGATGTCTACATTGCTGCGTTTGGTCAGTATTACAAATCCACCAATGACCAGCGTGCCAGCTCTATGGTCAAGTATCTTCGCTATGGAACAAATGATGATACTGAAATCTTGTTGATTCGATACGGGTTTACTTTTGATGACATCGAGTTGGTAATGAAATATGTGATGTCCATAAATGAAGAGGGGATTGTGTTCAAAGACTCAATTAAAAGCCTCCGAGAACTCCCAGTATATGCGTTAATTGAACGATACCTGTGACGAGCCCCACGAAAATTATCATGATTACAACCGCACCTATGAACTCAGTGCAGATCTGGCACGCCAGTGGACACAAGGCTGTTTATCCTTTACCCCTTCCCCCCAAAACCCTTCCCATCCAGCCTGAATTTGTTTATGATGGCCGTCTAAAAACCCACTGTTTTGAGGATTAAAGGACTACCCATGAGTGAAGCTTCACAACCATCCAAAAGTAAACCCTTTGCCGAGGTCGATAGCCGACCCAACTTTCCTGCCATGGAAGAGAAGATTCAGAAGTACTGGGAAGAGAACCAGTCGTTTCAAAAATCGGTGGATATAAGACCGGCAAGTCGTCAGTTTGTCTTTTATGATGGACCGCCTTTTGCCACCGGATTGCCCCACTATGGGCATTTGTTGCAGGGCACGGTGAAGGATTTAATCCCAAGGTATAAAACCATGCGTGGGTTTCGGGTGGAAAGACGCTTTGGCTGGGACTGCCACGGCTTGCCCATTGAGCTTGAGATCGAGCAGAATCTGGGCTTGAAGGGTCGCCCCGATATTTTGGAATTTGGGGTCGATAAATACAATGAGGAATGCCGCGCTACCGTATTGAAATATACCCATGAGTGGAGAGTGGTCTGTGAGCGCATGGGTCGCTGGATCGATTTTGATAACGACTACAAGACCATGGATGCAACATTTATGGAATCGGTCTGGAATGTCTTTAAGCGCATGTGGGATCAGGGCCTTATTTATGAGGGCCGCAAGATTTTGCCCTATTCCTGGAGACTATCCACTCCCCTAAGTAATTCCGAGGCCAGTCTGAACTATCTGGATACTCAAGATCCTTC
Source organism: bacterium UBP17_UBA6191 (assembly GCA_002422125.1). GTDB lineage: Bacteria > Muiribacteriota > UBA6191 > UBA6191 > UBA6191 > UBA6191. Next base: position 4,404 of record DITF01000288.1, read on the forward strand.
CGTGACGGTGCGTATGAGGCTTAAAGATGAGGATGCCTCATTTTTGGTATGGACAACCACTCCCTGGACTTTGCCATCCAATCTAGCCGTCTGTGTTGGTCCCGATATTGAATACGCCAAAGTCAGAATTTCTGAAACCAATGAGGTCGTGATTCTGGCCCAATCTCGCCTTGAGGCTTATTTTAAGCCGGATTCCTACACGGTACTTGAGACAAAAAAGGGCAGTGAGTTAAAGGGTCTGGCCTACCAGCCGCTTTTTGATTATGCCCAAGCCAAGATGGATATCTCCAACTGTTTTGTGGTTTTGACCGATGCTTATGTTAGCGATGATTCAGGTACGGGCATTGTGCATCAGGCCCCGGGTTTTGGGGAGGACGATTTAAGGGTCTGCCAAAATGTGGGGATCGCGGTTTTTGATCCGATTGATGCCGAGGGTAATTTTTTCACCGGGCTGGATTTGATCGGGTGCATGAATTTTAAGGAAGCCGATAAGGTCATTGCCAAAAATCTCAAGGATCGCGGTTTGATGTTTCGTCAGGAAACCTTAAATCACAGCTATCCATTTTGCTGGAGAACCGACACGCCCTTGATGTATCGAGCCATTTCATCCTGGTTTGTCAGTATTGATGCCATCAAAGAAAAGCTTCTGAAAAATGCCGAAAAGATCCACTGGGTTCCTGATCATATCCGTGAGGGGCGCTTTGGGAACTGGCTGGCTAATGCTCGGGATTGGGCAATTTCGCGAAACCGTTTTTGGGGCACTCCTTTGCCAATTTGGGAAAATGAGGACGGGGAACGAATTTGTTTTGGTTCCATTGCTGAACTTGAGGCCGCCACAGGCCAGAAAGTCCCCGATATCCATAAACACTTTGTCGATGTTTTAACCTTTGAAAAGAACGGCAAGACTTACAAGCGCATTCCCGAAGTTCTGGATTGCTGGTTTGAATCAGGCTCCATGCCCTATGGTCAGCAGCATTATCCATTTGAGAACAAGGAAGTCTTTGAAACAAACTTCCCGGCTGATTTTATCTGTGAGGCCATTGATCAGACCCGTTGCTGGTTTTATTACCTGCATGTGATTGGCACGGCTCTTTTTGATCAGCCAGCTTTTAAAAATGTGATCTGTACGGGATTGATTCTGGCATCTGATGGCAAAAAGCTCTCCAAACGCCATAAAAACTACACCCCACCGATGGATGTTTTTAATGTTTATGGGGCCGATGCCATGCGTTACTTTTTAGTGACCTCGCCTGTGGTGAAGGGGCTTGAGGTCAGGGTCGCTGATTCTGAATTTAAGGAAGTGGTCAAGTCGGTAATTTTGCCGCTTTGGAATGTGTTTAGCTTTTTTGTGTCTTATGCCAATATCGATGGGTACAAACCCCTGGGTAAAATGGAATCCAAAAACCAGTTGGATCGTTACATCCTCTCGGAATACCAAATCCTTTTAAGCAATGTGACCAACTCCATGGACAACTACGATTTGGCAGAATCGGCTCGCTACATCCAGAAATTTTTGCCTACATTGTCCAACTGGTATCTGCGTCGATCCCGTCGCCGCTTCTGGGCTGAGGGTCTTGAGCAAGACAAGATCGATGCCTACGAAACCCTTTATTCGGTGCTAACAGGTCTTTGTAAAGTCCTGTGTCCTATCATGCCTTTTGTGACCGAGCATATTTGTCGCCATCTGACAGGGGTTGAGTCTGTACATCTCACGGACTGGGATGAGGTAAAAGAGGAATTGATCGATGAGTCCTTAAGCCAAAGGATGGATCAGGTTCGCAGTATTGTGACCTTAGGCCACAGTCTCAGAGCTAAAAACAAAATCAAGGTTCGTCGCCCCTTAAAGGAAATTCGTGTTGCTGGGGTTTCCTCGGATCTTTTAGCCGAATATCAGGATTTGATTGGCGAGGAATTGAATGTAAAGGCTTCTTCTTTTGTGGCTGATGGATCTGAGCTTGGTAAAGCGGTAATGAAGTTAAACTTTAAGACCCTTGGTGCCAAGTTAGGGAAACAGATGCAATCCATTGCCCAGGCAGCCCGAGACGGAAATTTTATGCTTCAATCTGATCATGCCATTGTGGGAGGGGTTCGGGTTGAGACCACTGACTATGAAATTGTGTATGCTGCCGTGGAGGGCTTTGATTGTGCTTCAGAATCAGGGATTGTAGTAGCATTGGATCTGGAAATTGATGAAATGCTGGAACTCGAAGGCCAGGCCCGTGAAATTTTAAGACATATCCAAAATCTAAGAAAAGAAGCCAACTACAATCTTACCGATCGGATCTCGGCTGTTGTCTGTGTTAAAGGGCTAGACGCTTCTAAAATCGAATCCCACTTCGGCCCCATGATCGCTTCCGAATCTCTAGCCAACTCTTTGGTATTTGGGGACTTGCCCCAAACCCTTGACGCCAAATCCAGTGTGGAAATTGATGAGGAAAGTGGCTTTACGGTGGGGGTTTTTAAGGTTTGAGACTAGCCATTGTGATTTCGTACGAAAAAGCGTACAATTT
>DITF01000372.1 GCA_002422125.1 bacterium UBP17_UBA6191
TCATAGCTTCGCTAATGTTATCCCATGTATTTACTAAATCTGATGCTTTAGGGTGCCAGTCGCCGGAATGAACGCATGCATTTAGCGCGGTTATGGAACAAATCGACTTCGGGTCGCTTGTCATTCTCTTCATTGCCGCAACAACAGATTTCTTAACCTTCTTTTCATTTTCCAAATATTCTGCAACCTTTGCCATCTTCGCAGGTAGCTGAGACAGCTCGTATTTATCTATTTTGTTTATCGCTTCATATGCGTCCAAACTCAATTCTATAAAAACCCTTGTCATTACAGCTCCGGCGTTGGGATATTGCTCTAAATCTAGCTTTTTAAGCTCTGCATAAATTCGAGATACCCTGGTGTGACTAATCTTCTTAACCGGAAACGAACTTGGTATTAACTTCTTCCTATCTGGCTGTGGTGCCGTTGGTTTTGATGGTGCGCGTATACCTCCACCGATAGGTTTATCTTTGGTGTTGTCTGGTTTAGCCTTTGTTTTGTCTCTTGGGTTTGTTGGGTCTGAAGTGGATTTATCAGCTGACACCTCTTCAGATAACACTCTGTCTAGGTAATTCTTAATATCTGTCACCTTTACTAAGGTCCGGCTATCTTCATTACCTTCATGCAAGTCCCCAATAACCTTACTCAGTATTTTCCGATTTTTCTCATCATCAAAGTTTCCCGAAAGTTTATTGTCCGATACTGATAAACCTACTTTTTCCTCAAAATAACTATTCATGAGTCTGGTTAAAGTAGTCAGTGGGAACTTTTGCATCGAGTCATCCAAAATTTTAGCCTCTCGCGCATAGTCCAGCAACTTTAGAGATTCACTATTATCTCCCGGCGAATACCTTTCCTTTTCTTCTGCATCCCAATCAACCACACCAACACCATCTTGCTCTCCAGAATGTTTCAGAAGTATCCATTCTCTTGCTGCTTCGCGTGAAGGCGCGATGTAGCAAGAAATATTGGTTTCCAGTTTTCGCCCATTCTGAAATTTTTTGTACTGTATTTTTTGGGAATCCGCAACTACCTCAATATTTTCTAAAGCCTTTAACGCTGCCAACCTTCTGTTACCTTCCAATACAACATAGCTAGATGGGTTGTCCGGGTGCTCAATAACCATTAGTAATTCGGTGGGATTCAGCCCGCTTTCTGAAATGTGTTTTGCAAGATTCATGGTCTTACTCTGCTGAGTGAAGTACTGTAATAGTTCTCTTTGGGTCAAACCCTTCTTTTTCAATCTAGGATTGTGGCTATCCAATTCCAATTGGGATAACTGTATGGTTTTTATCATCTATTGAACCTTCCTCAACAACTGACAGCTTTCAAATGGCATCGTTAGCCGCCTCTGCTGTGTCTGACTTTATCAAAAAATAGAGTTTTTTCCCTGCTTCAGTTGAAATATAAGGGCTAGTATTAACGGACCTGTATTTGCCATAACTGCTATCTTCAATCAGACCATAGCTAACCAAACAGCCATCCGCTATATAAGAAGATATCAATGCGTTGGACATTTCCATTTTCATAAAACTGCAAAAATCTCTCAATTCCCCTGGCGAAAGCTGTTCCAGCGCTCTAGCGATCTTCCATGCATGCTCCATATTTATGTCATTGAATTCTGGCTGTAATGACCCAACTATTACCTTCCTATAATATGCAAATTTGCCAGGGTCTACATTTTTTACCATCGCGTCTAATGCGTTGTGAATGATATGCGCCCGCTGGGGGATGGTGTCCTTTTCAATCTTGTCTGTTTTTGTGGCATAATTTTTAATGTCTTCATTGAGCTTCTCTAGCTCCTGCTTAATGAAATTAGAAGAATTATGGTCTCTACTAAACTTCCACAGACCCAAAAACCCTAAAATGAATCGTACCGGCACACCCACCATCTCAAAAATAGAACTTATCCACTGGAGCCCTGCTATGGCAGCACCAACACCGTCAAATGAATTAACGCCTTTTATTTCATTTTCGACCGCAATTTGAAGGCTATTTTCCTCTGTCTCTACTTTGTCTTTGGTTTCGCTCACTACACCCTCCCCACAAAAACCCCAAACACTTCGAGCGCATCAACCCTACGATCTGATATATCCTTGTTGGCAGCTCTCAGGATGATTCCACCGTCAAACTCTCACCGTTTCCGCTTCAGCTCGTCGACCACGCTTTTCATCTGAATGAATTTCGCCACCATGAGCGGAGATCATTTCGACTTCCATGTTGCCAAGCATCGCCCTATAATTGTCTCGTTGTTCATCGAAGCTATCTAAATATGCCTGTCTCTTGGAAAAATCAGGCCCTGTGGTTCTTATCTTGTTTAGTGTACCTTTGGCCAATCCCTTTACTTTCAAAAGATCCTGATCTGATGCCATGCGTATTTTTTCGGGAGTGTAAAATCCAGCAAGATACAAGTTCATGGCGAGAATCTTACCAACGCCGATAAACTTGTCATGGATCTGCTTACAAAACCACCAAGAGGCCAAAGTGCCTGGATGCTCTTGAAATCTCAATAGAGCTTCAACAACCTGTGTAAAGCCTGGACGCTTTGCCAGGCTATCAATCATCAATATCTTTTTTTCGATCTCAGAACCACTCTCAATGATTTCCCT
>DITF01000084.1 GCA_002422125.1 bacterium UBP17_UBA6191
TAAAAATGGTTGCCAAAGGCCCAGGAATGAAAAGTGTTAGGCCATCGGTCAGGTTTCAATTATTGGAAGCAAGCTCTGATACAGGGGCTGAGTATTTAATACAGTACGGGGATGAAATTCCCGCAGTGGTGGGAGATTTGCCCGTCACGATAACTTACGGCCCTCGTTTATTGTACCTTCCCTTTTCCGTCACTCTCAACGACTTCAGAAAAATTGATTACCCCGGTACAACTAGAGCCATGTCTTACGAAAGTGATGTCACTGTAACTGACCCACTTTCCAGCCCCTCACAGTTTGAACAGACAATTAAAATGAATCATATTCTGATTCACAGAAACTGGAAGTTTTACCAAGCCGATTTTGAGATACTAGAAGATGGAAGAGAAATCTCTCGCTTACAGGTTGGTTATGATCCGGGTACACCGTTAATTTATTTTGGTTGTATTGTAATGATTTTAGGAATTTGCTTAATGTTCTGGATGAGTCCAAACCGCTCCAGAAACACAGACCCCTCGGAGGAGTCATGCGCAGTCTGATAATCCTGCTAATTTCCTTAATTACCCTGTCCTCTACTCAGGCCCAGTCGGTAATGGACACAATTAAACGGTTTCCTATTCTGGATCAAGGGCGGGTAAAACCCTTAAATACCTTTGCCAGAGAAAGTGCCTACGAAATCGCAGGTCGCGAAAATCCTTTTACGATGACGGGAATTGAATTTCTATTGATGCTTTTGGACAATCCCGACAAAGTTACCCTGCACAATTTTATCCGTTTGGATAATGCCGAACTAAAGACTGAGTTTGGTTTCCCGGTTAAGGAAAAGTACTTTAACTTTCAACAATTTTTGAAGCAGCCTAATTTAAGCTCCCTTTTTGATCAGGTGCGAGACAAAGCCAACCGCAAAGAAAAACTTAGTCCTAGAGATGAGGCCGTTCGTAAAATTGAGCACAGCCTGCACCTCGTATCAGGAATTATGTCCGGGGAGCTACTAGCCCTGATTCCAGATCCAATCAATCCTCAAGTATTTTTGCCACTTTCCAGTTTAGAGGTGCGACAAAATCCTGAACGAATGAAACTGGTATCCTCTTTTGTCAAAATTGCCCGTGGCTACAACGAAAAGACCCCTGAGTTGATGCTGGAGGGAAGCGCTGAATACGCACAAGCTTTAGCCCAAAATTGGAAACCTTCCGAAAAGCTGCAATCCCAGTTTGATCAGGAAGTTTTTTATCTCGATTTTAAACCCTACCGCAAAGCAGCACTTTTTTATGGTTTTTCGCTTTTGATGATCGGCTTTTTTCTGCAATTCAAATCTCAGAATGTGATAAAGGCCATGGCTCAGGCCTGTTTTTGGGTCGGTTTTGTGTTGCATACTTATGCATTGGGCTTAAGGGTATACATTCTTGATCGCCCCCCTGTCAGCAACATGTATGAGTCCGTTGTGTTTATGGCCTGGGCAGCGGCTGTAATTTTTCTGATCACCCAATGGAGACGCTTTGATGGGATCTACCATCTGGCGGCATCCTTGTGTGGATGCCTGACACTAGTCATGGCCGACCTACTACCCATGAATTCTTCGCTGGGGGTACTGGAAGCCGTGTTAAGGTCAAACTATTGGCTGATCATTCATGTAATGACAATCGTGGCTAGCTACGGAGCCTATAGTCTGGCCGCTGTTCTGGCGCATTTTTATATAGTTATGCGCATGGTTGGCAGTAAACCTGAAACCATTAAATCGACCTTCAAGCTACTGCTGAATTCTATTTATGTAGGAAGCGTTCTGTTAGTGGCTGGGCTGATTTTAGGTGGTGTGTGGGCCAACGAAAGCTGGGGACGGTTTTGGGGATGGGATCCAAAAGAAACCTGGTCCCTGATTACATTTTTAGGCTACATGGCCGTACTCCACGCCAGAAAAGCTGGAAAAATCAGAGAACTTGGGGTCGTCCTCTGGAGTTTAATCTGCTACATATTAGTCATCATGACCTGGTATGGGGTGAATTACATCATTGGGGCTGGTCTACACAGTTATGGGTTTGGTAGTGGTGGAACACATTGGTTTTGGCTGTTTGTGGCAGTGGAAACTTCTATTGCAGCTATTAGTGGCTGGATATTGACTCGTAAAAAACCTCAACCCATTGCTTCATAGTTACCAATATAGTCTGATATTCTGTCCTGATCCAAAAACCCATTGGCTGCCAGCATATCTAAAGCTCTGTAAGCTAGTTCTTTTGTCTCTCCACTGAGTCGGATGGAGTCTGATTGCATTAAAATGTTAAGCAGGGTTTGGGAATTTAACAGCTTCATCAAGTCGCTGGCTCTGATTTTAAGCCCAGCGTTCCCAGGCTTTGTTTTGTCTAATTTTGCAACAACTCCCAAAGTGAAATCAAACTGATATCCCTGATAACCCGATTCAATCCTCAGATCAAAGCGCGCACCCAACCGTTGAAATTCATGCAGATACTCCTTTGGAAATCGGGACATACCCTTGAGAAAATATTCCTCAAAGCATTGTTCCCAGGTCTCTTTAAGCCATGGTTCTTCTTCTGGCACCAGATCCAAATAATCAGAAACCACCGAGCCTTCAAAACTGCGAACATCTTCATATAAATTAAGAATTTCTTCGATTGGTAGGGCCAGAGTCCTTTTCACCTGTACTTTAGCCTGATGTAAAATCAATTCATCCAAAGGCATGGATACCATAGCCTTTTTATCTGGTGCTTCCGCATACAAACAGTCAATAAAATCAAAAGGCGTAGAAAAAAAACCCTGCTGATTCATAAAACGGTTGCCGGGGTAATATAGGCCATCGGCGAAGGGAATCATAAGCTCACATTCCAAGTTCTTTAGTATTTGGGCATTTTGCACACAAAGCGCGTGACGGTTGGCCGAATTAGACTGACCAAGCAAAATCCCCATTTCATCATAACTTTGATACGGAGCAAGACAAACTCGCATCCGGCCATCAGCAATCTGATTTATCCTTTGGATATCCAAAGGCTCAAATACCGAATCGACCAGATTTAAGATGCCATGACCCTCAGACTCCATATAAAATCCACATTCCCCAAAAGGCACATGGGATGCTGTAGGCCAAATTCGGATATTACCTACATCAAAGGCCTGCCAATGTTCCACCTGAAACTGGTTATTAAAACCAAGCCTGTCAAATATCTGAATCAACTGGGGATTATTGGGAAAATATACGGGGGTGTTTCGATCCATTTCCAATAAGCTAGGGATATGAATATGATCCCAATGGTGATGAGAAAATAATAAAGCATGAGGCTTGGGAAAATTAAACTCCAGGGGCCCTGGATCGGGAAATCTGCGCACCAATCCATCTAAATGGGTATTTTTAAGCCATGGATCACAAATGATTACAGTTGATTGTGTGTAACACAGCACACTGGCGTGACCTAACAGGCGGGCGACAAACATTAAATCTCCTGAATTTTTCCTTTATGAACAAAATTTCTACGCTGACGGGCAAATCGTGATTGTAATAACTGAGATGGTGCCTTGTTGTGAGAATTGGATTCAAAAATCACTAGGTTATTTTGTAAGTCATAGTGCATTTGATAGGTGCCACCTGGTTCCTTTAGCTCCCGAGGATAAAGATTCCTCAGTGAGTTTAACTCCAATAACAAATCCGTACCGAACACATCCTCTGGGTTTAGCAAAAATAGATCGGAAAACTCTTCAATTCCTAGCCTCTGTAACACAAATTGCATTGAAAATTCAGGATTCCTGATTCTGCAGTAGTAAATCAATTCGTCAAACCAGGGCCAACATTTATCCAATAACTGAGGCTTTTGAGTTAAGACATGCAAAAGCTTTGGGCCCCTCACAGTTTCCATTTTTTCCTGTAGCAGTCTGTTTCCAAAGAGAAGTTGTTTTTTGGCCCACAGAGTATCTCCCTGAATCAGAAATTCGGCATCAACTGTGCGAGTGGGGGGAAGACTTGAACCTAATTGTTGTGGAATGGTCCAAATCTGATTGCCCGTTATCCAGGTTTTACCAGATCCATCCTTAATGGCTACCATATCCAGAACCAAAACTGCCGCCACACCGGGTCTTGAATAAATTTCTGGCAGTTCTACTTCCTGTGAAAAATCATTGCCAAACAGACCTTGTCGCTTTTTGGAATAAAACAGATATCTGGGAGTTGCGTTGGCAATGAAGAGCACGGCATCATCTCTATCTCCTACCTTCTCTGTTCTTTGGAAACATCCCAGGCGCATTTGCAAATCCGTATATGCTCTAAGTACTTTTTCCCATCCATCCTTCCCCAGAATTCTAATTCTCTCTTCGGTATCCATCAGATATACCATCCAGTCCAAACGAGGAACTGTCACCGAAGGCTCTATCAGAATTTTAGATTCCCAATTCCTTTGCCCCTCCATCAGCGCCAAAGAAAATAAAATACAA
>DITF01000332.1 GCA_002422125.1 bacterium UBP17_UBA6191
TCATAACGGAATCATTGAAAACTACCTCGATTTAAAGGGGGAGCTTCAGGCCAAGGGGCATCGTTTTGATTCGGAAACCGATACAGAAATCATTGCCCATCTTTTGGCAGATATGGAGCATAAGGACTTTTTAGTATCCTTTCGTCAGGCAGTTTTGCGGCTGGATGGGGCTTACGCTTTAGCCGTATTGCATGTAGATTACCCTGACCGTATCTTTTTTGCTCGCAAAAATTGTCCTTTGATTGTCGGCCATTCTGAGAACGAAGGCATGTTTTTAGGATCGGATCCGGCAGCCATGCTGTCCTACACCAGAACCGTCACCTATCTGAACGATCTGGAGTACGGGTATATTGATTCAAATTCGGCCCATTTGTTTTCCCTAAGCACAGGTGAGCCCCTGCCTATTCAGAAGGAAGTGCTGGATTGGAATCCGGTGGCTGCGGAAAAAGGTGGTTACAGGCATTTTATGCTCAAGGAAATCCATGAGCAGCCTGATGTAGTCAGAAACACCCTGGGGGGCCGACTAGACGAGGCCCGTGGCAAGGTATTATTGACCGATTTTCAAATTTCCCCAGAGCAGTTTCAGAAGATAGATAGAATTGTGATCACAGCCTGTGGCACAGCCTATTATTCCGGTATGGTGGGAAAATATGTTCTGGAGCGCTTGTGTCGGGTTCCTGTAGATGCGGAACTGGCTTCCGAGTTTCGTTATCGTGACCCCGTTATCAATGAAAGAACTCTGGTGATTGCTGTATCCCAGTCCGGAGAAACCGCAGATACTCTGGCGGCCATTGAACTAGCTCGCTTAAAAGGGGCGACTACCATGGCTATTGTGAATGTCAAAGGCTCTAGTCTTACCCGTCGCGTGGATGGGGTTTTATATATTCATGCCGGCCCAGAAATTGGGGTAGCCTCCACCAAAGCTTATTTGGCAATGGTTGTAGGATTTGAGTTGTTTGCCTTGTATCTTAGCGAGATCAGAAACACCTTATCCGCTGATACCAGAAGAAATATTATTCATGAACTAAAGCTGATCCCGGGAAAAATCGAGGAACAACTAAAGCTTAAAGAAGATGTATTTCAGGTGGCCCAGAAATACCAGAACTACAAAAACTTTTTGTATCTGGGACGGGATTACAACTACCCCACGGCCTTGGAAGGGGCTTTAAAACTTAAAGAGCTTTCCTATATTCATGCCGAAGGTTATGCCTCAGGTGAAATGAAACATGGGCCGATTGCGCTTTTGGACAAGGATTGCCCAGTGGTAGCCATCCTGAGTGAATCCAGCGTCTATGAAAAAGTCCTGAGTAACATTCAGGAGGCCAGGGCCAGAGATTGTCTGGTGATAGGGGTTTTATCCGAAGGGTCGGCCCATTCATCATCGGTGGTCGATGACTCTCTGATTACCCAAAGAACCATTGAGGTATTAAGTCCACTTCTAAATGTGATTCCTTTGCAGTTGTTTGCCTACTTTGTGTCCGATTTAAAGGGTCTTGATGTTGATCAGCCCAGAAATCTGGCTAAGTCTGTGACCGTGGAGTAAAAATGTTGGTCAGCATAATTCTGGCTGCCGGTCTGGGTAAACGCATGCAGTCCCCACTACCTAAAGTCTTACACGAAGTGAACGGAAAACCATTGTTCCGTTGGGTGCTTGATGCGGCTGAAGCCTCTGGGATTCGCGAGCATGTAGTGGTAGTCGGACACGGAAGGGAACTGGTCGAGGCTCAGTTTGCGGCTGAAAATCTCCAGTTTGCCATCCAATCCGATCAACTTGGTACTGGCCATGCCGTACGCATGACTCAGCCCATTCTTGGCAAAGAGCATGGAATGGCCCTCATCCTTTGTGGAGACACTCCTTGCCTTAACTCCCAGACCCTGAGCCAGTTTCTCAAAGAAGCTATGGAATACGATGTAGCGGTCCTAAGCTCCGATACCCAAAATCCTTTTGGCTACGGTCGCATTCTACGGGATGGTTACGGGGTTCTCACCGCCATTCGCGAACACCGCGACTGCTCCGACAAGGAACTTCTCACTAAAGAGATCAACACCGGCATTTACGCAGTGCGCCTACCACTATTGTTTCAACTCCTCTCCGAACTCAGTTGCTACAACTCCCAGGGTGAATACTATCTAACCGATATCATCGAAGTCGGAATCCGCAAAAAACTCCAAGTCGAGGCCTTCAAAATGGGCAATTTTAACGAATTTTTAGGGGTCAACACCCCAGAACAGCTTTTGGAAGCCGCTGCCGTTTTAGGTGGGCGGGGGTAGGCAGGAAGAGTCCGCCATAGCCTCTTTGTACACCGTCTCTACTTCCGCAAAACTTGTCACGCTTTCCAAGCGGGTTAAGGTGGTAAGTTTCATCGAGTTTATTATGGGGCGGTGGGGTACTTATTCTGGCAACCTCGATCCAAAATTAGGTTCGTTGGATTTCTGTTGCCTCAATGTTTAATCCCAAGCTCCAATCTAAACCGCTTTAAAAGAGCCAAGGATCTATCAATCTCCTCCTGATGATGCAGATAGGTATGGTGTACAGAGCAAAGTGTGGTTAAATTCTCCACTGTGTTTTTACCCCCATCCTTCACGGGCGTTATGTGATGAATGTGTAAATACCGTCTGTGGTTACAGCGCTTGCCGTTTTTTTCGAAGCTGCACTGGCCCTTATCTCTAAAATGAACCTGATTTAAGAT
>DITF01000226.1 GCA_002422125.1 bacterium UBP17_UBA6191
CGGGAGTTTTTTGGCTTCTTTAGAGGCACTAAAAGTGGGAAAACTCGGCAATTGGATCATTTTTGGTCAAGATTATAGACATTTGGCAAGCAAGGCCATAATTGGAGTATTTAACGAGGGATTTTTCCAGCCATCACGACTGAACTAAAAATGGGTTCCAAAAACCTGTCAAGTAATTTTTGAAAAAACTGGTCGTGACAGATGAGTGTTTATGTGACGAACAAACACCGGGACAGATTCAGGTCATCTGAATTGGGAAACGCTGTAAGTTGAGGCATTTTTACCGCTTTTGGGCAAGTTTTTTCCTCGATGATTCGGCTACTAGTTCAGAAGAGTCGTCTTTTAAAATCATGAGAATTTCCATACTAACTTTAGGATTGCAGGCAATCCGATGGAAACTTTTCAATCACTTCCAGCCATACTTCCAACGGGGCCTCCGAATGACCTGCCAGATTGTATTCTTCTTCCCTTTCACTTGTTCGTAGAAAAGCTTTTGGGTGGTTTTATTCCAAGTAACACTCAGTGAATATCTGCGAAGTAAAGTTCATTTGTTATCTCAAACTTCCAAAAATTACGGAAATCTTTGACTTCTTCAGACTCTTTATTGACATTAAAAAGTTCGATAGATTCCTTGGCGATTATGCCAAAATTCATATTCAATTTTGCTTGCCAACAGCCACTAAAGACTAATTTCCTGGGTACATCATCTGGCCACAGAAAGGATAGCACCAAGGTATCCTTCGGGCCTGGATTAGTCCTATCAAGAAAAATCCCATTGACTTCGATTCCGTGCCAAACAATTTCATCTATTAATCTCAACTTACTCCAATTAACATCATAGATTGAGCCATCTAGACCAGGGTATAGCGTAATCGTACTTTCTAGAAAAGTTCACACAAAAATCAGTTATGCAATTAAAGCCGTGACAGATTACCCGATGATCCCATGCTTCAAACCAAAAATCAGGCACAGTCTCTAGGAGACTAAAGCGAAATCAGTCCCTGCTTTTTCATATTGTCTACTAACTTTCCCACTCTGTCGTGATGGGTGGTGTTGTCAGCTACGATTCTCTCAAGATGGTATAGCTCGGATTGATCAAGCCAGATGCCTTTGCTTTTTTCACAATAGTCAATCATCAGTTCATGACCTTTGGCATAGGGCATTTCCCACATGGTCTCAGATGGGTGGCGAGGAGACAGTTTTGTGGAGGGTTTTTTCTGGGACCAGGACCAAACAAAATCAGGAATGTCGGATACTCCTTCGGCCACTTCAGCAGCTTCGCCGGCATCCAGCCAGATGCCATTGCATTTGGAACAGAAGTCTTGTTCTACGCCTTCAATTATCATGGGCATGAGATCTTCACTGACACAGACAGGGCATTTTGCAGAAGAAACAATTCCCGCCTGGGCTCTAATCATCTGGCGAATTTTTTCCTTGTCAATTCTCATCTTCTCTCCTTTAAGGTAGGGGATATCCCAGAATCTGCTCAAGTCTGAACTTCTGCTCCTCACGATACTGCAATTCAATCTGAATTCCATCTGGCAGATAGACGGGTTCCTGTTTGAGGGATGCAATCCCTTTCATTTGATGAATTTTTGAGTAGTCTGCATGGGTTAAAACCAAACTAGCCTCAAGCATAGTCTTGGAAATTTTGCTTAACAGTTCCAGCTTTAAAGAGCTGATGCTTTCTGTTTGTAAACAGCTTATGGCTACAGGAATCTGGTGTTTTTCAAGCAATTCACTAAGCACCGCTGGTTCGAGTAAATCCATTTTGTTTAAAACAAAAATCCAATTTTCGCGATCGGTTCTCCCAATTTGGGTCAAACTGTCCACAATACAATCAATTTGGTCTTCAATTTTCACGCCCACCGGGTCAATCAGAATCAGCAGATGAGTGCTGAGATTGGCTTCAGACAGGGTAGAATGAAAGGCCTCATACAGATGTTTGGGCATGTTTTTTAAAAAACCCACGGTATCGGTAATGACCAATTGAGTGTGGGCATTCAGATTTATACTGCGAGTGGTTGTTTCAAGCGTCTTAAACAAAACATTGGCAGCCCCAACTACCTCAGATCCAAACAGGGCATTAAAGAGGGAAGACTTGCCAGCGTTGGTGTAGCCTATCAGAGACAGTGAGAGGGGTCGAGTCACTGAGCGCATCTCTTGCCTAGTCTTTTCCTGCTGATGACAACGGTTTAATGCATTGATTATGTCTCGCTTCTGCTTGGCAATGTTGAGTCTGTAATTTTGCTCATAGGTGTCATACCCCTTGTCAAAATCAAAGTTCTCAACGGCTGTGCGGATCTCTTCATCCCCATGATATTCAAGCCTAGCAAGTTCGACCTGAAGTTTGGCCTTTTCTGAACCGGCGTGCTGTAAAAATATCTGGAGTACCAGATCAGTTCTGTCCCAGACCAGCATGTATGTGTCCTGGGTAATTTTTCGTTTCAGGGAGGCTGGAACATCACAGTTAAAAAGAAGGTGAGTGAAATCCTGAGAGTTTAAGGTATCAATGAGCTCAATATATTTCCCGCTACCAATAAAAGTTCCGGGATGTGGTTTATCCAGTTTTTGTTCTAAAAACTGTTCGCAACTCATATTGAGAGTCTGGGCCAAGGCGATAAATTCTTCACGATCAGAGCCGTGCCACTTATGATTTCTGGAACGAATCTCAAGGCACATCATCAGGCTTCTGGGCTTTTGCTGTTCGGTGTTAATATCCCATTTGCGAAAATTAAGCGATTCTTCTCTGAGCCCGAACCATCTTTCTCTAAGTCGTTCCTGCCATTGGCTTGCGGATAGGGACTCCACATTCATTTCAATCACAAGATCGCGGTTTTCAATTTTTAGACTGGCTAGCAGCAGATGTTCCTTTGCCCCGCTTAAAAGAGGGATACTCAGAATTGCGTCCAACTGGAATGCCTTTAACAGACGGATTTCTCTGGCATCAAACTTTTGTCTTTCCACATCGTGCAGGCACAGGACATGAAACTTGCAAAATCCGTTGTGTTCAGGTCTTTTCAGGGCCTGGGACACCAGAGAGACTGGGTCCAGGGCAATGGAAGTCACCCTACCGTTTCGTTGTACTAAAAACCAGGCATTAGCCGTTACTTTAGCTTTGATTTTTTGGGCTTTTGAACGAAACTCATGTAGATTTGAATAGTCCGCTCCTAGATCAAAATCACTGAGTTCACGCCAAGCTCTTAATTCTGCTTTCATTAAAATGTGTTACCGATTCCGAAGTGGATTTTGCCGCTGGACCGATCGGTGGCTTTGGCCCAATCAAGCCTGAATGGCCCAAGAGGAGTATCAAAGCGCACACCGACGCCCACCGAAGATTTAAGATCAAAGTCAATATTATTGGAACCCCAAGCCGAGCCAAAGTCCGCGAACAATGCGGTTGTAAATTGTTTGCTAAGCTTGTAACGCAGTTCAATGTTGGTAAACCACATTTTTTCACCAGCAAATTCTCTGTCCTCGTATCCGCGAACAGATTGTGCCCCTCCCACGGACCAAAGATCCACATAAGGAATAAATCCAGAGATGCTTTGTGCATATCCTACCTTGGAACGGATAGCTAAAGTATTTTTTCGCAAAAGGTTGTTTTCCCAATATTTGCGAAAGTCATAACTGTATTTGTTGTAATTATTGTTACCAGCCAGAAGCCCACCAGTGGTTGTAAAGGTGAAATTGTGACGGTGACCTTGAGTAGGATTTTGAAAGTTGTCTCTTTGGTCCAGAACCCAGCTGTAACCCAAAGACATCTGATGGTCGTTGTAAAGATCAGCCGGGCTACCTGCAAGAAGTTTGGTAGAAATGTTTTCATCTACAAAGCTGAATGTGTGAGATTCATCCTTCTTTTTTCTAAAGGTTGTAAACAGGCTGAATCCGGTTCGTTTTTCTTCAAATCGAGAAAATAATGCCTGATTTCG
The DNA here is from genome assembly GCA_002422125.1 of bacterium UBP17_UBA6191. Lineage (GTDB taxonomy): Bacteria > Muiribacteriota > UBA6191 > UBA6191 > UBA6191 > UBA6191. The sequence continues at coordinate 3,933 of DITF01000226.1, forward strand.
GATATCTTCCCGATCAACCAAGGTTGAAAAAATCGAACCACCAACGGCCTGATTACGATTGCGAAAATAAGGCTCAGTAAACCCTAGCTCGTAACTTTGTTCACCACCAAATTGAGTTTTAACCCGAACGACCTGTCCCTTGCCCCGAAAGTTTCTTTCGGTGGCATCCACAAAACCGATCATCCCGTTAATAGAGCTGTAGCCACCCCCAAAACTGGCAGTTCCGGTTTTGATATCTTTTAACTTAAGGGTGATGTCCGTATCTCCAGAATCTGGATTTAAATTGATATCAGGTTGCTCGAGTTCAAAATAGTCAAGGTTTCTCAGATTTCTGAGGGAGTCGGCAATACGATCCCGATTCACAACCTGACCTTCTTCCATCAGAAGCTCTCGCATCACCACATAGTCTTTGGTCTTTTTGTTTCCTTGTAGAACAATTTTGTTGATTCGTGATTCCTTGATGTTTAATTTCACGGTACTTCCGACAATCTGAACCTGCTTGGCAGGATTAAATATGCCGGAGTATAGGTAGCCTTTGTCGCGATACAGAGCAGAGATGGCAGAAAGGTCCTCATAAAGTTGCCGTATGTTAAGAACAGAGCCAACCTTACTTGTCATGGCTAACATGATGTCTTCGGTGGGAATTAATGTGTTGCCAGAAATTT
>DITF01000346.1 GCA_002422125.1 bacterium UBP17_UBA6191
CGCTCAAACCCAGCTCAAATCGTCAAGAACCCGCCAAAGAGTCAGTGCAATCGCTTCTGAGTCTCTGTGGACTGTCCCTAAGAAAGATAGACCCCGGCCCGCGAGGGCCACTAGACCAGCCTGAGGTTAGTAATAACCTTTTGATGGTTTCTGGTGCAGAAGAAACAAGGAAGATAAACAGATAAGGCAGGAATGCTTTAGAGTGGGGACTAAAGGTATAGAGGTTTTTCAGACTAACCTGCAAAGGTGTCTGAAAAAAGGTTTTAAGAGAACAGCCCGCAAGGCCATCTAAAGGCGAAGCGGTTCAGTAGCAATACTGTGGCTTAAGACACATAAACCTCAAAATCTGGTTAAACCGCATAAAAGTTGGTTTTGTGATGGCAACATCGGGCAAATAACCTGAAATATCTGGTAAAGTGCTGGGGCTCCCAATCGGTAGTCCAGTTATTCCTGTATGGTCGCACGAGCCCCTTTAATAAGGGCCGCAATCATCTTGTTGGCTTCTACGACAAATGATTCTTACCCCACCAGAGGGTCCTGAGGGACACTCATTACGGTGGGGTTTGTTGTTTAATCGACTTTTTATGTATGCCGTTGGAATGAATGTCCTCTACCTTCCTAAGTGAGCAATTATTCGTGCATTTACGCTTTCCATATCTGGGTACGGCAACACATGGCCCGCGCCTTCAAGCCACAATGCCTCCGCGCCCGGTATCAGTTCGGCCAGCCGTCTGCCATGCTCTACAGGGAATATTTTATCGTCCGTTCCATGAATGATGAGTGTTCGCACTGCAAGCATTTTCAAACTCTCGTAATGTGAACCACTGATATCCGTCGCCGCTCGATGTTGCAGTAGAGCTTTGAAATTTATTCCTTTTCTTTCTCGTAAATCGTATAGGACGCCTTCTGCTGTCTTTTGTATATCTACCCCCATTCCCGCTGAAACCATTTTTGCAATTCGTTCCTTGATGAGATTCTTCTCTCCTCCAATCAGGCGATATTTTAGAATTGGCAAATTCTGTGCGATTACGGTAAAGAAATAACGCGATGAGAGGCCGAGAAGTTGTGGGTCGCCAGCGTAGCCTGTCGTTGACATGAGGGTGAGTGAGGAAACCCGTTCAGGATTATGAATGGCGATTTCTTGGGCGACCATACCACCAAGCGACATGCCGACCAAGTGTGCTCGCTTAACATCTTGAGCATCAAGCACAGCGATGGCATCGTTTGCCATATCCGTAAGTGAGTACGGGTGTTTACTATCCCAACTCTCCACCCAGTCGGATACTCCGGTTCCGCGATGGTCGTAGCGGATGACACGGTATCCGGCATCGGCAAACATACGAACGAACTCCAGAGGCCACGCGAGTGCATCGGCAGCCATAGAAGCATTGAGGAGCACAACTCCTTTGGTTTCACCTAGAGGGGAAATGTCTTCATACCAAATCTGTAATCCGTCCCATAGGGCAAAGCCTGTCTTGCCTTGAATAAGGCGCGGCAATTCACCTTTCAAGACACCATCAATGATTACATCTGTATCGGACGGCAGTTTCGGCCCACCAAAAATTATATATGTCGCAAAGAGCCCTATTAAAATGAGGAGCAATAAAAGAATATATGTCATGGTTTTCTTGAGGTTCCTAAAGAGATGCAAACAGATCTACTGAGTTGCCATCGGGATCGATTACAGATGCGTATCTCTGTCCCCAAAAAGCATCCCAAGGCTCTTTTTTACTCTTGAATCCGGCTTGTACGATCTTTTGGAATGCGCTATCAACCCCTGCTGGAGAGCCACAATCAAAAGCCAGAACCATGCCTTGTCCCACTGGCCTTGCCCAGCCAGAATGGATTTTTTGCATCAGTTCTTCTGAATCGAGCATCACACGGATCCCAGATGCAGTAGTTGCCTCTATATGGGCCGCATCAGATTCAGGAAAGTTCAGTCCCAACAGGCGGTAAAAGCGGGCAGACTCTTGTATATTTTTTGCTACAATTCCTATGGCATCAAGTTTCATTTCAGACCTCCCTATATAATTCCGTTATGAAAAGAAGCTTGATGATAGTTCAGAAATGTTTTTTTGTCAGAAACAGGTTCTAAGAATCACTGTTGGAATGCAGGGCTACACGATTGCCTTCTGGATCAATCAAAACGGTACGATACCCGTGCTGACCAATTTGATGTTTGGGAATCAGAATTTCCGCGCCTAATTCTTTGGCAGTGGATTCGGCTTGGCCTAATCTGCCATTAGCACAAAAATACAATAGACTTCCATCCTTACTAGGTTTAAAGTCACCCCCTTCAACAAGACAGCCAGCCACAGTATTTTCCTGATGACCAAATACCCCAATAGTAGCTCCCATAAATTCACTTTTGAAAATCTTGGTATTTAGAACCTTGGAATAAAAATCGATGGCCCGATCCATATTCACAACTGGCAAATCAAACCAGACTACTTGATGTCCCATAACAAACCTCCAGATTTTAGAAAAGACAGATATTAAACTGTATCAGATGAATCCATTCAAAGCGAGTTAGAGGCGGTCAAATTTTGTGATATTCTAAGTCAATGCAAGAAACTAGGATAGACAAAAATCAGGCTCGAAAAATTTTATTGTCTGCGCAAGGATTTGAAAATAAGGGGCTTTCGGCCAGTCAAATATTGAACCATCTTGGTTATGTGCAGATTGATACAATCTCAGTGGTGGAGAGAGCCCATCACCATGTATTTTGGTCAAGAGATCATAACTACTCCCCCAGAGATCTTGAGGAATTGATTAGCTCAAGACAGGGGTTTGAGTACTGGAGCCATGCCGCAGCCTATTTGCCTATGCGGGATTATCGCTTTACTCTGCCAATGAAGAGGGCATTTCAGCAAAAAGAATCCAATTGGTTTCCAAAAGACTCTGTTTTGGAGAAAAGAATCCTTGATTGTATTCGGCTGGAAGGTCCAAAAATGTCCCGTGATTTTGAAGCGAGCGCCAAAACTCGTTCGGGCTGGTGGGATTGGAAACCGGCAAAAAAAGCCTTGGAGCGATTGTTTTTAGAGGGTCGGCTTGAAATCACGGCTCGTAAGGGGTTTCAAAAAATCTATGATTTACCAGAACGGGTGATTCCCTCTTGGGTGGATACCAGTATGCCCAACGATAATGAGTATTTTAGGCATCTGATCCTGTCCAATCTAAGGCATCACGGCTTGTCTACGGCCCAGGAGATGGCCTACTTAAGGTCCCCAAAAATCAAAGCCGGGGTAAAAAAGGAACTCCAGACAATGCTTGAAGCGGGAGATGTCTTAGCCATCACCGTTTCTGAGTTACCATCGGTCTATTATGCCTTACCCGACTATGAGAAACATCTGAAAACGGACGAGTATGCACCCGTGATTCTTTCACCCTTTGATAATCTGCTGATTCAAAGAAAAAAGGTAAAAGACATATTTGATTTTGATTATCAGATAGAGTGTTATGTCCCCGAGCCCAAACGGAAGTTTGGCTACTTTTCTCTGCCGATCCTGTTTCAGGATCAGCTTGTGGCCCAGATAGATTGCAAGGCAGATCGCAAATCGCAAACCCTCTTCATCAAATCATTTCATGTTACCAATGGATTGGATAGGG
>DITF01000180.1 GCA_002422125.1 bacterium UBP17_UBA6191
CGCGTTTTGATAACCACGATTTTTCCTTCACCCCTGGAGTGGCGGCTGAAGTTGTGATTCGGCCTTAGAGTCTGAAAAGAAAACTGTGTAGGCCAGTGGGATACTTAAAAGTGTCATAATGGTTGAGCCTATTAGTCCTGAAATGATGCTTATTGCCATTGGACCCCAGAAATCCCCACCAAGGGCCAAAGGTATTAAGCCTAACACGGTAGTTGTAGTGGTCAATACGATGGGAAACAGCCTATCTTTTCCAGATCTAAGAGCCGCCGATAGAGCACTCATACCATCCTTTTGGTAGGATCTTGCGGCTTCAATTAGAAGAATGGAGTTGTTTATGACAATTCCTGAGAGGCTGACAATTCCCAAAAATGCCATAAACCCAAACGGATATCCGCTAAGATATAGGCCCACAATTACCCCACCCATTGCCAGAGGAATGGGCATAATCACTAAAATGAGGCAACGCAGGGATCCAAACTGGAGAGCTAGAGTCATCATCAGAAGACTAAAGGCCAGAGGCAACTTTTCCATCAGACTTTGCTGGGCTTCACCAGCCGTTTTGGTTTCTCCAGAAAAACGGATTTGCGTCCCGGGCGGTACAGAAATTCGCTTGAGCTTGTTTTGCAGCTCTGTGACGAGGGTGGGGGCATCTTTGTTTCCATCAATAAAGGCTTCTACTATCAAATTTTTCTGGCCATTTTTTCTAAGAATTCGTGAGGATTCCCAGACAAGGACGGGTTCGGCCAATTGTAAAACGGGGACATTACCTCTAATCCCAGGCATCTGTAGAACTTCCAAACTGACCAAAGACCGCCTGTGATGGGCATCGGCCCGAAACAAAATTGATCCGGCTTCATCAGAGGAACGCAAATCCGACACACTTAACCCACTTAAAAATGCCCGCATCAGAGTAGAAAGATTATGATTGGAAATCCCAGCTTGTCTTAGTCTTTCCTGATCGGTTTTTAGAAGAATCCAGGGGCTTAGATTGCCCCAGTCATCACGAATTTGAGTTAAGCCTTCGGTACTTTGCATTAGGCCTTTAACCTGTTCGGCAATATCAAAAAGGGTTTCCGTCATTGCCGATTGAATTTCAATTTGAATTGGGGCTCCAACCTCTGGTCCTGACTCTAAGGGCCTAAGAGTCACATGGGCTTGGGGAAGATTTTGCGATAACCAATCCTTCAGGGCTCCCATTAAAAATCGATGGTTTTGCATATTGGTCGTTGAGATAAAAATCTGGGCATAGTTTGCACTGCCTGGATCGCCTAAAACCCCTTGAGCAAATTTTGGCCCTCGTTTGCCTATGTATAGTGCCAGAGATTGGATCACAGGTCGGTAGTGCGCCAATAAATGCTGTTCCACTTCCATGGCGCAATTCTTGGTAGCCTTAAAGTTTGTACCTTCTGGCATCCAAAGTTCCATGGTGAATTCATGCCGGTCTTTGGGTGGGAAAAAGATTTTGGAAATGCCTGAGCCAAGAGGCAAAATCAGCAGATAAACGACCATCAGTAGAAACAGACTGGTTTTTGGCTTTAAGAGAGCGGGTTTTAAAATCCATAGATAAAGACTGAGAAGTTTTTGAATCAATAGAGGCTGGGGTTTGATTTTTTCCGGTTTGATGAATGTGGTCAGAAGTTGGGGAGTCAGGGTAATGGAGATAAATAGAGAGGATAGGAGCACCAGACCAATGACCCAGGGTAGAGTTTCACAAAACACGCCCACAGCCGACTCGGCCAGAGCCACCGGTGAAAATGCCAAAATGGTGGTAACAGTGGAGGTTAAGAGAGGAATTTTTAACTCCGCGACAGAATTTAGGGCCGCATCCAATTTGGTTTGACCCTCGCGCAGACGGTTGGAAATAGCTTCAGTCATCACAATTCCGTTATCTACCATCATGCCTAAAGCAATGATCAGAGAGGCGATGGAAATCATGTGCAGCGGAATTTTCAAATAGTACATGGCTATGAAGGTCATACAAAAAGCCATAGGAATCAGTACGGCAGTAACCATGCTCTGTTTCCAGCCCAATAACCAAAAAATCACCAGAATTACCACTAACACAGCCTGTATCAGATTTTCAGAAAATTCCTCAATCTTTTGGGTGACCCAGTAGGGTTGCAGATTAACGATCTCCAGATTCATTCCCCAGGGAATGGAGGGGATTCTATTATGCACAAATTCTTGGATGATTTTGCCTAGCTCAGGAGCTTGTCCTCCCTTTTTCATTTCCAGTTGAATCCCAATGGCATTTTGGCCCATGTAGCGCATCTGTTCTTTGGGGGAAAAATCCATTTCAGCCCTTATGGTTGCGATATCACCCAAACGAAAAGTGGAGTCGCCTTCTGGGGCGGTAAGCAAAAGATTTTGAATATCTTGCACGGAGCTTAAATCCCCACTGGGCTGAAGCCTAAGTACCATGCCGCTGCTATCCACACTCCCGGCAGGGAGTAGGGCGTTTTGCCTAACAAGGGTATCCATCAGGTTTTTTGGGGAAAATCCCAGAGAATGCAGACGAACCGGTGAGAAGTCCACGGTTATAATTTCCTCTTGTTCACCCCAGAGTTCGGCTTTTCCCACTTGGGGTAAAATTCTGAGTTCCTCAAGAATGGAATTGGCCAGGGTGCGAATCTCCTGCCAGGAATAACTAGGTTCAGCACTCACGGCAAGCACAACTGTTTTAACCCCAGTGATACTTTGATTGAGCCAGGGGCGGCTGGCTCCTTGAGGGAGATTGCGGTTTGCATCCTCTAGTTTGTGTCTAATGGTTTGCCAGACTGGTTCTGTATCTCTTAAATGTTCCTTCAGGCGCACCGTAATTTGCGACACTGAGGCCTTGGAGATTGATTTGATTTCTTTAATATCTTCAACCTCTAAGAGTTTTTTTTCGATCTCTTTGGTAATCAGGCTGTCTATCTGTATTGGGGAGGCTCCGGCTAAGGTTGTAGTCACCACTGCCGCCCAGTTGGGAAACTCAGGATCTTCTTGTTTTGGAAGCTGAGCCAGTGCTGCCAGACCTAAAGACAAAATGAGAGACCAGAATAAAAAAGCAACCCCTTGATGGGTGAGAAACCATCGAGTCATGGGGAATAACCATCAATCAGGGCAGGCTCGACCCGAATGGTTTGCCCATCACTTAACCAACTTGTTCCAGCCGTAACCAGAATATCCTGGGCACTAAGTCCTTCCGTAACAACAGGTTGTCCCTGTATCATTTTTCCAAGCTTAATGTTTCGTTTGATCACTGTTTTATTGTTTACATCCACCAGATAAACATAGGTTTGTGAGCCAACTCTTGATCTGACAATACTGGATACGGGAATCACATACCCCGGAATTTCCTGCCGAGGGATCAAAAAGACCTCCGCACTCATTCCCGGCAAAACCAGATTGTTGGGATTTTTTAGTTCTACTATGGCGGGCCAGGTCTGGGATTTAGGATCGGCTGCGGGTGAAATGGAGGTTATGACGGCCTCCAAATCCTCAGGAT
>DITF01000236.1 GCA_002422125.1 bacterium UBP17_UBA6191
CATTGATTCTTGAGAAGAGGTTATTCTGCCATACACTTGTGTAAAGTGTCAAGAGGTATTTAATTTATTTTTCCTGATTTTCTCTTCTTAGTTCTTCGGCAGTAATCCGCACTATCTTACCGTCTATCATTACAACAATAGCAGTATTCGTTTTGATTGCCGTTTGGCGCGCCTGTTCTGCGGCCCGTAGCATCGCAGCAAGTGAATTTCGCAAATCAGGATTCTTCGCCTTGGAAAGATCTTGTGGTTTCATGAATTGTCGCCCCATTCCAGTAGTATAGGTTTAAGACCTGAATTATCGTAAACAGTCCAATCATTCACGATTGACTGGTAATATTGATAAAAATTTCTGATACCCGCAACAAAGCGCCGTCGAATTACCGACTCGGGAAGACTATGCCCACCTTGGCTGACCCTTTCAGCGACTCTGGCAATGGCCATTTCTACATTTACAAGGCTTAGAAAAATAAGACTTACCCTGTAGCCTTGTAGCTTCCAGCGTGTAATATGACTTAGGTAGCTCAACCCAGAGAGTGTGGTTTCAAAGGCGAAGCTTTCTTCATATTTTGCGGCACGATTAATTTCTTCAAGCATTAGTCGTCCAGCTCTAAAATCTGCCGATTGGGGGGCAAATGGCGCCAGACCAGCAGCAATCAAGTCCGCGTTGATAAATCGAGATATCTTAATTTCTGCCGGCAAAAATGACCACGCAAAAGTAGTCTTTCCCGCCCCGTTTGGGCCTGCAATAATAACAATTTTTTTGGGGGCTGGCGAATCAACCATAGTGATTGATTATAACATTTCCTGTTAAAGTCTTGGGATAACAAAAAAGCTCACGGCCTATAGAGCCAGAAGCCCTTAAGGGCATGGGTTTGAACCCCTAACATCTGATGAAACTATCGCTTGGATGTACAACCATGTGAAAATGGACTATACTTGTCTTATTAATGGTACATGTTGGGGGGGGGTATGAAAATCGTATCTTTCACAGAAGCTAGAAATAGTTTAAAAGCAGTATTGGACTCCGTAGTTAACGATGCCGATACGGCTATTATCACGCGTCGTGACTCTGCAGACGCGGTAGTTATGTCGTTGGATTATTACAACAGTCTGATGGAAACAGTGCATCTACTTCGCTCGCCAGCAAACGCAGAGCATTTGAGCCGTTCTATCGCTCAGTTTAAGGCAGGTAAATCAGATCCCAGAGATTTAATCGATGAGTAACCGACTATTAACTTGGACGGATGAGTCATGGAGCGATTATTTGTACTGGCAGACACAAGACAAAAAGACACTCAAACGAGTAAACAAACTAATCAAGGATGTTTTGGGTTCGCCTTTTGAAGGCATAGGCAAGCCTGAACCACTGAAAGAAAACTTATCTGGCTTTTGGTCCCGTCGTATCGATGACACAAACAGGCTTGTGTATGCCGTCGATGATCAAGCGGTTACTATAATTTCCTGCCGTTATCATTACTAAATTTGTCCCGCAAATCCATCCCGCGTTTTTAAAAATATTGCCCGCTTTGGTGTGTGGTCGGAGCTTCAAACAAATGTTTAAGAATGCTGGATCGAAGTTCAGAATACTGGACCGAATCCCAGAATCTTGGATCGAGGTCTAGTATAATATGCAAGTGATTACTTATTTCGATTTTTACCAAAAATCAATGCCCCTACAATCGCCACCGCAGTAGAACCGACCAGCACGCTCACAGCCTCAGGATTTCCCATGGCCTGCAATGTCACCGCCAAAATGGCGATTCCAGTCATCACCTGATTGCTTTGATTGCGCTTTAATCTTTCAAGCTCCAGTTGATGTTCTCGGTCACGATCGTTTGCCTCAATCTCATACTGAACTACTCTTTTCTCCATCTCCATGTCATGAACAGCGAGTTTATCGGCTATCTCAAGCCTCTTCTCGTTTGAATGGATTTGAGCATCCGTCAGCTTCTCACGAAGCACCAAATCACGCTCCAAATATTCCGGGTACTCTCTCTTCAGTTCAAGAATGTCTGAAGCAGTGAACCCCGTTTGAGGAGCAAAATAGTTCAGGTGGAAGTCGCCGGATTTGTGTTCTTCTGCTGGAGAAATCACTTCTACATTCTGCTCATTTTCTTGAGCATTTTGACCCTCTTCGATCATGTGTACTGCCTGGCATATCTGGATGCCGCACCGTAATATCCCGCTATGTTCTTCGTTCTTTTAGGAATCGGTTTCACGACGGTGATTTGCTCCTGTGCAACAAAAGGACCAATCAAAGCTTCTCCCGCAGATCTAAAAACCTCAAAGCTGTCAGAATCACTGGACTTTTTAACCCTAGTAACTTTAAATTTTCCTTTTTTCATATCAACTACCTCCATCAAGGGGGAACCGTCGCCCACACAGAATATCGGCATCACTTTCATCTTACCAGAGATTATCCAAATTTTACAAAGCCCCCACCAACTACACCACAAAAGGATTCTCAAAGTTCGAGTTATCGATGTTCACCGTGGCCAGATCCGTGGAAAACACCTCAGTAAGGTACTTGAGTTGGGCTGGAATGTATTTTTGATTATAACGAGACCTTATCTGTTCTACGGTCCCAAACAGATAGCCATCCCGCAAAGCCGCACGATCAAGAATCGTATCAAACGGTACATGAAGAAAGATGGAATAGTCCCAATACGCCTTTAACTCTGGCCTATGCAGAAAAATACCATCCAGCACCAGAATAGAATCCGGACTCACCTTTTCACACGGGGAGTCAATGGGTGCATCAAGCCTCAGATCAAAAATTTCCTTGCGAACTTTGAGACTTCCACCCGGCTTTAGAGGCTCGAGCAGGTTATAAATCAATGCCTCAAGATTAAAGGTATCCTGATAGTACCCAACCGGTGAATCCTGACCTTGGGCGAAACGAATCGCTTTGGGATTGTGAAATCCATCTATGGAAGCACGGATTAATTCAAAACCGAATTCAGCCCTCAGTACAGCCGCCAATTCGTCCGCAAAAACCGTCTTGCCTGATGCATCAACACCATCGACTGCGACGCATAGTGGGCGCCTGTGGTAATCCAATTTTATTTCTGAGGCTATTTTTTTTAACAAGTCCGTTCTAGACATAGACTAAAATCTATTAGATCACCAAAGAATTGTCCAGTTCGGTGGCTCTCAAAACTGAATGGATGTTACTTCAAACGGCTTAGCCTCTTGATCATGGCCGCAGCCATCGAGCCAAGGATTGTCATGGGAAACCCATCAGGTAATTCGTTTATGGTTTTTTCGATGGCCTTATTGGCTTGAGCGTGTATCTCGTCAAAAATTTGTAAAACGACCTCACGGGACAATCCTGATGCAAGACCTGTTTCCAGAATATGTCGCCCCACTATATCCCCGACTCTGTAGTGGTTTGATAACCCCATTCGCATGTCCAATCGAAAATCCTTGCGCTTGATCTGTTGGGCATCGACCATCGGCTGTACGGTTAAAATATCGTAGAGCGGGGTCATGCGGAATCTACCCCTAGGCAAGAGTCTTACGCTGAAGTTTTTGGCATGGCCGTCCGTTGCACCCATCAACCAGAACAGAATTGTGGTTTTGAAGAAGTTCAATCGATCTTGCGTAGGCTCATCACTGCCTTGAAGCATATTCATGATCTCGACAATGCCGGGGCCACCATCATTCTGGTATTTGCGTGTTGGCGGAACCAAAAGCGTCTGACAGCAGTCCTCTTGGTGAAGGCGCAGTAGTCGCCGATCTTTAGTCCAATGTCTATCGAATCGCTCAATGACCAGTGCTTTTTGGTCATCAAAGGTTACGATTTCTGCCTTGGCAACCCTGAGCCCGAAATTGTTCATAAATTTCAAGCATAAATACTCGTTCTCAACACTGTTTCTCAAATCTACACCGTTTGGCAGCCTGCCAATCTGTGGCTTGATAATGTGGGTTGTGGGGGTGGTTCCTGTGGGTTCGATCCAGCACCCATTGCAAAACAAAAGGGCGGTTTTTTCCTGTGCACCGGCTATAGAAATCCGAAAACCATTCTCGCGCCGAATCCCAAGCGGAGTCATGCTAAGATCCTTCAGAATGGCTGCGACCTGGGTATCGCTTAGCTCTTTACCATCAAGACGGTCAAGAGGTTGCGGCTCCTCTCCATCTGGCAAAAACTGCAAGGCACCAACACAGTCGCGCCCTATGGCAGACAGCAAGTTATAGGCATCAGTCCCATGTGCCCCCACTTTTTGGGCAACACGGAGGCGGATTTGTTCGTTGTCAGGAAGCAGGTTCTCGAAGACTGCGATGACCGGTTCCCCGACATAACGATCCTCACGCAGGGCCAGACCAAGTGACACCGGCAGGGTATTCTCCCACTGAAGCCATGAGCGTTCATAGACAAAGCTGACTGCACCCGTTGACTCACGCATTAGCTGACCGACCAAGCGAGAGTTCATAAAAATGTTAAGAGGAGTATAACTGCGGCGGCGGCCCATCTAAAAGATATCCTCAAAATCAGCGACTGAGCCCTTGCTACGGTCTTGAATCTGAATCTCTAGATCAAGCGCGGCCAGGAGGCTGAAGACTGTTTCCAGCTTGGTATCGCCGACACCGTTCTCGATTTTAGAAATTGTCTCCTGCCAGACCCCGCTGCATTCGGCGAGTTGCTTTTGCGTCAGTTTTCGGGCCCTGCGTCCATTGCGGATGGCTTGGCCGATATTCTTAGGATTACGAGCCAGTGTTTTCATATGTATACCCCTGCCAATCAGTATGACTTAAAAATCATAAATTGGCAATATGATATAAGAATCATAAAAACATATTATGGCCTATAGATCATACTGCTATTTGATTACCAAAGAATTGTCTAGTTCGGTGGCTCGCAAAAATGCCGGACGAGTGGACAGCCTTTCCCAATAATCAATAAACCCCTGGCGTTTTTCTAAAAGATTAAACTGTAGGCCCCAACCTATTTGGGCTCCAATATACACATCAGCAGCGGTGAAGCGCTGACCCGCTATGTACGGACTTTTGCTAACCGCCTGCTCCAATACCTCATTTACAAGTTTGTAGTTTCCGTATCCCGCAAAGCCTTGTTGTTTTGTGTCTGGCTCCCATCCCATAGAATGATTGGTGATTGCCATTTCCAAGGGACCAGCAGCAAAAAAGAACCAGCGCAAATAAGCAGCCCTTTCTTCTGGCTTGGGTGCAAAACCAGCATCCGAAAATGCTTCGGCAAGATAGGCGCAAATCGCCGCACATTCCGTAACCACCATACCATTGTGAACAAGAGCCGGCACTTTGCCCATAGGATTGATGGCTAGGTAGTCTGCGGCCTTCATAGATTCCCCATAGTTCAAAACAGTGATGTCATAAGGTGCCCCAATTTCTTCGAGCATCCAACGAACAGTGCGCCCACGAGACCTCGGGTTTGTATAAAGATGAGGTTTTGACATAATTGGCTCCTTCCAGCGATTTGATTTTCCTAAAATAACAAAAAAGCTCCCGGCCTTTAGA
>DITF01000276.1 GCA_002422125.1 bacterium UBP17_UBA6191
GCAATCAGCGAACCCTGTCTGTCAGTAATGACAGCCCGTGAGGGCGGGATTTTGCAAGAGCCGCAAGGCTTAAAGCAAGGTGCGACAGGTTTTAACTGGTAATGGGAAAGCGTTAAGGCTTCCGCACTCGGTGACAATTGGTTCCTCGTAAGGCTCCCGGCTCTAAAGGCCGGGAGCTTTTTTGTTTCTGAGCCGTTTTATCCCACAAATCGATCTCGCATTTTTAAAAGTACAGCCAGCTTCTGTTTGTGGTTGGAGTTGGGTTCAAGTAGACTGAGAATCTGAATGGCGGTCTCAATTTCTGCAAGAGCTTCGGGTTGTCTTTTCAATTCAAATAAGGCGCTGGCCCTAATGGAGGATGCAGCGATCCACATCAAACGGCTAGGATAGGATTCCAGAATTTCTTTGGCCTTTTCGGAATATGATAGAGCCGCCTGAAAATCCCGGCTATCTTCCTCGCATTTGGCCAAGGAAGATAAAATCAATCCCTGTCTTAGCATTAGTCCATGGGTAATGGCCAGAGACAGGGCTTCTTGGAGCATGACTTTGGTTGCCTCCAATTTTTTTGTCAGCCGTCGGGCCGAGGCTAGACCTGTTAATGCCGTGACTAATTGTAGAGGCTGGCCAGTGGCACGAGAGCGCGTGGCGGCTTTGTTGTAATAGTAGGTGCATAGCCTTGGTTGTTTGGCTAAGTAGTAATGCCATCCAGTGCTAATCAAAATGTCTGTTTCCAATTCCCAGGCCTCTTCACCAAGGCTATAAAGAGATTTTTGTAGAAGTTGATGGATGGTACGGTTGCGGGTTTTGGGCTCATCTATCAGGACGCTTAGCTTAAATTGGCTATGCCTCCATGCCAGATCTTCTAGTGGGTCGGATGCCGATACACTGGAATAGACATTGGCAAGACGGGATAAACCCAGTTTAAACAGGCCTTCATAGGAATAGGCCTCTGTCAATGCTCGAAAAAAGCTGGTTTTCTCAAACACAGTAAAGGGAGAATTCACTGAAAAATGGGAGAGAATCAGGGAGTCATGCTTCAAAAATGGCTCTATGATTCCTAGTCCTAGAGATTTTTGACACTGATTTAAGGCCACAATTGCGGCCTGCCGTTTCTGGGATGATGATAAGAGATGCTGGATTAATTGCTCTGATCCTGAGTACTCAGGCAGATTCAACATTAGTGTGGCTAGGGTAGCATGAATTTTTGATCGTTCTTTTTTTGGTGTAAGATTCATGATTTCATCGCGTAGCAGATTATGGCTGATGCGGATTCGATTTTGAGTCTGAAGAATCAATCCGGTTCCCAGAAGTGACTTGAAACTGGATTCAAAAGTCGTGTGGCCCAGATGATGAAATGCTGCCTGCAAAAGATCCTTGGAAACATCTGAAGATATGCTAAGAATCTCCAGAAGTTTCAGCTCTGGTTTAGGTAGAGATAATATCCTGTGAGAAAGTGAGAGGCTTTTTTGATTATCCAAAAGAAGGGACAAAGTCCAGGGGTTACCGTGACTTAATTCAAAGAATTTTTCTGATTCCTCATAAGAGTTTCCGGTGCGCTGGGACTGGGTTTGTATGATCTGGGCCACCGCTTCAGGGCTTAGAGGTGCTAGCGGCAGTTTTCTAAACTTGGCCTCAATGGTGTGTCCGATCTTAGCGTTTTTGTGGATTGTTGCAACAATTCCGATGGGGAGATCTTCTAAAAGCAGGTAGTTTAAGAGTGCCTGAGAAGATTCGTCGATCCACTGCAAGTCCTCAAGAAGCAGAATAATTTTGCTGTGGGCGTTTCTGAGGCTTGAGGCTATCTGGACCATCCAGTCTCTTAATCCGTCTTTCCATTCCCCGCTAACGATTTTAGTCTGAGGGGGATTTTCGGTTTTTATGATGCTTGTTCCGAGCCGGGCTGGACTGGAGTACATCGGATCAAAGGAACATTCTATAATTTTTATTTCAGGGTCCAGAGATTGAACCCATTCCGTAAGTAGACGGGATTTCCCGGATCCAGGATCCCCTTGAATCAGAAATTTAAATCCGGTTTGTTGTTGCAAAAAATTCTGGTATTCCAGGTTCAGAATGGATAATTCCAGATCGCGTCCAAAAAAGGCGATTTGGCCCAAACGATACTGCCCAGGTTTGTGCTTTAGAGGAACATAAACTTCAATGGGTTCTATGAGTCCTTTGGCATGGATCGGTGTTTCGGCACGGATTTCAAAACAATCCCCTAAGTGATCGTAGACTTCACGGGAGATCAGTACATGATTTAAAGGCGCGTGCTGCTCAAGCCTTTTGGCTCGATTCACAGAATCTCCCATGACATCTAGGGTGCCCCCGATTAGTCCGGCATATACTTTTCCAAAGTGGATTCCAACTCTCATGGACAGAGATATTTTGGTTTCCTGTATAAGGTTCTGAAAATATTCAATGGCTTTCTCTTGCATATTCAGCCCGGCCTGGACTGCCTGAATGCAGGCCGATCCCGATCTATCACCCAAACCAAAAATAGCCATAATGGCATCGCCCTCATACTTGAGAACTCGCCCACCGTCCTCACGAACCACATTGGTCAGAAGCTCCATCAGGGGATCAAGAATAGAAATAAGCTCATCGGGTTCTAGTTGGGCCGAAACCTTGGTGAATCCAGATACATCCGAAAACAAAATGGCCAGCGGGATGAGATTTTGCCCGGTTTGCAGCTCATCTTTAATTTTGGTGCCACATTGATTGCAATAGAGCGAATTTTCAGGATTATAGGACTGGCAGGAAGGACAGATTTTCATGTGTATAGTGTATTGTGGAAATGATATAAATCCAAAGGGAAGTTTAGTTCAAAATTTTGGGAGCCAGACAATGACTCAGAGTTTTAAAGATCTTAGTTATTTGACCCAGGTGCGCCGCTTAAGGCTTTTAGCACTTGAGGCATTAAAATTATATGCCATCCGGTCCAAGCGCATTGATTTTATCAATCACGGTGAAAACACAACCTTTTGTGTACATTCCGAAGAGGGTAAAAGATATTTACTGAGGGTTCATCGTGAGGGATATCACACGGCTTTGGCCATTCAAGAGGAACTACAGTGGTTGACCCATTTAAACCAGCAGGGGTTTTCTGTTCCCAATGTAATCACTTCGAAGACTGGAAATATCCTTGAATCCGTGGCACACCCAAGCATTTTGGGGCCTCGTAACTGCTGTATGTTTGAGTGGGTTCATGGTCGTTTTATTGGAAAATCTGTGTCCACCAAACATTTACAGGCAGTGGGTCGTCTTCTAGCGGGATTTCAAAACTCTGGTTACACCACCCCAGTCAGGCACAGAATGTATTGGGATGCTTCAGGCATGTTGGGGGATGATCCAAAGTTTGGTTCCATTGATTCCCTAGATGGAGCCAGCCCAGAAGAGCAAGACTTAATCACCCGCGCTCGCCGCAGTTTGTTGGAAAAATTAATAGCTTATCAGATGCGGTTCCCGGCCAGATTGGGCATGATTCATGCCGATCTGCATTTTGGAAATATGGTCAACACAGCTTCTGGCCCAGGGGCCATAGACTTTGATGATTGTGGATTTGGCTTTTATATCTACGATTTGGCCATTCCATTTATTTCATCCATAAACATGATTCCAAAATCAAAACAGGATCAGTTGCCAGAGATAAAGGCTCGGTTCAAAGAGGCCTTGTTTTCTGGCTATCGCAGTGTCAAACCTCTGGACTCCCATGATGAAGAATTGTTTGAAGTATTGGTCATGAGCCGCAAGCTTTTGATGTTGGGCTGGTTAAATTCCCGTTCTGACAACCCAGATATTCAAAGACATCTTAAGGGGGCCATTACTCGCGTTTTGACAGAACTTCAATTTTTTCGGTAATTTTAATCGCAAGTTGCTGGAAGTCCCGTCTGGCATCAGTCACTGCATTGGCATGGCTGCCAATAGCCCCATCAGCAGAAGTTAAGTTAAAAATTGGCTTTCTGTGCTCCTGTGCCATCGGGATCAGGCTGCGATAATGCCTAATGGTTGCCAGGCAATGAGGGTCATTTTCCGGTGTCATGGCATCAATGGGGGCCTCATTTAATACAGCTTCTCGGTACACGGAAGGAATACGATTTACCCATTTGTCGTAAGCTTTAACAGGGCGATCCAGTCTTACTCCATACTGCTGGCAAAGATAGCCTATTGCTCGCATTTCACCAGTAGGCAGGGTAAAACCAGAATGTTCCTGGCTTTCGGCAGAGCTTCGCCAGTTATCTATACGCTTTTGCCAGTTGTTTTTCCAACTTTTTAATGCGGGTCCAAGGTTATGCAAACCCTGTAAAGAAAATAGATCTGCCTATTCTGGCAACTTCGATCC
>DITF01000380.1 GCA_002422125.1 bacterium UBP17_UBA6191
GATCCTTTAAGTTCAATTTATTTTGTTTCACCAACTGGGCCATACTGTTTTCATAATCCTTCATCTGTTTTCTAAAACTTAGGATTTTAGCTGAATCAGTTTGTTGGGCCGTCAGATGCTCGTGCATCAGGTGGTAAGCGCTGGCTTTTCTTAAAAGTGGTAAAAGTTCCTCTCTGGCAGCCAGGGCATATTCACTAAAGCGATTTGTGATTTCGCTTAGTGTATCCATGGCTTTTCTGTTGTCTAGGGTATGAATTTGGTACAAGGAAAGACCTAGCAGGTATGCTCCTTCCTGTTTATCCTTTAAGGCTCTTAACATGCCTGTACACCAAGAGAAATCAATTTTTTCCAGGACTAGGTGACATTGAAAAGCTGCGCGAGGGAAGTTTTTTTCTTCATACAAGGAGCGAGCGAGCCACCCAGATTCCCTGGCTTCGCGAAAAAGAGAGGGGTATTTTTCGGCAATCTGTAGCACTACTTTATATTGTCTGGCCTCAAATGCCTTGCGAACCTGAATCAGATCCGAGGCAAAATGATTTTTGGGGAACAATAGCCACAAAAATAAACAGATTCTAATCATTGTGTCTTCTCGCCTTCGGAAAGTTTGCGTTTCCACAACTCATGATTGTAGCCAAAGTTTTGCCCATATCTTTTCATCAGATGATTATAGACCCCATCCTGAAGGCTTTTATCCCCCTGCAAAAATACATCAATTAAAGCCAGATCTGTTTGAGAGTTGGGACTGATTTCACGAATGAGATCGCGGATTTCATAGGCTCTTAATCCCGAGGCTGTTCTTTGCATAGGAAACAGAAATGATATTTCGGTTAACCACAAAATCCACTCGGAGCTTGCAGTGGCCCCCAAAAATTGTTTTAAGGCTATCAGGAGATTTGAATCATATTGTTTATCCGTGTATTCCTGTTTGAGACGGGAAACTAAGCCTAATCTGAGGGCTTTACTAAGAGGCTGCGGGTTTTTAGAGTAAGCGATGAACTCTTCAGGCAGCGTCAGGGGCATTTTGCGCTCAGGCTTGGGTTCAGACTCAGACTCAATTTTAGAAGGGGCGACTGGGATTGGAATAGTGGGTGGTATTGCAACAATTTGGGTCGTTTCCACCGGTCTTGGAACAGGTTTTTCCGCTAAAACCACTTGGTGGGATTCTGGAGAACTTAAAGACTGTTCCGGGATTGGCTCAGTTGTTTGCTTGCAACCTGAGGCCAACAGTAAGAGGGGAATAAATACCAAATACCATATCATAGACTATAGTTTACTATAGCTTTTGTAATCCCGGTGTAATCCTCTGTTTTTCCTGATTATTTTTTATAAGATTTATGACAGCCAATACGGCTGGGTCATTAAAAAAAGGCTGCAGGCACGAATCTTTATCCAAACGATGGTAATCTCTGTATCCCTGAAACGAGGCTCTTCTGAGATTGTGCAGGATCCCATCCCGATCACCTAGGCGACAGGAAATCATAGCCAGGTTTAAGGATAGAGGGGCAAAATCGGGAAGATTCTTCCTTAGGCGAATCAAAGCCTGTTCGGCCTCACCCCAATGATTCATTTCGATCATGGCCATGGATTTTACCCAGCGCAATCTATCTGAATTGTGTTTTTGCAGACCATAATCTGCAAACTGCATGGCCTTTACCGGGTTTTGGGTTATCAGTTGTAAATGAGCGTGTTCAAAACAAATAGTCTCTGATTCGGAATTGGATAACAACAAGGCCCGAAAGGCTTCCATCAAAGCCTTGGTATACTTTTTCTCAAGCACTGAATAGCGAGAATGCAATATCCATGTTTCTGGATGTGAGGGTGCCAAATCCATCAGGGTATTTAACAGGGGTTTGGCCCTTTTCATAACCCCGGTTTGAATATAATGGCCAGTTAGTGCCATACGCAAATCCAGATCATCTGGAGAGGCCAAAAGCTTTTTTCTTAACTCAAAAGCTTCTAAAACTCCGCGCTCAGGTAGCCAAGTCACAGAAATTGGGGGAGGGGTGCAGTCAAAGGGGGCCGTACAGGCAAAGTTCAAAGGAACCAAAAAAAATAGCAGGAACTTGAACATCAGCGAAGCGGGCCAGCAACAATGCACTGACCCGACAAACAGATATTTTATAACCCCTGTGATTTCAAAATCTCTAACATAGGAGTAATGGAGGGAACACAGTCAAATTCTTTAAACTGATTCCAGCGAACCCATCGATAGGACAGGTGATGGGCCAACCTAACTTTTTTGGAAATACATTCCACACCAAAGGCAGTTACTTCCACAGTTCCAAAGTCATATTCCTGTGTCACGCTAGCGAGTTTATCTTGAACTACTACATCAAGATTAAAATATTTGGATAAATGGTCCTTAAGAGCATCCTCCAAGGTCACACCTTCGGGTGCAGCCCCACCGGGGAATTCCCACATACCTGGAAACTTGCCCTGCTCGTCCCTTTTCACTAGAACGAACTTACCCTCATCACGAATAATGCCAACTGCAACTCTGATCATATGTTGTCACCTGTGTCCAAATTGATTCAATTCCGCACGATTTTACACAGACTCATGCAAAATAACAAGGACTTGTGGGGAAAATGTTAGGTAAATATAGGAATTGTTGGCCTTTTGTTTTTTCGCCGCAGTGTTCCGGTACGCCTGCGTCTGCCAAACTCTATTGCGTAAGCCTTGCAAAAGTTGTCCTGTAGCCGATGCAGATGGGATGCTGCAAGCCGTTGGATGCGCTCATGAATCTGAGTTTATGACCAAATCTCACTTCTTTCGCAGGGCATCAACGAATTTCTGATCACCTTGTCTGTCCGTTGGTAGGCTCAAGATAAAATAAATGTCGGGGTCTTCGGTATGGACTATGTGGACGCTCAAATTAACAGCATCGCCCGGAGTTACCATCTCAACCTCGGTAATATCACTCAATGAAAGCGCAAACATTAGCAATTCTTGAGCTTCATTTAGGTGATTAACCAGGAGCTCATCCTGAGTCATTATGTAACTCCCGTTTAACACAGAAAAGGGATCCGATGAATAAAAGTAATCTACACTGTCATTTGTACCAATATGGCCGTGGGATATAAGAGTGGAGATCCACTTCGGGTGTATCTCATCTTTAGCGAGAACTCTTGGAGGCAACATTGTACCTGATTTTTCCAAAACAATAATGCCAAGCCCTAAAGTGCTGACTATAACCAAAGGTATAAAAATTATGTAAGCCCATTTATCTGTGGCTTTATAATCTGGATTCTCGAGCCTTTCCAATTTATGGAATGCAAATGCACCCTGCGCTGCCCTACCATAAAAGTAGATGCAAGCTAGTCCCCAAACTAACTCGACCGTAGTCAAGGGTGCCATTAACACGGTTACTGAGGCACAATAAAGTATTGCAACAGCCGTTACCCGTGAGTTTCTATACATCCAGTAAGCACTCAGCATTCCTACTGGAGCAACGAAAAATATCGTGCCGGGATCGCTGTAGTTAATCAGTGCTCCTGTGGCATTGGTATTCTTTGCAATCAGAAACAGGACAATATTTATTACGGTAGAGAGACTGGCACAAATGGCCCCATGTCTTGAAGCTTTTATAGCCTCGACTTTATTCATAACACATCCTCTGGATTCGAATAAGCATAATAGCATTGTGGTTAGTTCAATATGCGGCGAATATCTCTATTGTTTTACCTACCACACCAAAGAAGCCTTTCCTAAACCAGAGCCTTAGCGTACTGATTGAGTGTTTCCCCACCTTTGGGGGGTTGGACAATGCCCTTAAAATAAAAGCCGAGTTTATGCAGCAGGGCGATAGACGGCGCATTTGTTGGGGACACCACAGCTAGAATCTGAGGGCGGTTTAACGAGATTCTGGCGTACTCACACACAGCTTGGCAGGCTTCAAATGTATACCCCTTACGAAAATGTTCTGGCAGCAGGGCATATCCAAGATCGACTTCGGGCAAACAATCTCTGGAGATGATGCCCGCCATACCCAATGGGTTTTGGGTCTCTCTGTCACACATTACCCACAATCCGAAGCCAAATTTGCGGTACAAACCTCTTAAGGATTTTTCAATGTAATCTCTTGCCTGGGCCTCGGATGTGATACCCGTATCGTAGATACCATTCTTATATTCCGAAGTGCTAACAAGCCGCAAAAAGAAGGCTGCGTCCTTCTTAGTAAATTCTCTCAGAAATAGTCTTTCGGTCTGTAATATTAGGTGGTCCTCAAAACAACACATACCAAACTCACTCATTTATGCGGCAACCTTCAGTCCGGCCGTTTGCTGCTGTTTCAGGGGAAAATGTGGCGGACTGAGATACCCTAACATGGAATGAAGTCTTCTATGATTATAAAAAATGTTGAGTCGACTGACTTGCTCGACACTTATTGTTTTACAGCGATTGGTCCTTTACCACGGGCAATGAGGGCAATTTTGCCAGACTCAAGATTCATCAAGCAAATCTGATCGTCGCCTAGCTGAGCAACAACATAGCCTCCAGATAATTGGGTGGCATTGCGAACTGGCCATGCGACAAACGGCAACTCAAGGGCATAGTAAACGGTCTGCCCTGTCTTTTCATTCTTGCCCCTAATCCCCTCAATAGGCCAGTATCCAGTGCGAAACTTCCAGTCGGATTCTGTTCCTATGGCAGGTACCGGACCATAATTGGATCCTGATCCCACGGGCTTCTCAGAATATCCTTCCACAATCCGCCATTCAATTGGCGCATGTTCTGAAAAATTATCTAAAATCATAGACTCTGTCTCTGCCCCTCGATCTTCCGACTCAAGGTAAACATAAAGGTCAAAGAGAGAATCTTCGCCAGGGCGCGCGAAGAGCCGGTCATTTCGGTGGTTCGCCGTTGCCTCAGATATTGTCTGTTTGGAATCAGAATCGATTAGATTCATTCGAACAACCTGATCACCTTCTTCGGACAGGTAGTAGAGGGCATAGGGCTCGGTAAGCTTCATCTTATCCGCAGACACCACCTCAAACTCAGTCAGCATCGAAGTGCCACTCGCTATCCAATACCAAATGAAAAGCAGGATGTAACTTCTGGCGTTGATCGCTAAAGTCGCTGAACAAGTCCGCTGCAAGCGATGTTCTCGGGAGCCCAACGCAAACCAAAAAAACACAAACTCAATCAGAAGCGTGACCACAAAGGCGGCGGCGACAAAAGCCAAAAACCAACTCTGAATATTCTGGATAGTTATTTCCACCAGTGAAGGTAAATAAACGGCAAAGAGGGTACTACCAACCCAAGCCGATGCATAATTGGCTGCGATGAGGATTAGAACGGATTTCCACTTCGAGCACTTGAATAGCCTAGTGCATATTATGCTAGACCTCGATC
>DITF01000227.1 GCA_002422125.1 bacterium UBP17_UBA6191
CAGAAATGAGAGGACTAGTTCATCCAATCAGTTGCAGGTTTTGGTAAATGCAGGGGAACCTTATGCCTTTGAGCTTAGCAGGCAGACGGTAGAGGCAATCAGTCCTTTTTTTGTGGTTGAGAAAAATGAAGGGCTGTGGGCTGAAATGATTTTGACTCCCTTGGAGGGTAGAGTTAGGGTGGAGGTTAAAATTCGCCAGGATGTAAGCCCTGATCAGGCCCGGTTTTTTAGCATTGTGGATGTTCCATATGCGCAATGGGTGCCGCTTTATGTGAATGAGGGTGCTATAAATTTATTTACTGAGGTTTTTATTGATGCGTCAGAACCTCACAGACTGTGACATTTTTGACGAAATCAAGACCAAGGGTGTAACAACTTATGGCAATTCGTAATAATAAACCAGTACAGATCATGGATCTTGGGGCCTACTCTATTAAAGTGGCCGTGCTTAAGTATTCCAAAGAAGCTGATGAAATGGTGGTGGTTTCCAAGGAAGTATACAAGGTTCCCAATTCCTGGGCTGGTGTTGATACTTACATGGAGTCTCTTGGAAATTACTTTCAGGATCTGGCACCCAAGTTGGATAAAAAATTGCCGATTCGATTTACGGTAAGTTCGCTTTTTACGCCTACCAATATTTCTTATCTGACCCGGATTGATAAAACCCAGATTCAAACCAAGGTCAAAGAGGAGATGGAAAAGTTTGCCACCCAGGAAAAACTACCCGTGGAGTGTCCCCATCACCGCTATTATGAGCTGTTTACCAAAGAAATTGAGGACAAGGCTCAGGTCATTTCGGCATCGACTTTGTTAAATCCCAAATATGTGGCAATTATCAAAAAACATCTATATGCCAGTGGGTTAAAATTTGGTGGCATCTATCCTGTCATGTACTCAGTATTGGAGTTTTATAAAAAACTCATACAAACCAATGAGGCATTGAGAGAAGAGCCGATTTGTTTTGTGGATATTGGGCATCTGACCACTAAAGTGAATCTATTTTTTCAGGAAAAGCTGATTTTTAACAAAATTTTGCACTTTGGGACTAAAAACTTTGCTGATGAATTGTTTGATTACTGTTCAAAGGCAGGGGAGACCAGTATTGCCCCTAGCGATGTAGAATTGATGATTCAGAAGGTTGGATTTTCTGGAGATACCGATGCAGCCAATGAGCTTGGCTTGCAAATGAATGACCCAGCCCCCTACTTAAGAAATATCAATGAGACTCTAAAGTCAATTTTTCAGAAGGTTCAGACCTCGGTTTCCTACTTTGGTACAGCTTTGGCTAGAAACTTTACTGTGGATAATGCAGCATTTGCGGCTATTCGCAAAGGCCCAACTCACATGTTTGTATCTGGTGGTGTCACTAACGCTCCCAAGTTTGTAGATAAGCTGTATGAAACATTTGGTGCTTCCATGGGACTACATCTGATGCAGCCCTTTGATGTAAAAGGCACAATGGCCCAGAACCGTGATAGTTTGGCCAAAGAGGAACTGCGCCTGTCATTGAGGGAAAATGGCCCATTTGCAGATGTCATGATGACTTCAGTTGTGGCTCTGGAGTCTGTCAAAAATAGTTATAATCTGGTTTCCCAGGTTGATTCTGAAAACGAGAACATCTTAAAAGTTCTTATGAAAATGCCACTGGTTCGTTACCGGAATATTCTGGCGGCTTGTCTGGCAATTGTGGTGTTAAAAATTGGCTGGTCCTGGATATCTACCAAGTTAAAATTGGATTCCCTAAAAAAAGAGTCTTCAAAGCTAGCATCTTCTTTAAGCGGGGTAAGTGGGGTCAGAACCCGTTACCATGAGCTTCTGGCCGAACAGGTGAAGTACCAGACCCAATTTGGATTTGTGAAGATGCACCTTTCCAATTACCCGCACTGGCCCTCGGTTTTAAAGCGATTAATGCAAAAGGTTGGTCCAGAGATCAAGGTAAACAATTTGAAATTTAACTCTGAGCAACCGGGGTTTGATTTTAACAAGTATCGTCGTTGGAAAGAAGACTCCAGCACCAAGGACAATCCTTGGACCATGCGTAAAATTGTCTTTCGCATTGATGGAATTGCTTTGACTCGCCAGGCTGTGCCCAAATTGATTGAAGATTTGAAGGCCCTGGGTAGTTTTGATATTCCTAAACCTCCGAGCACAAAATTTATACCTGAACAGGTTAAGAAGACATTTGATCGGGTCAAAAATCAGGATATTATTGAAACGGTGGCGGCCCATTATGAGTTTAGTCTTGAGGGTACCGTAAGCATAGGGAATACGATTTAGCCATGAATCAAGACGATTTAATAAAAAAGCAGTTGCAGGGAATGGGAGTGGCTTTTGCTGCCCTTTTAATTTTTGGAGAATCGTTTTTACTGGGAAATATGCCCAAGGATGTAGTGGCTACAACTAGAAGGATTCAAACTCTCAAGGAAGAACAAAGAAGCTTTGAGCAGCTTAAGTCTACGGTTAGTGCCTTGGAAATGGAACTGGAAGAAACTCGAATCAGCTATGAAAGACTTTATGAAAAGTTTCCGGCCGATGAGTACACCCAAAATAGGATTAATCAGGTGATTACAGATATGACGGCTTCGGTGATTGTAATCAGTGATAGGTTAAACCCCGTCAAAAAATTTGATTTTATATCTTCTGAAGACATTGTGACCTCAGTGCCAAAAGTGGCCACCCAGGATCCAGAGTTAAAGACCGATCGAACTGTTGGTGTAGCAATTTATGAATCAGAGATTCAGATGCGTTGTAACTATTTTGAGCTTCTGGAGTTTTTACATGCCACAGCCAATCAGAGTATTTTTTTAACCCCGCTTGATCTGGAAATATCTCCTGATCCTGATGCTCCTTATGGGGTCAGCGTTAAGACCAAACTGATGACTTTTGGATTTGAAGGTATAAAACCTGATAAGTTTTAGGTTATGGAGATTCAGCTCTCTGTAATCACTGTAGTCTACAATCAGGCTGAGTTTATTCAGAACTACATTCAGAGTCTGATTTTTTTATCCCGGCATTATTGTCTTGAAGTTTTGGTAATTGATAATGCGTCCACAGATTCAGGGCTTTTGGATTTAAAAGCCGAGTTAGGCAAGCTACCCGAGTCCATTTCGGTTGAGCTGATTGAGTCCGAGGTGAATCTGGGATTTTCCAGAGCCTGCAATCAGTTATCGGCATTGGCAAAAGGTGAGGTTCTTTTGTTTCTGAACCCCGACGCATTGGCTCAGGAATCCGATCTGGCGGTTTGTTATCAATTGGCTCGGGAGGGGGGGATTAGCTCTCCAGCCCTTGAGGGTCAAGACGGCAGAAGGTATGCCTGTTCCTCCCCATTTTATGACCGATATTTTTTCCCTTTGTTTAAGCTTAAATATCTCTTTCGGCTAGCTGACCAAAGAACCCTTAGGGTAGACTGGGTTCAGGGAGCCTGTTTATTTGTGCAAAGGTTGCGTTTTTTAGCGGTTTCAGGCTTTTGTGAGGACTATTTTCTTTATACTGAGGATATGGAATTGGCAAAACAGTTTAGTCTAAGGCAGTGGCCGGTTTGGTTGGTACAGAGCGAATCGGTTGTACACCCCAAAACTCAGATTAAGCCCATGCAGATGCAAAGAATCTATTCCAATTTGAGGACTTATTTTCAGGGTAGACATAGGCTGTCTTTTGATTTATATCAGTGCCTGTTATGGCTTGTGGGACGAATTAGCTATGCGGAGCTTAGGTTTTATTTCAGGCTGTCATTGGCAATATGAAAGTACTTCTTCAGGCCCGTCGCAATCTTCTTCAAAAACCTGGGGGGGATACTAATCAGATTCTGATTCTTAAGAAATACCTCAAGCAATCAGGGGTCGTTGCGGAATTGTCCTGTGAACTGGAGCCCAATCTACAAGGATTTGATTTGGTTCATTGTTTTAATCTGAGCCGCCCGGAAGAAACGGTTCTTCAGATTCGCAATGCGGCCACTCAAGGACGCAAGGTGGTTCTACATGCCATGTACCAGAATCTGGATGAATATGAAAGGCGAGGCAGGAGGGGCTTCCCATCAGAGTTGTTAAATAAGGTACCCGTACGGTTTCGCGAGTTACTTCGTCTGCTATACCACCTCGGCGCTGGCAATTTGTCCCTAGGAAGGATTTTTGAGTTTTTGCAAAAAGGTGGGGATCTTGCCATGTCTAGGGCCCTAGAGGATGTGACCCAGGTAGTCGTGCATACAGAGCTTGAAGCCAAGGCGATCAGAGACTGTTTTTCAGAGCTTATGTATAGACATATTGAGATTATACCCCCCATGCTGGATGGGGATGAATTTGATCTTGTTCATGACGCAGTGCCTTTGGTTCCATTTTATGATTATTTTCTGTGTGTTGGCAGGGTCGAAGACTTAAAAAATCAGCTTGGGATTGCTAAAGCCTCTTTAAATGGCAATTTTTTCTCTGTCTTTGCGGGCCCGGCCAACTACAATCACAGGCATTACGCCAGCCAATTGCGAGAGATTGTGAGACAGAACCCTGATCGTCTGTTATGGATTGAATCACCAAAAAGAGAAGATATCCTATCTTTGATGGCTCAGTGCAAGGCCCATATTCAAGCCAGTTGGTTTGAGACAGCCGGGATTGCGTCTCTTGAGGCTCTGGCGTTTGGGAAACCTTTGGTATGCAGCAATATTGGCTACGCCCGTGAGATATTTAAGCAACATGCTCTGTATTGTGATCCAGGGAATCTAAAAGATATTGAAAAATCTATGTTTTCTATCTCACAAGTTATGGACCAGGAGGACAGAATCTGTCATGCCCGTCAGATGTATGCTAGTCTTTTGATCCCTAAGGTTGTCACATTGTATGAAGGGATTCTAAAATAGCATCTTTTGTAGGAAGGGAATTGGTATGAAAAAATGGGTGTTTTTGGCTGTGGCTTTGAGTTGTGTTGAAAAGCCTGGCTGCAACGACTTTGATGTGGCCGCAGTCGTGGAAAAGGCAGTGGCACTAGAAGAGGCAGGAAATCTCCAAGAAGCTCTTAAAACCTGGATTCGTGCCTGGTATGTAGCGTTTCCTACCCAGAGGGTATACGATAGTTTACAATCCGCGTTTCAGAAGTTATTGGGTTCTCATATGGAGAAGTCCGAGTATGATCAGGCTTGGGAATTATTGGATCAAGCGGAAATGTACTTTCCTAACTCCTATTCATTCTCGCGATTTCGACTCTATATTCCCTTTGCCAAACAGGATTTTAACCGTACCATATTTTACGCAGATGAGTTACTTAAGGCTTTTGGCTCCGATCAATCCAAAGCGGATGAAATCCATTTTTATACTGGTCATGCCTACCAGAAAATGAAAGCATATTCAGCGGCTCTGGAGCATCTGGAACTGGTGGGACCCAAGTTTGACACTCCCCGTTCTGTGTTGGTGTTACGAGGTGATTGTTATTATCATCGTGGGGATTTGAAAAAGGCCACAGAACTTTTAGAGGCGGCCCAGAAACTGGAAGTGACCAGTGATGTGGCGGCCGTGATCCAAAAAATTTCTCGAGAAACCCCATTAGATACCAATTTAGCCGCATCAGCCCCCACACCCCATTTTATTGTGCGAGCAGACAAAACCGAACTGGATTCCGTAACTCAGGTACTAGCTCCATTATTGGAGACAATATTTACGGATTTGGGTCAGACCCTGCAATTTTATCCCGAAACTCCCATTACCGTGATTGTCTATGCCGGAGATAAGGCTCTATCGGCTAAACTAGGCAATCCAAATTGGGCGGCTGGCGTTTATGATGGCGAGATTCGTATCCCTAGTTCAGAACTAAAAAAGTCACAAAGGCAGTTGGAAACCCTCCTTCGCCATGAAACCATGCACTTATTTTTAGATAATTTTACCAGAAATCAGATTCCTGTCTGGATGAATGAGGGGATTGCCCAGTACTACGAACAGCCGTTTTCTTTTGATGAGGGGGGATTTACCCGTAGGGAGGAAGCTCCATTGCCACCAAGTGTAAGAGAAGTACAGTCTCAGGCCTTAAAACAGAACCGCATTTTAAAAATGGATCAATTGTCCAGCCCCTTTGTGCGGATGAATAGAGAGAGTGCGGAACAGGCTTATGGACAGAGTCTTTTGATGATTAAGTTTTTGGTGGAAAGTCAGGGACAGTGGAAGCTTAGAAGATTGTTGCAGGAGATTTATCAGGGCAATCAGTATCAGGTTGCTTTGAGGTTGGTTACGGGACTTAACCCTGATGAGTTTTTGAGTGCCTGGGTTGCTCATCAGAAAAATGCGTGGAAGTTATGATGAAAATAATATGTTTTTTGGGTGCTGCATCTCTTTTGTCCTTAATTTCTTCGGGATGTTTGCCTATGCCGGGTACAGAATCCGAAAAGCCTGTACTCAAGGATACGGTGGCAAAGTCTTCTGCTGAGGTGGAAACAGCGGAGGATACAGTTACGGCGAAATCAGAAACAGCAGCTTCTGATATCCAGCCTTCTAAAGAAAGAACTTTAATGGAGCTAAGACAGAATCTATCCAGCAAGGATCCTGTGCAAAGAGTACATGCAGTGTTTGGTCTGCAGTATTTCGATGACAGACAATCCATAGATGAGATTCGTAAACTGCTTCAGGACAAAAACCCATCGGTACAGAAGGCGGCTATTTTAGCATTGGCACAGTTTAAGGAAGTTCGAAATCTGCCTGTTTATTATGTACTCTACCAACGAACAGACAACATTGAAGTCAAAAGGGCGATCCTAAAGTCGTTTCAATGGATTCATGATGATTCCACCATAGCATTTCTGGAAAAGTCTTTAGGCTCAATGGGGCCCTATGAAGCTTCGCTGACTTTTGAGCTTTTGGCAAAAATTGACAAGCCCAAGCAGTTTTCTTCCGGGACTAACCGCGTCGATTTGGATTCCTTTGTGATTTCCGGTGTGATTGGTCGTGGTGAAACTGCCAAAATTCAGGTGGAAAGGGACTTTTTTGCGATTGGAGATAAATTGCTGGGTTACACAATTCGTTCCATCGATCCTGTAGCTTCCATTGTTCGGTTAGAGATGGATGGGAAGGTGTTTTCCAAGGAGATTGATACGAGTAGTGCTGATGAGGTAGAAAAAGCTATCGCCAAGCTAAACTCATCTGATGACAAGGCCGTGTACCGAGCCATTCTTGATCTGGTGTACCATCAGAGTGGCCAGGGTGGCAAGGAGCTTATAGGTTTGGTCGAGGGCACAAACTCAGATGATATTCGCTTGGCCGCCGTTCATGCCCTAGGAGCGACTGGTGTTGATGGAGCCGAAGAAAGTTTGAAAAAAATTCTTCGTAGGGAAAAACGGGCTGACTTTTTAGCTCTGGCGGCCATTTCTCTGACTATGTTGGGCTATGACAATGCATTGGAAGTTCTGGAGCCTCTGGCTCAGCATTCTGACCCCTGGGTTAGAAATGCGGTAGTTACGGCCATGGGCATAACTGGCTCACCTCACAGCGTTGCTACATTGATCAGAATGTTATCTGACACACATAGCTTTGTCAGAAACAATGCTTATGAGCAGTTGATGTCTTTAGCTGTCGTGGGGGGCTTAAAAAACCAGATTGTGCCCATGCTCATTTCTACTATGAGAACCGCTTCATCGGCGAGTACAAAGCGCATTGCCCAAAACCTGTTTACATTTTTACAGGGTGTGGACGGTGGGCCGGAGAGCTCCTTTAATCTCAGTCAAACCATTTCTGTGGATGCTGCCAACCCTGAACAACCTGTGCAGCTAAGACCAGCCTACACCCCTAAGTTTATACTTTTAAGCATTGGCCAGTTTGGTACCCGGGTCATGGCTAATGTGGTAGTTGGCGGGGAACAGCAGAATGTGTTTGTAGGCTCAACCCTGGATGGTATGGAGATAGTTAAGATTGACCCTGATGAAGAATTTTTGCATCTGAAAATGAACGATGGAAGAATCGCCGTGGTGGAGTCGGGAGATAGTTCCGAAGATCTGGCTACGCTTTTTGAGATTCAGGGTCAAGCGGAGTTTTGAAAACAATTAGGGTGTTGCACCTTTTGGAGGAGTCCTGGCCTAACCGTTTAGGCGGTGTAGAGTGTTTTGTAGACTCACTGCATCGGGATCTGGGGTTTGCATCAACCGTACTGGATTACCGCGCAGTTTTTCCAAAGGCTCTTTCAGGAACTAGATCCTCCTGGAAGCTTTTACAAAGTATGGCTTCGTGGCATGAGCCAGATCTGCCAGAGTCTGATTTAGTAGTATTTCATCAAATTATTCCCTGGGGTATTCCCTGGATGCTCAAGCTGGCTCAACAAAGGCGCTGCCTCTTTGTGGTACATGATTGGTTTGTGCAATGTCAAAGGGTGCATCTTTTAAACGAGGATGGACCATGCGCTGGCCCCGGCTGGATTAAGTGTGTTCGTTGCTGGGGCCGTGGAAAAAATTTGTTACTGAGTCTTGGTTATCAGGGAGTTCGTCAGCATTACGCAAGTATGTTGGCAGAAGCTATGCCATTTGCCATAACCCAGAAGTCCTTTTTTGAAACTGTGCCAGAAGCAATCCA
>DITF01000164.1 GCA_002422125.1 bacterium UBP17_UBA6191
AACCGGGAGATCATGTAATACCTCTATATACCCCAGAGTGTCGGGAATGTAAATTCTGTCTCTCAGGCAAAACCAATCTCTGCCAAAAGATTCGTTCCACTCAGGGTAAGGGATTAATGCCAGATGGCACCTCCCGCTTTTCTTATCAGGGGAAAATGCTACACCATTACATGGGTTGCTCCACTTTTTCGGAGTACACGGTGCTGCCTGAAATATCCCTAGCTAAAATTAATAAAGAAGCCCCTTTGGATAAGGTTTGTCTTCTTGGTTGCGGTATCACAACCGGGGTAGGGGCCGTGCTTTATACAGCCAAGGTTGAGCCCGGTGCTACCGTGGCTGTATTTGGACTTGGTGGTATTGGTCTAAGTGTGATTCAGGGAGCAGTTATGGCTAAAGCTTCCAGAATTATTGCTGTGGACATTAACCCAGCCAAGTTTGAATTTGCCAAACAACTGGGAGCCACAGATTTTGTGAATCCGGCTGAAATTGGTCGCCCTATCCAAGAAGCTATTGTGGAAATGACAGATGGAGGAGTTGATTACTCCTTTGAATGTGTGGGCAATGTAAATTTAATGCGTGCGGCTTTGGAATGTGCCCATAAGGGGTGGGGTGAGTCTGTAATTATTGGAGTCGCCGGAGCAGGGCAGGAGATTTCCACTAGACCATTTCAGCTTGTGACGGGAAGAGTCTGGAAGGGCTCAGCCTTTGGTGGGGTAAAGGGTCGAACGCAACTACCCGAAATTGTGGAATGGTATATGCAAGGCAAACTCAAAGTAGATGAGTTCGTAACTCATACCATGCCTCTGGAGCAAATAAACCATGCTTTTGATTTGATGCACGAGGGTAAGAGTATTCGTTCTGTAGTACATTTTTCCTGAGGCTGATATGCAAGACCTTATATCCGTTTCCCAAAATCATTGTTTTTTGGGTGTGCAGCATGTATTTGAGCATCAATCTTTGGTTCTGGGCTGTAAAATGAAATTTGGTTTGTATCTTCCGACCCAGAAGAGCCCCAACAAAACCCCGCTTTTATTGTGGTTATCTGGTTTGACCTGTACCCATGAAAATTTTGTTACCAAGTCTGGGATTCAAGCCCTTGCTTCCAAACACAAAGTAGCCGTTTTAGCTCCTGATACCTCACCCCGAGGGATAGGCATTCTTGGTGAGGATGACTCCTGGGATTTTGGTACCGGTGCTGGATTTTATCTTGATGCCACAAATCCACCCTGGTCCACTAATTATCGTATGGAATCCTATCTCTTGACGGAACTCATTCCTCAAGTGCTGAAAGCATATCCTGAGTTATTACCTCAACTTATGATTAGTGGCCATTCTATGGGTGGTCATGGGGCATTAACCCTGGGGCTGAATCATCCTGAAGTGTTTGCATCGGTGACGGCTTTTTCTCCCATCTGTGCTCCCATGCGCTGTGCTTGGGGCCAGAAAGCATTTTTGTCCTACTTGGGTGCGGATCAAGATCAATGGAAACATTACGACACCACGGAATTGATTCGGGCAGGTAAGACGACAAAGCCCATTTTAATCGATCAGGGACTTGCGGATAGCTTTTTACAAGAGCAGCTAAAACCTGAGCTTTTAGAAGAGTCGTTAAAGACTAGTTCCCAAGAGATTTTGATTCGTCGTCACGAAAATTATGATCACAGTTATTATTTTGTAGCCACATTTCTTGAAGATCATATCCTTTGGCATTTAAAAAACCTTGATTTCAAGCCCTAAGGGGCATTAGGTTTGTTGCTCCATGTCGGAGCCAAAAAAATTACAGGGTTCGCGTCACTCCTTTCGTGACTTGCGAGCCCTTTTGACTTATTTTTATCCACATCGTTTTCGAATGCTGATGGCCTTCGTTATGATGATGTCTCTGACCGCCCTTTTAGTTTCAAGGCCGGTGATTTTGCGCTCCATCATTGATAATGTTACGGGGCCAAAAGATCAGGAAATGATGGTGGTTCACGCCTCATTATTTGTTCTGATTTTGATCCTTGCCATGTTTATAAGTTACTGGCAAAGCATGATGATGGCCAAAGTTGGTCTTGAGATTGTATCCCTGATCAAAACCAATATTTTTGAGAGGGTACTTAAGCTGTCCCTGCATTTTTTTAACGCGCACAAGGTCGGTTGGTTGATTTCAAGAGTGGAAGGCGATACAGAACAGCTCAGAAACTTTTGTTCTCACCTTACCCTAAGAATTGTGGCCGATATCTGCCTCTTTTTTGGGGTCCTTGGCATTATGATAATGACGGATTTTGGGGTAGCTTTGCGGATTATGCCCATCATGATTCTTTTGATGGTGTTAATCTTTCTCTGTAGCGGAAAAATCAGCGAGTATTTTAGTCAGGCCAGAAGTCGTTATGCCGAACTTTCCGGGAGCTTGGCCGAGTATCTTCAGGCTATTTTTTTAATTCAGCTTTATGACAGAAAATCACAGGTACTCTCAGAACTGGAAAAAAAAAGTGTAGCCCGCATGAAGGCAGAAAACAGTGCCTCGCTTTTTTCCAATGCTTTTTGGGGATTTTTTCTGTTTATGACGGAAGGGGTCTTGATTGCCATTCTGGTAGGTTATGGAGCCGTTCAGGTGCAATCAGGGCAAATGAGTCTGGGAACCTTGGTTATGATGCTAGAATTTTCCCGGCAGATGGCCCAGCCACTACATGCTATTGGGGAAAATTTTCATGCCCTGCAAAAATCAGCAGTATCAGCCTCGCGAGTGTTTAAAATCCTGGGTGAAAAAACCGAGGATGAACTGATACCAAATCCAGGTATTGCTTCAGCCCCACCTTTACAGAACCTGAGTTTTGAAAATGTGTCTTTTGCCTATGAAGTAGATAAGCTGGTTTTAAAAGATATCTCCTTTGATCTGAAAAGGGGTAGCCGTACAGCTTTAGTTGGTGCCTCTGGGAGCGGAAAATCCACCACAATCCAACTACTATGTCGTTATTTTGAACCAGCCAGTGGCAGTATCAAGTTGAATGGTTTGGAGTATTCCTCATTTTCCATTGCTTCCTGTAGAAAAAAAGTCGGTCTGGTTCTTCAGGATATATTTTTGTTTCCCGGTAGTGTATTGGATAACATCAGGGTTTTAGATGAACGCATTACCGAAGAACAGGTACTAAACGCTTTAAATCAAATTGGTGGCTACTATCTGATTCAGAAATTGCCACAGGGCATTCATACTGAGCTAACCGAGAGGGGTTCTAATTTATCGATGGGCGAAAGACAGCTTTTATCTTTTGCCCGCGCCCTTTGCATGGAGCCAGAACTTCTGATTTTGGATGAGGCTACGGCCTCCATGGATTCCTATACCGAAAGGGTGTTACAAAGAGCTTTGGAAACACTTTTGAAGGATAGAACAGCCGTGATTATTGCCCATAGGCTTTCCACCATTCGCACCGCCGATCAGATTCTGGTCTTTGAACAGGGCGAGATTGTTGAGAGGGGAGATCACGAGGCGTTGATGAGACTTGATGGTAAATACTCAGAACTTATCCGAATGCAGGGCTCAATCGTATGAAACAGTGGCTCTGGTATTTAAAACTCTG
>DITF01000103.1 GCA_002422125.1 bacterium UBP17_UBA6191
GATACCCGATTGCCTTTTAAAAGGCAATCGGGTATCGGTTTTAAAGGGTTCTGCATCTTTCTTGAGTAAAAACCAGCTTGAGGTTTTAGATGCGGCTGGCACAAAGACCACAGTGGATTTTGAAAACTGTATTATTGCTACCGGATCATCTCCAATCAGTCTACCGGCTTTTCCAGTGGACCAAGACAAGATTGTGGACTCAACCGGTGCTCTGGCCCTTAAAAAACTTCCAGCCTCCATGATTGTGGTCGGTGGAGGATACATTGGGCTGGAACTTGGAATGGCCTATGCCAAGCTAGGTACAAAAATTACCGTAGTAGAGTTTGCCGACTCTGTTTTAAGTGCCTTTGATAAAGACATTGTCCAAGTGATTGAGAAAAAAATCAAGAAACTGGGAATTGATGTTCTTACTGGCACTAAAGCCCAAAGCTACAAGGAGTCTGGCTCACAGATTACTTTAGTCTGTGAAACCCCAGCGGGCGTGAAAGAAGTCACGGCGGACCACCTCTTTGTCAGCATTGGTAGAAGGCCTAACACACAAGGCATGAACCTTGAGAAAATTGGCATTGAACTAGATAAACATGGTTTTATTAAAATCAATGAAAAACTTCAGTCCAATGTCTTAGGAATTTACGCCATTGGTGATGTGGCCGGGCAGCCCATGCTGGCCCACAAAGCATCCAAAGAGGGAGAAATTGCGGCCGAGGTAATTGCTGGGCACAACTCCGTCATGGATCTTCGGCAGATTCCAGCCGTTGTATTTACCGATCCAGAGGTGAGGCAGGCAGGCCTTCAGGAGAAGGAAGCACGAGCGAAAGGACTGAACATCACTGTCAGTCGTTTCCCTTATGCCGCCATTGGCCGTTCTCTGACCACAGATGAAACCGATGGTTTTGTCAAATTTATCTCCGATGCCAATACCAGAGAAGTATTGGGAATTACGATTGTTGGGGCTAATGCCAGCGATTTAATTTCCGAAGCCTGTTTAGCCATTGAAATGGGAGCCTTTGTTGAGGATATTGCATTAACCGTTCATCCTCACCCGACTTTTGGGGAAATTCTGATGGAAGCTGCCAAGGGAAATCTTGGTGAGGCCATCCACATGTTAAATCCCAAGCACTGATGCTTCTTATCGAAGATGAGTCCATCGAGTACTCCTGGGCCTTAAAGGTTCAGGAGACTCTGGTTCAAGCCAAAAAAGCCCGAGTTGATCTTCCAGATTTGCTCTGGCTTTTATCCCATCCCCCCGTCTTTACTCTAGGAGCCAAAAAGAGTTCTCGCGCCAATGTCATCAATCCTGGGCCAATCCCAGTGATAGAAATCAGCCGAGGCGGCGATGTTACTTACCATGATGAAGGTCAAATTGTTGGTTATCTGATAATGAATCTAAATTCTTCCGATCGGGATTTGCACAAGGTCCTTAACCAGCTTGAGGAAGTTATCATTCGGGCACTTTGGGAATTTAATGTTACCGGCTACCGCGTCCCAGGAAAAACCGGGGTATTTGTTGAGGAGCATAAGGTCTGCTCTATTGGCATTGCCTGTCGTCACTGGATCACTTATCACGGATTTGCCTTAAACCTAAACTCCAATCTGAACAATTATCAAAGAATCAACCCCTGTGGCCTAAACTCGGATTTGATGCAAAACCTAAAAATGGATCCCCTGCAAAGAAAGAGCCTTGAACAAAAAATTTTTTGGCACACAAAGTCCATTTTCCATAAGGATCGGCTAAAAAACGAATTCACCGATATAAAAGCATTCCTGGAAACCTACAGCATCCCCTATCCTGCATGATAAACTTCTGCCTGATAAAAAAATAAGGAGATAGCTGTGAATAGAGGACATTGGGGCTCCCGACTCGCTTTTGTACTGGCTGCGGCTGGTTCTGCCATTGGTCTGGGTAACATCTGGAAATTTCCCTACATCACCTATGTAAACGGTGGTGGCAAATTTGTGATTTTATACCTGTTCTGTATCTTGTTAGTGGGCCTTCCCGTAATGTTAGCCGAAATGATTCTTGGTCGTAGGACCCAAAAGGGTCCAGTGGGTTCGGTGGAACATATCAGCGGTAAAAAATCTGGCTGGAGAGGCATGGGGATGCTTGGAGTTTTTGCCTCCTTTGCCATGATGACCTTTTATGGAGTGGTTGCTGGTTGGGTCTTAAGTTACATTGTTCTAAGTCTGATTGGCCGCTTTAATGGTATGGAAGCCTCAGAGTTTTCTACATTATTCAGTTCCCTGGCCTCATCTCCTTGGTTAAATGTAGGTGGTTCCACCGTCTTTTTAGGATTAAGCTTGGCCATTGTGCTTGGTGGTGTGAAAAGCGGACTGGAAAAGTTTTGTAATGTTTTAATGCCAGTATTGATCGGAATCATGGTCTGTCTTTGTATCAATTCCATGTTTTCTGAAAGCGAGGGCTTTTCCAAGGCTATGAAGTTTATGTTTTCCATGGATGGAGAATTAAAGGGCCATGCAATTCTTGAGGCTTTGGGTCATGCCTTTTTTTCCCTCAGTATTGGAATGGGAGCAATGCTTACCTATGGTTCCTATATGTCAAAAGATGGAGATTTGGTGAAATCGGCAGTGCTGGTGGCCTTTTTGGATACCTTCATCGCTCTGATGGCTTGTATTATCATCTTCTCGACTCTTTTAGGTCATGGTGTGGAAGTCGGACAGAGTGTTGGACTGGTATTTCAGACACTGCCCTATGAGTTTGCCAAAGCCAGTTATGGCTCCTTAATCAACCTCTCCTTTTTTATCCTCTTGTTTCTGGCCGCCCTGACATCGGGAATCTCACTGGTGGAAGTTCCGGCCGCGTACCTCATCGACAAGGGTTATACCCGTAATGCTGCCACCCTGATTATTGGTGGTCTTATCTGGATTGTCTCCATACCCTCTGCTCTATCTGGGACTCCAGAATGGAATGCCGTATTTGGAGGCTGGAGCTTTTTTGACACCATGGATAACATGGTTTCCTGGTACCTTATGCCCTTGGGTGGATTGTTGATCTGCCTTTATGTGGGCTTTGTAATGCCAGATAAGATGAGAAAAAGTGAATACTTTATGGGTTCGTCATCGGCCCCCATCTTTTATACTGTGTGGCTTGTTCTGGTGCGTTTTGTTGCCCCTTTTATTGTCGTAGTTATTATGTGCAACAAATTAGGCTTTATCACAAATCAGCAATTTGACAGCTATTTTTCATCCATGCTTGGTTCTTCTAAAACTCAGGAGCCGGCTACCCCATGAAACCACTTGTACTGGCAGCATTCTGGACTATCCCACTTTATGCGATTCAGGCAAGCATAAAACATCACCCCTTTCAGAATCTTCCGGCCTGGGATCACGCTTACAAGGCCGTGAACAAGATTTGCCAACTGGAATCAATTGATGGTTATGAAAAAGGGATGTTTCCTGAAGGAACCACAATTACCAGATACCAGATGGCCCAGATCATCGAAGATTTAATGCAAAGTCTAAGTACTAAAGCTTTGCTTAACAGTCCCGAGAGCTTACACCTTCTCCAACAGCAGATGAAGCATTTTCAGGCTGAGTTGTCTTTGCAGGGCGCGGATCAAGAGGTTATGCACAAGTTGGCCCAGATACCACTCAACCCCAATCGGTCTGCCCTTGTGCCTGATGCCATCAGTGCTCCAATTATAAGTACTGACAATGAAGAAACCTCACGACTAACCCCTGGTGTTCGCTCTTATGATTTAACCGCAGCCAAAATTGAGAAGGAAAAACTACCGGCCGGTTTTGTATTAAGAAAAGATACAGAAAATCCTATTGAGTTCTCCGGTGAACTTCGTCTACGCCCCTCTTTGCGATCGGTTAGTCGTCCTCCAGGAAATACTGGGCCAGAGACTCACGATGTCATGGAATACCGAGCCCGTTTAGGCATGGAGCAAAAACTGGATGGGGTTGAATGGTTTATGACCTTGCAACAATCTGGAGACTTTGGGGAACAAAATTTAAACCCTACCGGATTTACCCAGCTTACGGCCCCTGGCTCTGGGCTGGAATTGTTGCATCTTGGGGCCAGGTTTGAACTCAACTCCCGACAAAATCTAGTCGTTGGCCGCCAGTCCTTACGAATCTCCAAACCCTTTGTATGGGACTCCCAGTTTGATCAAAGATCCAGAACCTTTGATGCCATTGTGCTCGAAGACCGTTTAAGTAAAAATTTTGGCAATCTGTTTTTGGTTTCGCGACTGGCTGAAGATGATATCACTCAGACTTTTGCCTTAAACAACGGACCCGATCAGGATGGATTTTTATTCGGAACCTCATTTTTTCGTCCTGCCTTTGATGGAAAAGCCCAACTGTTCTGGCTACTTAGAGATACAGAAAACCCCGGAATGGTCGCTGGCTTAACGGAGGAACTAGGCAGTTACGGAGTAGCCTGGGATGGAAAAATTGGTGATTTCTCCATGAATCTGACCTTAGCCAAACAGTATGGGGATCAAATTCAAAATGGAATTTCTCGGTTTGAATTTGGTGGAGACATGCAGGAAATTCGCCTCAGTCGTAAATTCGGTTCTGACTGGACTGCTCACTCGGAATTTGTTCGTTTCTCGGGCGAAGAAAACGGCCTGGCTGATAGAAAACAGGATGCCTTTCAAAAAATGTACGGCTCTGGCCATAGCTATGTCGGTAAAACCGATTTAATTGATACATCGAATGTAAAAAGCTTTGGCCTTGGTGCCCAAAAACGCATCCGAGAAAACCAATCCTTAGCCATTGTAAATCACTGGATTTCCTTAGATACTGCCAGCCAGCCCGTTGTCCTCAGACGAGAAATGCCCGCTTACATCAGAAACACATTGGCACACTCACCCCTAAACCAAGAAACCGACCTAGGCCAAGAGCTTGATGTTACCTGGACATTTCGGCGTTCCGAAAATCTGGTCTTTGCCCTGACCCATGCCTGGTTTCGCTCTGGGGACTACTTTTCCCAAAACGGGGTTTCTGACTTTGATGCTCACTACACCTATCTCAGCACTGAAATCAGTTTTTGATTTGGTACTTGAAAAAAAAAGGCCTCCACGGACCCGTGGAAGCACTTATTTTTTGATATCAAAACAACTACTTGCTATGCAAAGTATTAAACTGCTCGGTCTGAATACTTTTGACATCACGCTCGTTCTTCTTCAGATGATAAAGAAGAACAACAGCCTCGCGCAGGGCTACATAACCTTTAGTGTAAAGCTCACGAGCCTGAGGCTTCACAATTCCAATCGATCCGGCAGTTTTTAATCCTGAAATTCCTATCAAGGCCTCAGAAGCCAATCGATGTGAGGCTGCCAAATCCGAACCCTCAGAAGCCAGAATAGCCTGACTCTTAACAATCATATCAATTCTCAATTGAAATCTGGCTTCATCAAACTTGGTCTTATAATTCACCAAGCCAGAATTTTTCAAAGCCACAAATTTCGCATGACCCTCAGCCAAATTCTGTTTCGCCAATTGCATGGATTCGTTATCCGCTGCAAAAGCCGAAGAAAATACCAAACCTAAAACCAAACAAACCATTATATAACGCATTATCTCTCCCAAGTACAACTAGGACTATTAAACGAGGCCAGTATAAGAGTAACTCCAAACATGTCAAGTGGATCTCCCGGTTTTTATGGTTTTTAAATCAATTACCGCTAGCTAAATACCAATCAATCGTTTTGATAATCCCTGTGGCAAAGGTTTCATTGGCTTTCCAGCCAAGTTCCGTTTCAATGCGGGTGGCATCAATGGCATAGCGAAGATCGTGGCCTGGGCGGTCTTTTACAAACGCGATTTGAGAGGAATAGGGTAAGCCGTCGGGCCGAGGCGATTTTTCATCAAGGATGGAGCAGATTTTTTTGGCAATGGAGAGATTGTTCCATTCATTGCGGCCACCAATATTATAAGTTTGGCCTGCCTGACCCTTGGTGAGAGCCAAGAATATTCCTTGGCAATGATCGTCTACAAACAACCAGTCCCGAACATTGCCACCATCCCCATAAATGGGAATGGGATTGCCTTTTAAGGCATTTCTAATGATGGTGGGAATCAGTTTTTCACCGTGCTGCCTTGGGCCATAATTGTTAGAACAATTGGTGATAACTGTATTTAAGCCGTAGGTATGGTGCCAAGCCCGCACAAACATATCAGAGGCGGCCTTTGAAGCACTGTAGGGAGAGTTAGGGGCATAGGGCGTTTCTTCGGTGAAAAGACCGGTTTCGCCTAAGGTACCGTACACCTCATCAGTGCTAACATGTAAGAAACGACAATGTTCACGACCTGATTTGGGGTTAAAGGGTTTATCTAGCCAATGGGCACGAGCCGCTTCCAGAAGACAAAACGAACCTTCCACATTGGTTTTGACAAAAACACCGGGGCCAGAAATCGAGTTATCTACATGGCTTTCGGCCGCAAAGTGAACAATTGCATCGGGGTTGTAGCGTGAAAAAATGTCCAAAAGCAGAGCTTTGTCAGTAATATCTCCCTTAATAAAAGTATGACGGGGATGCTCCATAACTCCGGCCAGGTTTTTAAGATTGCCCGCATAAGTTAAGGCATCAAGATTGATCAGTTGAATCTCTTTATGCTCGCTTAGTATCCAGTGCACAAAATTAGAACCAATAAAACCAGCTCCGCCAGTCATCAGAATTGTTTTAAATTTAGACACCTTCTCCCCTACCAATAAAATAAGCCTGAAACCCGATTTTTTCGATCTCAACTGGATTTAATATATTGCGGCCATCAAACAAAAAAGCCGGTTTTTGCATACTCTGATAAATTCGCTGGTAATCCAGTTCGCGATACTGTTGCCATTCTGTCATCAGTGCAATGGCATGGGCACCATCACAGGCCTCATAAGGGTCCGTCACAAACTCAATCTGACTCAATTCCTCTGCGGTGAATTCTTTTTTAGCGTTTGGAATGGCTTTAGGATCTGTGATCACCAAGGAAGCTCTTTCAGCCAAAAGTTGTTTGGCCACCTGAATGGCCGGGGATTCACGAGTATCTCCAGTGTCGGCCTTAAAAGCAAAACCAAGTAGCACAATTTTTTTGCTAGAGAGTGTGTTAAACATAGCGCGAATCATTTTTTTGACAAAACGATCCTTTTGCCAATCATTCATATTCACAACCTGTCTCCAGTAATTTGCAACCTCACTTAAGCCATAGGACTGAGCGATATAAACCAGATTCAGGATATCTTTTTGAAAACAGGATCCCCCAAAACCCACCGAGGCCTTCAAAAATTTTGCCCCGATTCTAGAATCTGTACCAATGGCACGGGCAACTTCATCGACATTGGCCCCCGTGGCTTCACACAATGCCGAAATTGAGTTAATGCTTGACACCCTTTGAGCTAAAAATGCATTAGCCACTAGCTTGGATAGTTCGCTTGACCAAACATTGGTTGTCAAAATTTTAGACCGTGGTACCCAGTGTGCATAAAGAGATACCACGGCTTCACAAGCAATTAACCCTTCTTTTGTCTGCTCTGAGCCAACCAAAACCCGATCGGGATTATTTAG
>DITF01000377.1 GCA_002422125.1 bacterium UBP17_UBA6191
CACTATCCCATTTGTGCTTGGATTCTGGAGCACAGGCATTTGCAAAAACTTCTTTCCACCTACGCCCTGCCCCTACCCAAACAGGCCGATAAAAACCATAGAATCCACACTTCATACTCCCAGACCATCGCCATCACGGGAAGATTATCCTCAAATCATCCCAACCTGCAAAACATACCCGTGCGCACCAAGTGGGGTACTAGAATTCGTCGCTGCTTTGTAGCTTCGCCTGGCTCAGTGTTTGTCAGTATTGACTACTCACAGATTGAACTTAGGGTTATGGCCCACATGGCTAATGATACTGCCATGATTGAAGCCTTTCGCTCGGGCCGGGATATCCACAAGGAAACAGCGGCTAAAATCTTTCGCAGGCAACTGGATGAAGTCACCAAAGAGGAAAGAGAATCGGCTAAAGCCATCAACTTTGGTATCATTTACGGCATCAGTCCCTTTGGACTATCAAGGCAGTTAGGCATTGGTCCCAAAGTCGCTGAAGGCTTTATTCACACCTATTTTTCCATTTATTCGGGTATCAAACAATTTATGGATGAAACCTCAGCCATGGTTTTAGAATCTGGAGAAATCCGAACCATGT
Source organism: bacterium UBP17_UBA6191 (assembly GCA_002422125.1). Classification (GTDB taxonomy): domain Bacteria; phylum Muiribacteriota; class UBA6191; order UBA6191; family UBA6191; genus UBA6191. Next base: position 596 of record DITF01000377.1, read on the forward strand.
ATGGCAGATTAAGACCGATCCCAGAAGCCCAATCTAAAAACAAGAACTTTCAGGAAGCTGGTAAACGGGTGGCCATCAATACCAGAATTCAGGGCAGCGCCGCCGAAATCTTAAAGCGGGCCATGATTCAAATTGATCAGTATCTAAAACGCATTGATTGCAAAACAAAAATGTTATTGCAGGTTCATGACGAATTGATTTTTGAAGTTCCTGAAGATGAACTGCATATTATGAGGGAAATCAAAAAATTGATGGAAGGGGTAGAACAACTCAATGTCCCCCTAATCTGCGATATGGAAAAAGGCAAATGCTGGGGTGATCTGGAGGCATTTTTGTGAAATCCCTCTATCTTAGGGATAGCGAGGAAACCCAAAAAATTGGCTATAAAATCGGAGCCCTTATTCCCAAGGGGAGCCTGGTTTTATTGTCGGGAACACTGGGAACAGGTAAATCCACCCTATGTCAGGGAATAGCTAAGGGCCTGGGCCATACTGTGCAAATTTCCTCCCCATCCTTCACTCTTTTGAACACCTATACCCAAAAGCATGCCAAAGCAGTGCTGAATCACCTTGACTTTTATAACATAGAAAACTTAGAACATTTGGAGAGAATTGGAATTTACGATGTGCTTGAGGCCGAAGATAATGTGTGTCTGATAGAATGGTGGGAGAAGTTCCCCGAGGTAACTCAAGGACTTCCCGCTTTAAAGTTGCAACTCAAGCTTGAGGGTGAAGGTCGTCGTTTGGATTGGGTCGATGAGTTAAACCTTAGTCAGGAAATTTTTGCGGAGAGGATTTGAGCATGTCAGATAAACCTAAATTGGGTCAGATTCTGGTGAAATCAGGGGCGATAAGCCTCAAGGATCTGGAATCCTTTCTGAAAAGTCAGGAAGATCTAAAAGATGAACGGGGTTACCAGACCAAGCTTGGGGATTTGCTTTTGGAAAACAAGCTGGTTACCGAGTCCACTCTGGCCATGGCTTTTGCCGAGCAACAGCGAGTAAAGTTCACCGATCTGAGCCGCTACAGCCCCGATTTAGGAGTTTTGGAAAAAATCCCCTTTTCGATCTTAAGCCGCTTTAAATTTGTGCCCCTCTACCTGGATTCCCAAAAGCTTGTGGTGGCATTGCATGACCCCGTAGACACCTTTCTATTGGATCTTCTCTACAAAGCCCTTGGCGTAACCATAGAGTTACAGTCTGCCACCCGATCTCATGTGGAGAATGCCCATCGTTCCTGCGTAGATTCCGTGAAAAAAGCTGGCAAAGAAAACCATAATTTTGATATCAATTTTGAAGAATACCGACTGATCCTGGAACAGGAAAAAGATGTAAAGCAAGAAATTGAAAAGCCTGAGGTCAGCCTTAAAAACAGCTTAAACGAATACAGCCTTGAGATTATTCTAAAACAGTTTATTAAGGACCAGAAATTTTTTGGGATGAAGTTTTCTCCCAATCACCATGAAGTGATTATTAGCGGGCGAGTACGAGGAGGCTGGGAATATTACGGCTGCCTCAGTCTGGAAAAATTCCAGGCATTCTGGATTAAAGTCAAAAATCTATGTGGGGTTTCCGAAGAGGCCACGGCCTATATTTCGCAAGCCTGGTTTGAACTGCCAATTCAGGAAGGAGAGACCCATACCTTTCAGGTAACCTTTCTGCCCGGTAGAAATGGCCTGGAACTCCTTTTAGAGCCATATTCCCTGGATAGAAGAAGTTTATCTCTGGAAAGACTTGGCCTGTTGGAAACCGATGTAATGCGCATCGCCAACTTCGGCTCCGATCCCCGAGGAGTATTGGTACTAGGTGGGCCTCAGTCTGGAAAATCCACCACCCTATTGGCCTTAATGAATCAGAACCGCCATTCTTCCCATCATCAGCTTCTGTTTGAAGACCGAGCATCTTTTACGGTGGCGAATCGCTCCCAGATTCACTTGGATGAACATCAATCCCAGCTTGATGGTATTGGGTTTTCCGCCCAAAGTAGCATTGAAGTATTTGGAATCGACAGCCTCAGCTCGGAACGATTCCACAGTGTATTGCGACAAACTAACGGCAAAATTCTGTACGCCACCCAAAACGCTCATCCCATTCTGCCATTTTTATCGCAGATGGAAAAACAAGGGGTCTCTTTGGGCCTTTTATTCTCACAGTTTCGGCTGATTGTGCATCAAAAGCTGGTCCCATCCATTTGTACATGGTGCTCGACCTTAACTCCTTATCCGGCGGAACATATTGCTAAAATGGGCCTAAAGCCAGAAACTCTGAAAAAGCCTCTCTTTTATTTGCCCGCTGGCTGTGACTATTGTGAGAACAAAGGCTATTCCGACTTCACTCTGATTTATGAAATTCTGCACGCTACCCCACCCACAGTCAAACTGCTGACCGAAAACCCCATCTCCAATGAACTAGCCATGCATTTGATGAAAGCCGGAGGCCTGAGTTCTCCCAACAATGTGGCCAGAGATAAACTCTACAGGGGTCAGATCACCATAGATACTTATGCGGCTATTTTACAAAGGAAGCTCTAGTTACATCAAATCCATCAGCCGTAGCATTAAATCAGCTACAAAGTGCGCTGCTGGCTTAAGTTTGCCAATTTCTACTGGAAATAATCGGCATTGTTCCTCACGGCGGGCATCGTGTTGTAACCACTCCATAAAAGCTGCCGACTGCTGTTCATCGGCACTCTTTTTATCGATGGGCGGACCCAAAAAGACCTTATCATATAGTGCTTCCAAAGTCTGGGTCAAATCCTCATCAAAAATGGCCTGAGCACTATGTTTTCCTTGAATTTGACCAGAGCGAATAAAGTAAAACTCAATCCCTGGACTTGTACCCATGGATGGGACCACTACCAAAAGGTCCGTTTCATGACTCGATGGCCCTAACTGCTTTAAGGATTCCTGGGCATTGGCTATCATAAACACGCTACGATAGTTTAGCCTAGGCGAGAATTCCTCTCTGGTCACCGGTATCTCTTCTCCCATAGAGCCTAACTTCTGTTTTAGATCAAGCTCATGAAAAAATGGTCCATAATACAGGGCCGGGGCCTTGGGCTGTCGATTTACAACTGCTACTAAACCCTTATCATCAATGACTCTGACAAAGTACTGGTGAATTCCAGAAGATGATTTCACTCCCTTGTGGGAGGCTGCGGCCAAAACCGCATCAAAGTAAGTTCTGACTTCATGAACCGTAAAAGACTCTGCTTTGCGCCAAACCAGTTTAAGGCGGCTTCCACGCATATCAGAATAAACCAGACCAGATATTTCCTGGTTCAGATGCTTAAACGCCTGACAATGAAAAGTTCGTTTATGTCTATCTTGAAAGGCAATATAACCCGGACCCTCGGGTAAATTTTCAATCTCATCAGGAGACATCAAAACCTTGGGAAAATAGTCGGCCCTGGGCTTAATCATAAACTTGCGAATATCTCCAAGATTATGAAGTCCTGCATCCGACAAAAGCGCTATAAATTGTATTAACAGCTTAGCCGTAGCCAAGGCATCATCCCAGGCTCTGTGCCTGTCAGCGATTTCATAACCAAAATGTTCCGCCAGAACATCAAGCTTGTGGGCCTTGGCCTCAGGTACTAGATCCCGTGAGAGTTTTAAGGTACAAATTCCTGGGTTTGGCAGTGGCTTACCCAAGACCCTATTGACCTCGTAGGCCAAAAAATTAATATCAAAAAGAGCATTGTGCGCTACCAACACCGTTCCCTCACAAAACTGCATAAAATCGTTAAGAACGGTTTCGATGGATGGGGCATGCCGTAAGTCACTGTCACGGATGCCTGTCAATCGGACCACAAATTCAGGAATCTGTCGATTAGGCTGAATTAGAGTCTTAAAAGACTCTGTAATCACTCCGTTTTCCACCAAAACAGCCCCTAGTTCGATGGCTCTGTGTACAGGGGGAGTCCCACCTGTGGTTTCAAAATCAAATACACAGTAGCGAAGCTGACTTAAAGGAGTATTTTCAGAGTCCTGGGAGGTTATAAACCAATGTCCTGGCCTTGATTCAATAAAACGGATATCGTCCGATAACAGTCTGCGGATATACCGGTCACTGCCGTCGCCCACCTTGTCAGGGAAAAAAAAGTTGCACAACTCATCGGCACTGAAATCTCGCCCGTGATGACGAATTACTTCCCAAATTTCGTCAATTTTTGATAGTCCTGGTGCTTGCAAAATGAGCCGATTTTTTCATGGTGTGAATATCCTTAACAACACGGAGACTATGGGATTTGAACCCATGGTAGGTTGCCCCACACACGATTAGCAATCGTGCGCCTTAAGCCGCTCGGCCAAGTCTCCATGTTATTAAGTACGGAAGATGTAGGATTCGAACCCACGGCAGGCTTTCACCCGCAACGGTTTTCAAGACCGCCTCCATAAACCACTCGGACAATCTTCCTTACTTGCTCGCAGTATAACGAATGGAAACTAAAATATCAACCCTGGATCCGTTGAATTTGCGCACCCAATCCAATCAGCTTCTGTTCCAGTCTTTCATAGCCTCGGTCAATATGGTACACCCTCTGGATTTCCGAACTGCCCTTTGCCGATAGTGCTGCCAGAACCAAAGCTGCTCCAGCCCGCAGATCTCCGGCCATAACCGGGGCCCCAAGCAATCGAGGAACTCCCGTAATCTGAGCCTGATGCCCATCCAGAAGTATCTTTGCACCCATGCGACAAAGCTCAGGAATATGTAAAAAGCGATTTTCATATACCCCTTCTGAAATCACGGAGACTCCCTCAGCCGTGGCCAGATAGGACATCATTGGGGCCTGTAAATCTGTGGGGAACCCTGGGTGTGGCCTGGTTGATATCTGCACACCCTTTGGCTTCTCTACTGGCTCCACCAGAATCAAATCTTTCTGATTACGAATCACATTGCCACATTCTCGTAGTTTTTCCAACAAGGCTCCAAGATGCTCCAAAGGCGCTTGTTGGATCATCAAAGGACTTCTGGTAATACAGGACAATAAAATCAGGGTTCCAGCTTCAATCCTGTCTGGCATAACCCGATAGGGTGAGGGCCGCAAACGCATAACCCCATGAATTTCCACTCTGGCTGTCCCTGCCCCCGATACTCTGGCCCCACAAGCATTCATAAAATTGGCCAAATCTACAATCTCAGGCTCTCTGGCGGCATTTTCAATCACAGTCACAGCCCCATCAATCAAAGCCGCTGCCATCATGATGTTTTCCGTGGCTCCTACGCTAGGAAAGTCCAG
>DITF01000031.1 GCA_002422125.1 bacterium UBP17_UBA6191
GGGGCAGGCGCAAGGTTCCAGCACCTTCCTGGATTCACCATAACTATGGGGCTCGTTGGTAGTTCTTATAGTGGTTCTGGATTTTCCATGACCAAAAACACTTCAGAGCCACTGTGGCAGTTGGAGCTTGAGGCACGAGAAACCAGAATCCCGTAGGCATTGGATTGGATCGGAACAATGGCTGAGTCGGTTCCGATCTTATCTAACTTTAAGAGATTACCCAGAATTTGACCTTTATTAATAGTATCTCCGGGCTCTACACAAAAATCCATTAAACCGCCGGATGGGGCAAAATAGGATTTGTAATCCTTGAGGTGGCAGGCCATAGGGGTAGGAAAAGAATATGGGGTCTCATATTTAATGATTCCCTTGCTGCCTAGCCAATTCAAGATGCGCTCCGCATCAACTTTGGCATCATGAAGGCTGATTGTTTCCTCCGACCCTAACTCAACCGTGTAACTTTCAAATTGTAGAGGAATGTTTCTACCGGCTTCTTTGAAGGTGTTTGTTAGGTGGACCCAGGGCATAAAGGAAGCCTCGTCAAAGGCATTGCCAAATTCCAAGGGTACTAATAAATTACAGGGCATAAAAAATGCTTTGGCAGATTCGCGGCAGTGGATGGGGACATAAAGATAACGCACGGCCTTTGAGCCCGTATGTAAATCCAAGACATAATCAGCATCTGCTGCTAGTCCCTGTAAGGTATAGGCCAGAGCTTTACTTTCAGATACACCATATTCAGAGCATAGTTTGTTTTTGAGAATCTCTTTTATCAGATTTTTATATGCTTTTTGTATGCATAAAAAATCCGAATTCAGGTGATTGGAAACAAAGGATTTGAGATCAAGGCCCCCATTGTTTTTTTGCGCAGGGTTGGCAAGATCCCAGAAAATCCGGTTCCAGTTATCTCCAGTTACTGGGCTGAACCGACCCTGAGTAAATGGTCCACTTAGCTGGTTTATGGATCGAGGATTGGCAGCCGGAGCCAGACGGATAGTCCCCGACACTTCTATGGACTTAAGTCTGAGAATTAACTCATGAATTACGGCAGTTCCCTGTAATTCAGCTCCATGAAGAGAGGATTGGATATAGACGGTTGGTCCAATTTTCTTTCCTATTTCATAGACTCGAAGCGACAGGGAATCGGAAGAGGTCTCTTGAAACACTTCCACTTTTTGCATTTTGGGCCTCAACTTCAGGAATCAATTAATTTTCTGGTCAGATCTTCAAAGCGAATCAATCCATAGGGTAAGGTTTTATCTTCCATCAGCCTATGAGCGGCCCAGACTGCACCGCGAGCGAAAATCTTACGATTTAAGGCTTTATGACTCAAGAGGATTTCTTCGTCAGGAGTCTTGATAACTAACTGGTGAGTTCCGACCTCGCCAATTTCTCGCTCCGAACTAATCTCACAAGGTTTGTTCAACCATGACTTCCAATTTAAAGCTGTGGTGGTTGGAGTGTCATGCTTTGAAGTATCGTGGATTTCACGAATCTGAAAATTCACGGAATTAAAGAGGCGATCAGCGTGTTTTAAGGCCCGGATGGCTTCATGCATAACCACCATGCCTAAAGAGAAACTACTGGCAACAACCCAGCGCGTTCTGGCTTCTGCCAGAGCCACTTCAATATAACTAGGTAGCGTTACTTCGGTAAGACCGGCAACCACCGGAACCCGGCTGTTTAACAGAGTAGGCAGAATCTCAAGAAATTTTTGACCGGGAATTAAGACTATGATGACATCAAACTGTCGCAGTTTATCTACTATAATAGGTTCATGAGAGTTCAGCACCTCTACAAATGAGGATTCCAGAAACTGAAGCACCTCTCGCCCGGTTTTTCCCTGACCGATAATTGCAGTTTTCATGAATTTCAGTTTACCCTTTTATTTGCAGATTTTGTCAATTGTTTCCGATAGTTTTCCCAACAATCTCTCATCCATAGGTATTGTTCTGGGGACGAACGAATACGATTTTCCAATAATTCTATGTAACGGATGACCAAATCATGAACTCTGTTTTCTGAAGTCAAGGTTGCATCAGGAAGCAATGTGTCATGCACTTGAATCACCAGATCCTGTCCCTGCCTTTCACAGGTCACAAAAAATAAAGGACAGTTCATCTGGCAGGCCAAACGAGCGGCCCCTAAAGGAAAATGGGTATCACTACCAAAAAAAGAAAATTCCTTTTCCCGGAACTGATCGCCAACAATGCCTAAAATCTTCCCATCCTTAAGGGCTTTAATTGCACCCTTTAAGCTCTTTTGTACATCCAGAGGTATCATTCCAGTCTGTTTTCTTAACCAATAAATCAAACCTTGGGCTTGTTTTTGCTCACGGTATAGTCCATAAATTGGTAGACCAAACTGAGACAGGCTCCCCACAAGTTCCCAGTTTCCAAAATGGGCCGATATCAGAATTGAACCTTTTCCCTGTTGGTGGTGGGATACCATCAGTTCTTCATTTTCAAATCGGATAAACCCAAGTTTGGCCACACCGATTGGAATTTGTAACACTTCCAGAATACACTTGCCAAAATGGGAAAAGCAGGCCTTGATAGTCTCATGAGATACAAAGCCAAAAGCCTGGGCGAAGTTGAGTTCAGCCGTTTTTCTGGCCCGGGTGCATGTGTAATAAATGAGGGTTCCCAACAGATTGCCAAGCCATAGTTGCGCCCATCGTGGCAGGCAATACAAAAAATATCCGCAGGCCTTGGCCCAGAACTGAATCAGTGAGTCCATCGGGACTTATTGTAACACTTAATTCTTCTGATGGGTGGCAGTTACTGTGGTTGTAATTCCGCCTCTGGCTTTAAATCTGGCTTTAACTTCCATAAACCTTGGATTGGTCTTTTCCACAAGATGACTCAAAATCTCGTTGGTAACAGCCTCATGAAAGGCACCACGATCGCGAAAGCCCCAGAAATACATCTTTAAGCTCTTTAACTCCACACACAACTGATCGGGAGTGTAGCGGATCTCAATGTCTGCAAAATCCGGCTGGGCTGTGAGCGGACATATACAGGTAAACTCTGGACATTCAATAAATATCTCGTAGTTTCTCTCGGGGTTTGGATTACTAAAGGTGTCAATTTGCGTGGTGGGTTTGGTTGCCATAATGCGGGAATACTATTGGAATTTTTTGGCAAAAGCAAGCTTGATCTAACTTGCCGACGCCAACTGACCACAGGCGGCTAGAATGTTTCGGCCTTTGGATTGACGAATGGTGCAGGAGATGCGCTGGTTTCTTAAAATTTCGGCGAATTGCAGGACTTTTTCTTCGGTTGGTCTTTTGTAAGTGCCGCCAAAGTGTTCGTTCCAGGGCAGTAGATTGATTTTACAGGGAAGGTCGCGGATTAGCTCGATTAGTTCCAGGGCATTTTCTTGGGAGGCAGTCAGGCCATCAAGCAGGACATATTCGAGCATGACCCGTTGCCGGGTTTTTTGGACATAGATTTTTAGGCAATCCAGCAGTGCCTGAATGGGATATTTGTTGTTGATGGGCATGATCTGGCTGCGGATTTTGTCGTTACTGGCATTTAAGGAAACGGCAAGGGAGGCAAAGTTTTCCTTGGCTAGGGCCAGGATTCCAGGTATCAGGCCACTGGTGCTGATGGTGATTTGACGACGGGAAAAATTCAGCCCATAGTCGTCTCGTAAAATGTGGCAGGCCTGTTTGACAGCGGCAAAATTGTGCATGGGTTCGCCCATACCCATAAAGACCAGATTCGTGATAGTAGCCTCTTTCGACATCAAAAGCACTTGGGCCACAATTTCTGAGGTCTTGAGGTGGCGAGT
>DITF01000373.1 GCA_002422125.1 bacterium UBP17_UBA6191
AAGCTTTCTGCTTTGCAGATTCGGGCAGAAGCAGTGGCCGTTTCTGAAGCACCGCCAGTATCTGAGGTTATCTTTGAGGAATCTTCTCCATCTATCGAGAGCCTGACACAAACGACTATGGATTTTGAGGCATTTGAAACATCAGCCGTAGATAAAGTGGATCATAGTAGAGCTCGTGATGCGGATTGGGACGAGATTCGGCTTGAACTACCACCGACAATTTTAAGAAAGTTAAAGGAAATGGAAGAATGGGAGCGAAAGCTTTCCGTTCATCAATCTTTGTCTCAGGAGGATAGTCTGACGATTCTTGGAAATCTTCAAGAGTTGATCCTTGGCGCGGAAATGATGCCTGAAAAGATTCGGCGACGATATCGTGACTTGGGCAGAAATTTGTCCAGAAACCTTGCAGATCCGATGCTGGCATTTTTCTGGACCAGTGAGTTTCAAAAATTATCATAACAAAAAATCGCAATTTATTATTCTTTTTGTACGACAGTTAGTAGGACACTAACTACGGATGATGGGAAGGATAAATATGCGCAGTTTGGTAATATTTTGTTTGTTTACACTGGTTACGGTAGCATCAGCTATGAGAATGCCTATGGAGTTTCTAAAATTTGAGAATGAAATGAAACCACTAAATTCAAGACCCAAAAGAGTTTTAGAGTCAAATTTATACGAGATCAGGCGTTTTGAAAAACATCAGATTCACTATCATCAGGATCATATTTTCCTGCCATGGGCTTAAACAGTCGCATATATTTTCATATTTTCTTACTGTTTAACGCGGTTCTATTTTTGGCATTTCAGGGTTTTCAGGCATTTAGTGCTTACCGAACCCGAGAAGCTTTGATCGATTTTCAGAAAAATCAGGCATCCCAGGCAGGAAAAGAAGCCTTGGCCCTCACTAGCCACCCACTATTTGAGTCATCCGTAAATGCCCAGAAAAATTCGCTATCCTGGTCCTGGTTTGTACGGGAGGTGGATCGCCTAGAGAAGACCTATTATTTGCAAGGTATCTGGTTTTCCCAAAATGGTGGCGACTATTTATCCCTGCATGGGAGCAAATTGGATAAATCCAGGGATGTAGATCTGCCAGAAGGCATGTATCTTTTTCAGAATCAGGATTATGGGGTGATTGTTGCGTTTTCCTTGGAATTGCCGGAACTGTTTCAAGCCCAGAAACACACACAACAGGTTGGTGTTGTGCTGATCAGTGTACTATTCATTCTGGTAATGTTCACGGTAAGGGTTCTGTTTCGCCGTACCGAAAAGCTACAGGAGGAACTGGTATCTAGTTCCCGACTGGTTGAATTTGGTCGCCTGGCGGCAGGGGTGGCTCATGATGTAAGAAACCCTTTAGGTGCCATGAATTTGATGGTAGAAGAGTTAAAGGACTTACATCAATCCGATATGGAAACCCAGAACTATTTACAGCAGATTGGCAAGGAAATCAGTAGAATCAATCATACTCTAGGCACACTGCTTGTGTTTCAAAAGGAGAATCTGCCTCTGAATCAGGAAGTTGATCTTTTGAAATTGGTCGCAGAAGTAATAGCCTTGTTTCCGGCCTTTAAGGACTCGATCGTTTTGAAGTGTGGCGCTGGCCCGATTGGCATTTTGGGCAACCGTGATCTATTGTTCAGAATGTTGGAAAATCTTGTCAGAAATGCCTTGGAATCAGGTGCTGAGTTGCCTAAGGTGGAAATTTTACTCGAAAAGTCCAAAGACTGTATTACAATTGTAGTATCGGATAATGGGCCGGGACTTCCTGATTGGAAAAAGGCAGCATCTCCATTTTACACTACAAAAAACTATGGCACAGGGCTGGGTCTTGTGGTAGTTCAGGATGCCTTGGAAAGACATCGTGGTACAATCAGGGTAGATAAAGTGAATCCGACGGGAACCAGACTTGTACTGAGCTTTCCGTTTGACACTGTGCCTGAAATTGGATAGTATGGCGCGATTCTGGTCCAATACCAGTACTGGCTTGTTTTAGGATGGTCTCATGGCTAATAAAATTACCCTAGATACTCTTTTATTGATGAAAGAAAAAAGGGAAAAAATCACGATGCTGAGTGTCTCCGATTATTATGGGGCTCAGCTAGTGGATAGTCTTGGCGTGACCTGCATATTAGTCGGTGATTCTTTAGGAAAATATGTTCAGGGAGAGGAAGATGCCCTGTCTGTCACCACATGGGATATGTACTATTACTGTAGAATTGTTCGCAAGGCTGTTCAGAACTCTCTCTTGATTGTAGATTTACCTTTTGCCAGCTATGAGTTAAAGGATCCCCAGGAAACCGTCGAGCAGGCCCGATTTTTGATGGAAAAGGGTGGGGCTGAAGCTGTTAAGCTTGAAGGTGCCGAAGAGTATTTCCCTGTGGTTAAGGCACTCATTGAGGCAAAAATACCGGTAATGGGGCATTTGGGATTAAAAGAAACCTATGCCACCCAGATGGGGGGTAGTCCAAAAACGGCTAAGGAAAGGCACAAAGACTGGAACTGGGTTGCAAAAAATGCGCAAAAGCTTCAGGACATGGGGGCCTTTTCTGTGTTATTGGATTGTGTTCCTGCTGTATTGGGAGCGGAAATCGCGAACGCATTAAAAATTCCCGTGATTGGTAAAGGCGCTGGCAGGGGTGTGGACGGGCAGTCTATGGTTTTTCATGAGATGATGGGCTATCACGAAGATCTGCGAGCTAAGTATGTGAAACGGTATGCGAGATTGTCCCAGGTAATGTCTGCATCAGTTCGCAGTTTTGTGGATGATATCCACAATCTTAGATTTCCATCTGAAGAACATGAAATTTGAGATTTGAAGCGACGATAGACTGTTTATGTTAGAAATTTTTAGTTTGCTCGGGGTCCTGTTATCTTCAGTCTGTTGTAGCTATCTGCTTCTATACACTTTCTTTAAGGTGTTTGATGTTTTAAAGTCCCGATAGAATCTGCGGGCTTATGATGTTCGTGGGCTTTTATTGGAAAGCTTGGCGGGCTTCAAAGCAGATGCTTCTTGTCTAAGAGATACAGCGAACTCGCTTTTCCCCTCCTGACTTCTGGATTCTTCTACAGAGAGAATTTTTCCAATTTCCTCAGGGGATTCGTAACAAGTTATTTTTTTGCTGTGAATGCACACGCCATAAATTGGCAGTTTGCGGATCAGCAGTTTCATGCTGTTTTCCTTCGCTGTCTTTTGATGTTTGTATCTGTTTGGTTTTGTATTGTACTGTCCGATGTGTACAAAAACAAGCAGTAAAATATAGATCTTGTTTATAATTNNGCATGAATACAGGGATTCGCAAATTTGTTGTTGTTTATCTATGTTTATTTGTGACTGTTTTTGTTTGTTTTTGTAGCGAATCTGAAATTGAGGTAACACTGATTTCGCCTGAATCCATCGTGAATTCCGGCAATTCCAAGCTGGAGTTGGAAGGGTTAGTTTCCGACTTGACGGTGAAAGAATTTAGAATGATCGTGAATTCCCAGGCCGACAGATTTGTCCCTGTAAAAAAGGGTTATTTCAAAGGCATTGTTGATTTGGATCAGCGCGAAAACAAAATTCTGATCTTTGGAGCCAATGCACAACGCAAGCAGTTTCGTGCGGAATTTACGGTTGTGAATGAAGTGTTCAGGGAAAAGACTCCAGAGCAAAAGATTGCACCATTTCTGGAAGTGTCAGGTCTAGTGCCCAACAAATTCCAAATTTTAAGTACACTCCAGTATTTAAACTTGGAATTGCTGGCTTTGGATAATTATGGGGAGATCGTTCAGGTTGGGTATGTTTTTAATGCTGAAAAACCTGTTTACCTTAAGTTAAACGAGTCTTCCCGTGCACGCTTGGATCTACCCAAAAATTTTAATCGACTGTCTCAGAGTCTACACATTTTTGCA
>DITF01000340.1 GCA_002422125.1 bacterium UBP17_UBA6191
CATGTTGAACCGTAACTATCATCAAAAAGGTTTCAGCCTAGTGGAGATTCTGTTCATTGCTGGCCTTTTGGTTCTAATAGCCAGTGCTGTAATAAACATTGGTGTTCGGGGTCAGGTTTTAGTCGATGAAACCAGTAAATCAATATCTTTGCAAAATGGGGTCAGGGCAGTTCTTGAAAATATGGTTCAGGATGTAAATGCGGCGATTGTTTTTCTGAATGCCAGCAATAAGAAGATGATTTTAGCCCGCTACGACTCTGAGATTAATAATGATTTGTTTGTAGCCAACAATGCCAATCCAGTGTTTCCCTATTATGTGGAAGGCACCATGACCACCATCTCTCAGCCCGCTCTGTTTGTGGAATATGAGTACTTTGAGGCTCCTGGAACCAATAATCTTAAAAGCTCCATTGGAGAAATAGCCAAAAAAGCTAAACGAGGAATTCTTCAGTCCATGGACTCCCCAGACAACTCTCCCTATATTTTAGACCGATACCAACCCACCAATTTAGTCGAAGTAATGGAGAGAAGACTTGCAGAAAAGGTTAGTTTTTTTCGANNATGGAGAGAAGACTTGCCGAAAAAGTTAGTTTTTTTAATCTAAATTACTTCGGATATGATCCAGCAACAGGAGAACTCAGATCCATTGGAGAGTTAGCAGGTTCTGACCGGTTAAACTGGAATGCTGCCATGGTCTCAGTCCATATTCTGGCTGAAGACCCTTACGACCAAACTGGCCGAGTTGACCCTAAAATTGAAATTTTTACCAAAATGTGGTCCTACAAAGCTATTTATGACAACAAGTATGATGAATACTTTGGTCATCTTGACAAGGATTTAAGATTTTAGATGGGAAACCGTATACAGCTAGTCATTTTTATCAGCATTCTCGCCGCAATTTTTGTGCTAATCTGGTTTGTACTTGGTGGTGAGCCCGTTGCCAAAAAAAGTGCCTACATTATGTCTGGAGCAGACGAAGAACTTTTGGCACCTGAGGATCCACGGCAGGTCCGTAGAGTCGTTACCTCCTTTTCTCTGGATCCATCAGGAAGCTCAAATTCTGGCTCAGATTCATCAGGGTACTCTTCTCCATCATTTCCGACCTTTAGTGGAACTGACTCAGGTACAAGTCCTGAAGAAGACACCGAGGAACTGAAGAAAAAATTGATGTTTGGATTTAATCCCAAATTTCTTAGCAAGCTTAAACGATCTCCCCTACCCTCCCTTGAGCAACGAAAGGCCAGATTAAGGGACGAACTATTGGCTCAGGGTATAACCAACGAAGCTTATATCAATATGATGGTTCTGGAGTTGGAAGAAGAAAAAACTATCCCAGCTAGAGATCTGGCGGAAGTTCACATCCGCAATAACAATCCGGGACTAGCGATCAGAGTGTTAAAAGAAGCACTTGACAACACGCCCACCAGTAATCTATTGGTCAGAACCAACCTCTATGCTCAGATTGGAATGATTGCAGGGAAGTTCGCTTTTCCTGATGAACTGCTTGAAGCCACCTCTAAACTCGCAGATCTGCAGCAACAAGTACTTGAAATCAAACGAGCCACTCCTCAGGTTATGGCTAACCCCGAAACCAGGGAGCAAATTAATGCTCAATACGACATCATGGTCAATAAACGAGCGGAGCTAATAGGCCAAACCCAAGGTGCCATAAATATGTTAATTGAACACCAAGGACTGCATCCTGATGCTGTTAAAATGCGAAATGCAATTTATTTGAATCTTGAGAGGGCCGATGGCTCTCCATTTAAGCCCGGTGAAATTGGTAAACTGAGCCATGAACAGGATGAGGAGACAAAAAAAGCATGGAGCAAACCTCAATATCTTCGTTGAGTCGCTCCCGCAAGGGTATTGCCCTACCACTGATACTGGGGGCTTTGACCATTCTATCCCTTTTAGTCTTTGCAATTGTCACTTCTTCCTCCAATAGCTACATTCTTAATGCCTTGGTAAATCATCATTCCCATGCCAGACACATTACTCATGCTGTCATGGAAGAAGCCACCCTTTGGATTCATGAGGAATTCAGTAATCCCCTAAAAAGTAGCAAACGCCGCGAAGAACTGCTTATGGCTGTTTTTAAACCAGAGGAGTATAGCTTTGAACTTACTGGGGAGTTACATACTCTGGATATTTTATATGGAGACAAAGCCGGAGATTTTTACGCCAATCCCGACCCAGGCGGAGCCCAGGCAGGTGTACGAATTGTCGATTTTGATAAGGTCGAGCAAAGAGAAAAACACAGGGCCGAGGTTGAATTTGTGAAAGTGCGCTTCCACTCCTTTGTGCCCATGCGTTTTCATCAATCCGATCTTTATACAAACCCCGGTGCATATTATAAGGATTTGTTTGGATTTGGGGGGATCCCACCACTTGGTGATTTTATTGGATTTTATACCATCCACACCAAAGTGAAGTTTGGAACCGTAGTTCGGGAACAGATGATCTCCCGAGACTTTAAAGTTGTGAATAACGCTCCCATTGGCGGAGCCTATGCCTTGTTCGTAACCGATGTTCCCTCACCATCCCGGCAAATGTCGGAGTTAAATCAAGGTGGAAAGCTCATTATTAATGCCCAGAATCGTGGCCGCATTTTTGTACAGGGGCCTCTGTTTTTAGATGCGGAGGGTGAACCCCAAGGGCTTCAGGGACAGGGGCCTACTGGGTTAAGCTACCCACAGTTTCCAGGAGGCAGCACCGGAGACTGGTCTGGCATATCTTTTGTTCCCACTCCAAGAGCACTGACTACCTGTGATTTTCTAAGTACCAGCATAGTTCGCCCCTCCAAAGTCAGCGGCATGGCTACTTACATCGGACTGCCTGGGGGCTGTGTGGGCATGAGTATCGGTGATGATGCCGCCAAAGCCAAACCTGAAATGCAGAATTATTGGGCTGAATCTGTTCCCTACGGGAAACAAACCTTTTCCATATTAGGGACACCTGATTCGGCCCGACTATTTAAAGGCCATTTGTTTGCAGCCGACAACAAAGCTCCTATTGGCCCCTTTGAAGGTGATGTGAATCAGATTACGGATTCTACCAGAGCCAGAGTAGAAGGCGGATTGATAGGCAATTTTCACCAGATCAATTTTCAAAAACGCGAAAGCTGTGTACCCCTGTCTTCCATAATCAATTTTGTGGGAGGCCTGTTTTCCGGTGGTGGCACAACTTCTGGGGCAAGTTCTACCGTTGGAACCGGTGCCATGGGCACCATCGCATCTATTCCGCAAGTATGCATCATTTTATATAACTCCCAGAGTAGTGGCAATATTCCTGCCCCCTATGCCCTAGGCAAATATTCTCCTGATATTAACCGTCTGGAAATGGTGGCCGGGCTGATTACAGCCGGGTTACAGGGTTTAAATGCCTCAGGTAACACCAATGAAGGAAATAATCCCTTGAGCGTATTGGGACGAGGGCTGACTCAGATGGCTGAAAGTGGGGCCACGGCGGCCGTAAGGCAAAACCGCCTTAGTCGGGGCCTCGGGGCCAATGACATTTTGCCCATACCCGCCATTTTCCCTTCCAATTTTAAACCCTTCATGCGTACGGCTTCGCGAAAATTTCCATCCCTAGAAGCCTATATGAAATCGCAAGGTGGGAGTATAAATTCCAATGAGATAATGCTTGATGGTAATTTGTGGGTGGATGAACTGGTCATGAAAAGGGCCATGACTTACAGAGGGGTAGCGACAATTGCTAGTGCCCATGTTCCAAACTCCAATATATTTAAAGCTACTGAAGACACCCCAGAAATTTTTGGTTTGAAACGCGCTGACCCCTTAAAAGATCATCTCAATCTATATTATATCAATGCCGAGGAGCCTGAATCAGGTAAGGGGATGATGAAACTAAAGGGCGAAGTGATCGAAGCCAGCATTTATTCCTATCAGGGCGTAAAACCGGAAGGTACTGTAGCTGTATTGGGAAATCTGGTGGCAAATATTCTAAATAAGGTTCATATTCCACAGTCTTCTAATTTATTGGTAGCCTTTGATGCCAACACTTTTTTACAGGAAGATCCACGGTCCAGAGTTCCACTTCGTTGGTACACAATTTCCATCAGCCCCAAAATTTCTGGAATGGCACTAAACATGAAAAATCGTCTTACTGGCACAGGCGACGATGGAGTCAAAAACTTTCTTGAGAGTCTGGATGCTCCAGCCCCGGCTCCGTCCACTCCGACTCTGTGAGGTAAGGTATGGATAGACTGGTCCTGTTTTTTATTCTGTCTGTAGGCTGTCTATTGTTGTATCTAATGTCCATGTTTTTTGATAACCCCATTGAAAGCCGCAGAAACCAAATGCCAATCGAACAGCGGGATCTTGAGTTAGTGCCTTCCGTTATCCCCTTGGCAAAAGATGATAAGAGGTCGGTGTTTGCAACTGGGGGAGATATGTTTGTACCCGTGTTTGGAGAATTGGGGCGAGGTAGTGATAGCCCTCCCACAATGGCAACTTCCCAGTTTTCCCAGGCCCAGAAGGAGCTACTGTATGCAGGCGAGGCACCTCAGGTAGACAAGTCCCGTTCTGTGGCTGACAGATTAGAGCAACTAAAAAGGCTAGGTATTGGCAACGACCCTTTGGCATCACTCATGACACAGGATAATCGTCATTTGAGCCAGGACATTCAAAAAATCAACGATTTAATGGATCTGGAGGATTACCAAGCGGCCCAGAGTTTAATTCAGGAAA
>DITF01000100.1 GCA_002422125.1 bacterium UBP17_UBA6191
GTAACTTCCTCTTGGCAGATCCTACAAAACAGGAGAGAATTCCAGTGCTAGCAGAACCCGTAGATGAGGTTTCTGGAGTATTTAGCTCCGACTCGCGCAAGTTCTACTATTCGGCAAGTAAGGCTTCTTTAAAGGAGGGGTGGGATACTGTACTTTGTGAGTTTGATATTGAAAACAGACACACAAAAATTCTTTGGAAACATAATTTCCTCAATCGCAATCTTGTTCTGGACCCAGAGAATCAGTGGATATATTTCACCAGCAATTATGATAACAATTTTGAAATTTATCGGGTCAGTTTATCGAGCCTTAAACGCGAAAGGCTTACGATTACTGATGCCGATGAGACTCAAATTGGATTCTGGAATCTCCCGAGCTGGTAAAACAATTTTTCCTCATAAAAACTCAATTGTGTCTTTAGAACTCAGTACTCCTGAGGATTTACACGATAACAGAGTTATGGGACGCAATACCTTAATCATTATGTTACTTATGGCACTCCTTTTTTCTGGCTGCGGAGGTGGAGGTGGAGGAAGTGGTACCACTGGCTCTGGCCTTGGAACCGGCCTTGGTGGCGGCACTCAGGAATCCAACCTACGAATCGTATTTCCTACAGTCGCTAGCCTGTCCTTGTCTGCTGTGTCTGATTTTGATTTACTTCAGGTTGAGGGTTACCGCCAAAGGGGAACATTTTTATACGATTCTGCCGAAAATCTAAGTGAAGAGACCAGGCAAAAAGAATATTTGAAGTTTTTTTCCCTATCTCAATCCATCAAAAATCAGATCGCGAAATTTCGGGTCTTGGTAACCGATTCAGCCCGAATTAAACTCGCAGAGGGGGTATACCCGGTAACTCAATCCTTTGCAGTTCTAAGAGTCCCAGCAGGCACAGGAAGACTAGTTACGATTCAAGCTTATTCCAGTACCTGCAATCCCGAAGACAGTTCTTGTTTGCCGCTATTATCTACACCGGAAATTTCTGTCAATCTCTCACCCTCAGAAAGTACAGAGCTTGTTGGTAATGGACAAGCGGCTACGGGAGGCAATGTAGTTCCCGTGTCTTTTGAGCTTGTAGATAACATAGCTCCGGTGACGGTCATTTTTTCCACCGGGGTAGATACCATTCAAGGCCCGCACCGCAGTGCCATCAATGTTGTACTTTCCAATAATGAAGAGAATGCCAGTCTGTTTTATAAAATATCCGAAAAAGACAAACCGATTTCACAACTTTCCGCAGTGACCAGTACCTTTGTGCAGGCCATATCGACGGCCACGGTGGCCTTAAATCAGGAAGGGGTATATCTATTCCAATTTTATTCCGTCGATTTGCGTGGCAATCGTGAGACAGAGAGACAGCAGCAAATTGTTATCAATTTTAATCTTAACCCACCTGTGTCTAGTGTGGATTATCCTGGAGCTCCCTATAAATTTTTTACTGCGGCCCAGATTGGTGTTTCGGCTGATATTTTACCAACGCAGACGGCAGTTATTTCCTATCGACCCAGCCCGGCCGAGTCCTTGCAAAATACGACACCACTTCGTGATCGTGAAAGGGCTTATGTAACCTTAGGAGATGGCAGGGTCCCAACCGATCCCAACCTTTTGTTTGAGTTTCGTGCTGTTGTAAATGTTGCGGCTGAGGAGTTGATTGCAAAGACCACTACGGTTGTACTGACAGATTTTTCTGTCGGAGGTCAGGTGGTAGCCCGATTTGACAGCTCCGCTACCAGTGCCTTGAGCACAGGACGGGTTTTGTTTTGTGACACAGATGCTACTTCAGCCTTAAAAGATGCAGTGGTTTGTAATAACTTGGGTAAACGAGTGATTTTACAGACAGGAACCTTTGCCCCAGGGGCCGGAGCAGATTATGCCTGTTTTTCCAGCCAGGGTGCGAGCATGGTTTTGACCTCAACCGGAAATTGTCGGCCTTGCAATACACCTGGAGTTGATTGCCCGAACTGAGGGGTTTTTGTATAATGGCAAAAAATATTGACAAATTTGGGAGAATTACATGAGTTTTTGTCGGACAATTGCTGGGCTTTTGCTCCTGTTCTGTTTTCAGTGCAGGTTTTGGGCAGCAGTTCCGCAATTCCTCCAAGTTCAGGGAAGATTCATGACATTGCCAGCATCTCCTACTGATTTGTCACGGCCGATCTTTGGAAAGACAGCAAAGCAGATTACAGTAAATTTTCGCCCCTATCTACCTGGGGGGCTTTTGGATCAAACCGTGTTTTCGCATACCTTAAACAATGTGATTGTCGAAGATGGAGTATATGATCTAGAAATTCCTGTGCCGGACACTCTGCCTTTTGATCGGCAGTATGCCTTAGAATTGGTAGTTTTAACCGCTGGTGGAGGCAATCTTGGCGCTGTGCCTTTGGTATCCGTGCCCTATGCCTTTACGGCCAAAAATGCTTTGAAATTGGGTGGATTATTGGCCTCAGCCTATTCACGGGTTGGTCATGGGCATGACTCGGCGGTTAAGAGCTTTACCATTGATGGCACTGGCCAAGGTGTACCAAGTGCTGGCAATCGTTTTACGGTAGTAAATGGATCTCAACCTGGTTTACCGGGAGCTCCGGTGTTTACTGTGGACTCTGAAGGAAGCATCACTAAAGTGGGCTTGATGTCACTATCAGGAAATATTATTTCAGAATCAGGTTTATCCGTTTTTGATGCCAATGGACGATCGGTGGTCAGCAATGTTAATTCTAATGGGGACCTTAGTTTAAGAAATCTTCAGTATCGTGGGTCCTCCTCGGCCGTAACCATGAATGTAACCGGAACCTCCAGACTTGAAGGTGTGCGGGTTGATGGACAATTGAGTTTTTCTGGGGTTTCGTCTTTAATCGCTAGGCCAGGTGGTGAGGCCACTGTAAATTTAATCGGGGTAACCCATCGTCTTGAAGATCATCCCACTTCCCCTCTGATGCAAGGGCTCATATCTTTGACGAGTGGTCAGGTAGTCACCGCTGGCCAGCACACCCATGCCGTTAAAGATAATATGTTTGGAGCAGACTCACTGGAGTCTTCGATTGTCACGAGTCAGACGATTATCGATGGAAGCATTCGTAATGAAGATATTGCCGATAATGCCAATATCCCGGATACAGCCTTGGCCAATATTACTTCAGTGGGAAAAATTGCTGAATCTGCCTTGCCTCAGCAATTGGCCTTTAAGAATCGGAATAATGTATTTGGTGCCGGTTTTTCGGGAAATCAGGCAGGCAGTATCAACACCAGAAATGATTTTGATGAACTGCGCTCCAAACGCATGACTATTATTGCCACCAACGGCATTTCTGGAAATGCTTTGTTTGAGGCCAAATCTTTTGCCTCAGAGTTTCGTTGGGTTTTAGAAAACGATGGGGCTTTGTCGTTTCGAAGGGCCTTTGGTTTAGGTTCTGAAGAGGTAAGACTCTTGATTAAACCGCAGGGGAATCGAGCTAGAATGGAGTTTAACAAGTTTCGCTTCCTTGGGGATACGGCCATGATTACTGGGACCAATATTCAGGCCGGGGTCATCAGTAATACCCAGCTAATCGATAATTCCATTCAGGGAGCCAAATTGCAGGATGGGGCCGTTACAAATACAAAGCTTCAGAATGCTTCCATTTCTACTGCTAAGCTTGCAACCGGAGCGGTCACGGCGGACAAAATCGCGCTTGGTGCAATCACCAACGAAAAAATAGCCAATGGAGCCATCACGATTGAGAAAATTTATGGAAACCAGGAATCAGATCCTGAAGAGGGAAAAATTACTAATGTTAAATTTCAGGATTTGGTAATTACCGGGGCAAAAATTCAGGGAGAATCCCTCAGAGCTGAAAATATTGCTACAAACTCCATTGGCCCAGAGCATATAGTTTCTCTGACACTTACGGAAGAGTTTATTGCCGTTTCTACTTTAACGGCTTCAAAGCTCACGACAGCTTCTATTCTGAATCATCATTTACGGGACAATGTGATTGCTTTACGGGCGGAACCAATCAACATTCGGGTTAGTAATCCTACGACGGCTGTAATGACAATAAACCATCAGAATACCAATCAGACTGCCATTCAAATGGCACCGAATGCCATTCCAAACCTACCGGGTACCATTGGAAATTCTATTGCCATGAAAGTTGATAACTCCCAGTCTGGAGTAAATGAGGAATATCTGGCCCTGCATCTGGATGGAAGGTTGAGCGTGAAGTCCAGTGCCTACACCACGGTTCTGACCCTGAATGCTTATGATATGTCGGTTTTGTTTGGCGTACCCAAGCAGACCCCGGTGGCCTCGGCAGATTGTCCATCGATTGCAGATACTGGCTATAGATTAGTGGCAGCCGCAGCCGAAGAGGCTCAGGGGGGGGGATTTTGTGCACGGGAAGTTACACCGGGAGTGGCGGCAAATTTTTACAGTGCCATGCAGGTTTGTAACAATGAGGGAGCTCAGGTATGCTCGGCCCAGCAGATTGTCCGGGTTTGTCGAGCCAATTTTTTGATACAGACCAATTATATGACTAGAGATATGGTAGATACAAATGGTGCTGGCGATGTCCATACCGTAGTCGTTAGCCCAACTGTTCTTCCATGTACCAATACTGATTTTAACTACAGTACCCGAGATGTTGATACCGTGGATACAACGCGTTTTGTGTGTTGCTTTCAGCCATAGGATGAAACCATGTTCAGGTTAGTTTATATTATAATGATGCTGAATAGTTGGACAAGCTTGCTTGCTGAGGTTCCACGCACAATAGAAGTTTCGGGCCGCATGCTATCGACGGACGGAATGACGAGTCTGTCAGGCACAGAAAAACGAAATTTTTTGGTAAAGATTTTACCTGTTTCTCAAACCAGCCAAAGTATTCCGACCTTTACCCAGACTATCAATGATGTGACCGTAGAAAACGGCCAGTTTTCGTTCACAGTGGATTTAAGTACCGGAGTTGGTGCCCAACTAACATTTGACTCCCCATATACCTTACAGATTTCAGTGGGGCCCAGGGCCGTTGGGGGGCTTTTAGGCGATCAGATTCTGGCTACCAAACCCTATGCTTTTACCGCCGATAATGCCTTAAGTCTTGGCAGTCGCCCACCTTCGGCTTATGTCACGGCTCACTCCCATGATCGCATGAACATTCAGAGTTTTACGATTGATGGCTCGCGAGAAACAAGATCAAATATCGATCAGTTCCTCATTAAAAACAGCGTTCGTACGGTCAACGATACAATTTTTCGGGTCAACGAGGATGGAGAGTTAAGAAGCATTGGGGGAATGGTGGCTAGTTCTGGAATTTTTACCCGTCAGGGTTTTCAAATCAGAAGTGGTAACCAGTTGATGTTGTTTATGGACAATCTTGGGGATATGACGACACCAACTACCCCCGCCGGGGAATTGTCGATTGGTCGCTCTCTGTTAGTCAGTGGTTCCATGGTTAATACAACGAATGCCAGCAATGTGTTTCAGAACCTCAATTTGACAGGACTAATGTCCTTGCAAGTAGGCTCTGTGGTGACTGGGGTTAATTTAAATCAGATTATTGGGCAGAGTCATACCTTGGAGCAGCATCTGAACGAGGGAGCATCAAGCCTTTTGTCTTCACTGACCACAATGTTAAGTGGGGGACAGGCCGATGATTTGCATACCCACGCATTTAATAATCGCGAGGTCAAGTCCCTGCCCCAGAATCTGATTGATTCGGCTAGAATCCAGGATGGCACCATCATGGGGGACAAGTTTCTGATTGGTGCCAATATCTCAGATTCAAAATTGGCGCAGATTGTAACTTCGGGAAAAGTGGCCCTCAGTGCTTTGCCTGTAGATGTGGCTAGGTTGGAGGTCAATAACAGTTTCAAAATACCCTTCCCTATTTCTGTGACTGATTTTGATAATTTTCAATCTAAATCCTTCACTCTGGCCTCTACTTTGGATGATCGTTTAGCTGGGGCTTATCCCCTGATTTCATTTTCCGATAGACCAGGCCCAGCCGGATCCCTTTTTGAGTATAAGCTCATGAGCAGTGGAGATGTTTTGTATTCTCGACCAGCTCTTCCTAACACTAGTTTTTCTATTGTTTCTCCGGATTTGAAACTTTTAACTTATCTGACTGGCACTAACACCAAGATTCAGCAATCGGGAATTTTTTCGGCCTCTGTGATTGCTGCGGATTCAGTAACTAATGAGGATTTTGCTGACTCGTCTATCGCCTCAATCAGCCTTTTGGATGGAGACATCCAAGGAGCGGATCTAGCCGATAGCTCTATTACCGTAAATGCCTTAGGCGTTTTAGGAACTGACGCATTTGCTACAGAAGGAATTTTAAATAGCCGCATAGCCAATTTTTCTCTAACGGATGCCGATTTTCAGGCAGGGGCCTTTAATGCAACTCACCTTCAGGATGAGGGTATTGGTTTTGCCGACATTGCGGTAAGAACCATAACTGCCAGCAAGCTGACCTTAGGTAGTATTGAAAGAAGTCGATTTTCCTCTGGGGGCATTAAGCCTTTGTTAAATGAGGACTTTGCTGATCGCTCCATTTCGGGTAGTAAATTAAGCTCAGAGGTTGCTAGGCGCATAGACAATTCCAAAATTGCCGCTTCAGTTTTTCAGGCTCGTACTCAGCCTGTTCGACTGACTAGCGCTGACAGCACGATTATTATGACTCTGAAGGACACAACCATTACCGAATACAATTATTCCAATACCAATAATCCGGTATTTTTGTCGCTTAAATTGCCGCAATTTGTCGGTAGTGCCACTGGAAGGCCCCTTGAGATTACCAATAATGACGGAATTGTATTTGCGTTTCGTAATGACAATCGTATGCAGTTGAGTTATCCATCTGGGGGTTCCATGAGAGCGGTTACAATCGGTCCTGAGGCCCTGGCTGTTTTGGCAGGTGTTCCCGATACATCAGGGTTTTGCGGCAATCGAGATAGTGCCATGAGGCCCATGAATGGAAATCTTGGGGCCAGTCTTCGAACTGCTGACTGTATTTCCAGTCAGAGAAATCATGGACTTGGGGATCTCCAATATACAGATGCTA
>DITF01000284.1 GCA_002422125.1 bacterium UBP17_UBA6191
AATATCTCCAAAAGTATGATCCCCAAAATACAAAATCCTCTCACCGCTGGAACCAATTTCTTTTTCAAGTTCGCGAAAATATCCTCCGCGATACACTCTGGAAGCAATTTGGGCATCAAGGGCCCGTCCCTTTTCATCCTCAGAGATTTTTTCCATGGGAGCTTCCTTAAGAAAAAAACCTGGTTTGCGAGCTGAGACCACAATCATTTCAAAATAATCCTGCCAGGACTCCATACCGGGAACCACCCCATTTAACAAGTAAGTCATTACTATATCTGTGTAGTAGTATTCAGAGTTTGTCAGTAAAAACAGTTTTTTATGGCCTTGGATAAAGTGATACAAAACCCAGGGAAGCATGGGATCTCTTTCAATGTAAAAATCCAGATTCTGGCTAATAACAGCCTTTAGGCTTCCATCCTGGTGTACTGAGTCGATAGCTACACGAATATCGTGGGCTATGTCCTTGTAAGCCTTCTTAAATTCAGGGTGCATATCCACAACATCGACTAGCACCATAAACAGCCGAGCCTCGGGCAAACAAAACAAAGTATCCAGATAGCGATAGTCTTCAGAGTCTGGACGGTACCTTTCCCCAGGCAAGTTATAAATAGCCTTTCTTTCTTCCTTGTTTAACTCCCGTGTGCCGTGATAAGCATCCTCAACATACTTGTGCTGATCAAGCTTTATAAGATTGCCTTTGCGTTTATCTATAATCAGGCCCCGCACCACACTACCGATTTTGTATTCAATCGATTTACATTCTTCTGGGTAGCCAAATTCGTCCACCAAGCGGTCACGGGTAAGGTTATAGGCCAGAATCTCAAGTTCATGGTTGTAAACAGCCAAAGTGTGATCCATATCAAAGCCCATGTGGGTTATATGCTCAAACCTTAAATTGCGATTCACAAACACGCGATTTTTGGCTGCGATGTTATCCACTTTCATCAGTGGCTGCAAAGAATTGATATTCACATTCATGCACTCGTCTTCCTAAGCCTAAAGTTGTGATAACTATATGACAAATTTCCATTATGAAGGCTTGTTTTTGTATGTCAAGCCTTAGTCCCTGTTTAAATGAAAAAATCCCCACCCAATCCCACTATGATTATCTCTAATAACCTCTATGGAATATGGGCAAGGATTTTTCAACCAATGCCAGTTGTCTACAGTGATTAAAACTCAACCTCTTCTCGAGCCCCAATCGCCTTCTGATACTGCCTGTAAACTTTGCTTAAAATTCCTGCATCAGCCTCAGTCGAAATACTTCTTTCTTCGCGAACTCTGCCTTCTACTTCTTTAGCCAGATCTTGAGAAATCTGAAACTTTTCCAGAATTTTTTCATGCAATTCAACTTCAGCCGGATGCCGCTCGTTATCCACAAACTGCATTGAAACCACAGCATACAGGATGTGTTCCTTGACCTGAACACTTTCAGAGGCAATGTCGTAGTCAGTGCGATCCAATAGATTCTGATCTCCATTTAACATTTTCTCAACCGTAGTGCGATGATGTTCGAACCGACCCATTATTTTTTGAATTGCCAAAACCTCTTCTGGTTTTTTAACCCCGTCGGCCAAAATTACAGATACCAGAGAACGAAACATAGCAAGCTCTACCTTAGGCATCTGCAAGTTATTGATTGTCTGGAGTCTGTCGGCTGAATCGTCCCCATAAAATGCTTTGGCAACATTACCAACCTGTTTGGTAAACACATAGTTCATAGCGCCAGAAATACCGGCCCCAACCAGTGGAATTAGGGAGTTAGCGGCTTTTTCAACCCCTGCCTGAGTAATCATTTCTTTACTGACCAAGGTTGTAATGATGTCGCGAAGCAATGGGTGCATGGCCGCAAGTTTAGCAACTGTACTCTGAACAGCTTCCTCAGTCACCTTGGATTGAACATAAACTGTAAAGGCCTTCTCTGTGTACTGTTCAATAGCTTTGGTTGCTGCCGAAACTCCTGAGGCAACTCCAAACAGAATCAATGCCTCAGTAACTCGTTCCCCTTCTTTCATGTCTTTGCCATACAAATCAGCAATTCTAAAAATCAGGGTGGCTTGTTGCTTGAACAGATAAATCATGTCAGGAACCATGCCACCAACGCTCAAAGCCATGGAGGCCGCTGGGCCAACTCCAGGAATGGCACCGGGCAGGTTAGTTGCAAAACCAACTCCTGCTGTCAGGCGAGCCGCTTGCTTGATTAAAATATCTGCTAGTTCAGCACGGGAGAGATTTGGATACTCAAGGCGCAACTTGTCGTTTAATTCTTTGTAATTTTCAGTCAAAACCCCAAGCTTTTCCAGGATGGAAATAAACCATCCCTCACCATCTACCTCTTTTTGAACGGCATCACTGATTTGAGACTGTACTTCTTCAGTGCCGTAAGTGCTGCCTTCCCCATATAGTCTTTGAAATTGGAATCGTCTTGAGGATTCGGAGGCTCTTGGTCCAGAAGCTACTTCCTGAACAAATTTGGTGGTCTCCTGTCTTTCCAAAAGAACCAAGCTAAGAGACAAAAACTTATTACGCAAATCCCAGTCCCCTGCATCCTGATATTTTTTTGCAGTATCCAAGGCCCATTGAACCTGGGAGTCTTCTGTTTGAAAAGACTCGAGCTCAACGGAAGATTCAGGAGAAGATATCAGGGCTCGCTCAATGCGGGAGGATACATCTGCTGACAAAACAGCCACAGAGATAAACCCCGTTGTGAACAATGACCCGATGTAGTGAATAATTTTCATAGTTTACTCCCGTAGTTTCCTACGAGACCTTGATTAAAAATGTTTCCTGTTTAGAAAAAATCATTGTAGTACAGCCATCCGAATTCTTTGTTTGTCCTGATGACCATCCCGATCTCTAGCGACCACCTGCACAAAATAAACCCCATTGGCCACATTACGACCTCTGCGATCAGTTAGACCCCATCTCCAGGCATTTTTGCCTCGCAATGTGGTCACTAAAGGATCCTGAGCGGAGTTAATAGAATGAATCATTGAACCCGCCGCATCATAAATTTTAAGCTCAACATGATCAGCAGCCCGGCTTAAATCATAGGACAACATGGAAAAGCTGCGAGCCGGATTTGGATAGGCAATGGCTGAGATTCTAATTGGACCCAGCACCTGCACGGTTGACTTCAGCACGGAGAGATTGCCCAATCGGTCTGAAACCTCTATCTGCAATTCATTGTCCCCGTTAGCGATCTTGCCCTTCATGGCATAAACATATGCACCCTGGGTATCAACCTCCTGAAAGGCCATCTGCTGACCAGCTAGAATTACTTGAATTGAATCCTGCCGTAAACCAGAACCAAGGTCCTTCGCCTCAAACTTGACTTTAGGGTTCATGGCATTCACCCCATCTTGTTCGATACTGGAATCAAGACTCAGCACTGGTGGCTTAACATCTTCAAAAATCATAATCTGGCCAGAGCGCATGAGAGAAAAGTGATATAACCCATTGCGAAAATTAGCATCGACAAGTTCCAGTTGTCCTCCGCTGGCTAAAAATATTCCCTGCTGGGGTCCTAGTGGCTGGCCTAAAGCTATCTCCACATTCACAGGCTGCAAAAACTGAATATCTGTGGGGGAGATAAGCTCCATATCCATAACTTTTTTTAGTTCCTGCGCCTCTTTGGAAACTGAACCAACACTGGCACTGATCTGAGGAATTTCTGAAAACTCTTCCCGAGGCAGAACCATTACCGGAGTGTCTTGAGAAACGCTGCCACTTGGGAAATCTAAAACGAATCCGCTGGATAAAACTCGGGTAGATTGATTGGTTTTTAAGACCGATACTGGAAATGTCAGCACTCTACTGGCTGTATTTCCATCTAAATCTGTCCCACTGATTCTAACCTTGCCAGTGGTATCGTTAGAGGCCGTGATGCGTAAATTAGCTGCAAACACGGAATCAGAAATTCTTAGCATGGAACCTGTAGCCAGACTGACCCCCACTGGCTCAGTCAGCACCGGAACATTCAAAAGATTTTCCGTGGATTTAACCACCATGACTACTTCTGTGCGATAAACAGGGTTTTCAAAATACTTCACAGAATAAGAAGGCCCCGTATCAATCGTAAAATCGTAGTTACGATTGACGATCATTAAATTTCCGGCCTTGTCCTCAGCTTGACTGATCTCCAAAGTAGCCTTTCCATCCCATAGATTGGTAGCCGTGGTGGGAATGGTAGCCACCCCTTCCCATGTTCGGCCTGAAACTCTGGCTGTAGTAATTAGTTGTTCGGGAACAGATGTCTGTAAGGGCTTAAAGGTGACTTTTGGCCACTTACCCAATTCTTCGTTAAATACAACCTGCAATTTAAAGGTGCCAATACTCATTCTAGTGGTCGCCTCAGGACTTAGATCAGACCAGGATAATGTCTCAATAAATGGAGCATCCTTATCATAACGAAACTTGCGAGTCAGACCTTTTTGCCCGGCATTACCAACAGAATCCACCGATAACACCCACCATTCATACTCTCCCTGAGTAGTCAGAATCTGGTTCCAGCGCACATTGGGGTTATCCCCACCCTTCACCACTGCAAAAGTCGTCAACTGACCTGTAGGATGACTCAGATTTAAAATGTATTCCGCCGCCTCAGGCACCGGCTTCCATTCAAAGACTACGGCCGGAGATTTTAAGGCTCCGTTTAGATTGGGGTGAACCAACTCGGGCGGTGGTAAAAGGCCAGAATTAAGTTTCATGACAATTCTTCGCTCCGAGATATTTCCAGCCTGATCAATGGCTTTTACTATTAAGACATAGTTTGCGACTGTGTTTAAATCGGGCACAATAATTTCGTCAGGGGGCGGTAAAACACCCTTGATTGTCCAGGTATGCTCCACCATTAAAAGATCGCGNNGTTAATGGCCTGGTGGAACTTACAGACGGATCCAGAGATGGATCGGTAATTGCACTAAGTTCTGCCTTAACATCTTTCAAAATCGGGTTGTTTTTAGGCTTAACATCCTGCCCATCACCCGGCACCGAATCTACCATGGTCCCATCCTGTCTTAAAAGCACAAGACTGTATTCAACCCTGTCCATACCAGACCCACCTCGTATGGCCTCAGTAGCTGGAGTTCTGGCCGACAAATCCCGAACCTTGCCTTTTAACTCAAAGGCTCCACCATTCACATTTAACTCACTCGGGGCTGTCTGGGCCGCTCCAATTGGAGAAAATGTCAGGTTTGGCGGCACCGTATCCAAAAGAAAGCGAAACTCTCTTTTTAACTCTTTGGGCCTGACTACGCCATCTACCACATCCCTAAACCCGCCTTTGCCAATGGCGTCATTGATGTTGTTACCCGAATTATCTACTGGAACCACTTCAACAGTATAAATTCCATCTACGCTTCCATCCACGGGCAGGGTGACTGTGTTGGCATTATTATCCACAATCTCCAGTAAAACCCGGTAGGCATCATCGTTGGGATTGAAGGTAGGCAGGGTAGGATCAAAGGAATTGGGATTGTGAGTAAAATCCAAAACCCCTCTTAATCGATTTCCATCGGCAGTATCAAACAATGTGGTGCTCAGATTGCTACGGTATGGGGCCGGCAAACGAAGATTCATCTTGGATGCCTTAATTGAAATACCAGATCCAAAATTCACTTTACCACTTTGCTCAAAAGTGTGAAGTCTGGCCGGAGATGGATCGACTACAACTGCCGACACATGACGAAGCGGTGTGTTGATTTTTTGATTTTCTTCAGGAAAGGTTCTTTCGGTATAGGGGGCCGTGGTATCTAATAAAAATTCCTTGCGAATGGCATTAGATACATTTCCTGGTCCATCTACTGCCAAAACTTCTACCAGATACGGCCCGTCATACTGACCAAATCTTGGGTCTTTTTCCCCAGGACGAACATGATCTCCAATCGCAGCCGGATTTGGAAAGTCAAAGGGCAAATTTGGGAAAATCTCCTTTTGCCTTTCTTTTACTACTGTAAAGACTCCCTGCCCTGCAGTGCCACAGGTATTGGTAGCATTCGCATCTACGGTACCGGTAATGATCAAGCTACGGGCAACGGTATCTGGGCCGTTTAAGCGAGCCTTAAGCTCAATGGTAGAGCGAGTCACACTAAAGGTCGGATCGGTGGAGCAAATGTCAAATCCATCTAACTGGTTTACGGAATCCAGGGTGCTTAAATCCACCATAGAAGGAAGATCTGGGATTTCAGAACCTTTGATTGGATTCTTTAAGGAAAAATTAACACCCCCAGCCGCAGCCGGTGATGGGATGGGTTTGAGTGAAACTTGAATGGATGCTGCGTTAATGGGCTCTACATCCATATTAAATACGATGGACTCCACCGCCTTATTGCCTACCTTATCAATCAGGGATACCTGCACCGTATAGGCCCCCGCTTCGGGCTTGTTGGCATCGTCCGGATTTCCAGTACTCGATTCTGAGCCAAAAATCTGTTCAACCAGAGGCAACAGATATACCAAGCCATTAGGTGGCTGTGTGACTAGGGTTCCGGGGATTTCCGTACCATTTGGTCGCCGAACTACCACTCTCATATCTGCGGTCCCAACCTTATCAAAATCTACCCCAGAACCATTATCAAACCGGCCTGTTACCTCAGAAGATGCGTCCGTT